>CAZPJE010000237.1:0-4548 GCA_964586725.1 uncultured Steroidobacteraceae bacterium | reverse complement strand
GCTGTCTCCGGCCAGCAGCGCCGCCAGCGCGGGCTGCCCGATGCGGCGCAGCGTGTCGGCCGGCGACAGCGCGGCCTCGGCCTCCAGGCTGGCAATGGCCGCCGCGGCCGACGCCGCCGTGGCATCGCCCGGCAGCTCGTCACCGGCCCGGTGCACGGCGATCGCCGCCTGCACCGCCGCCGTTTCGCGCTCCGCCAGCGTGCGCGCCGCCGCCGTCACGAAGCCCTTCACCTTGCTGAACAGCGCCTTCGTCTCGGGGCTCATCCCCTTGGCGTTGAGGTCGTTCAGGTTGGCGTCGGCCAGCAGCTCCACCTTGTCCGGCAGACGGCGGTCCGGCTTGATGTCGGCCAGCAGCGCCTTCACTTCGGCCGGCGTGGCGTCGCTCGCCGCCGCGCCCAGCACCAGCGTTTCACGCGCCCACCGCAGCCCGGCCAGCTTCAGCAGCAGGCCGATTTCGCGCTCGTTCGCGCCTTCGAACACCGGCGTCTTCGCGTAGAAGTTGAGCAGCTTCGCGGCCCACCCCAGGTGGGTCTCCAGGATCTGCCCCACGTTCATGCGCGACGGCACGCCCAGCGGGTTGAGCACGATGTCCACCGGACGACCGTTCGGCAGGAACGGCATGTCTTCCTCGGGGACGATGCGGGCCACGATACCCTTGTTGCCGTGACGGCCGGCCATCTTGTCACCCACCGAGATCTTGCGCTTCTCGGCCAGGTAGACCTTCACCAGCTGGATCACGCCCGGCGGCAGTTCGTCGGGCTGCAGGATGCGGTCGATGCGCTCCTCCGCCCGCTCCTCGATGCGGCTCTTCTCCTCGTTCGCGGCGTCGATGATCTCGCGCACACGCTCGTTGGCCGCCTTCTTCTCCACCCGGAACGTCTTGAGGTCGAGCGTCGCGAAGCGGAGGCCGGCCAGCATCTCCGCGGTGAGCACGGTCCCGGCCGGGATCGCCTCTTCCACGGTGCCCGCCTTCAGCGCCAGCTGGATCGTTTCGCCCGTCAGGAGCGTGGCCAACTCGGCGTCGCGCACCTCGTTGACGCGGATCTTCTCCTCGCCCTCGAGGCGGCGCACTTCACCGATGCGCTCACCGCGGTCCTTCTCCACCACCTGATCTTCGACACGCGAGAAGATCTTGACGTCGATCACGGTGCCTTCCATGCCGGGCGGCACCTTGAGCGAGCTGTCCTTCACGTCCTTCGCCTTCTCACCGAAGATGGCCGTGAGCAGCTTCTCTTCCGGCGACAGCTCGGTCTCGCCCTTCGGCGTGATCTTGCCGACGAGGATGTCGCCGGGCTTCACCTGCGCGCCGATCCGCACGATGCCGCGCTCGTCGAGGTCGACCAGCGACTCCTCGGCGACGTTCGGAATTTCGCGCGTGATCTCTTCCTGCCCGCGCTTCGTGTCGCGCACGTGCAGTTCGAGCTCCTGGATGTGGATCGACGAGAACACGTCGAACTTGACCAGGCGCTCGGAGAGCACGATGGCGTCTTCGAAGTTGTGGCCGTACCAGGGCATGAAGGCCACGGTGACGTTGCGGCCGAGCGCCAGCTGCCCCATTTCGGTGGCGGCGCCATCGGCGAGCACCTCGCCCTTCGCGACCTGCTGCCCCATCGTGACCAGCGGGCGCTGGTTGATGGCGGTGTCCTGGTTGGTACGCCAGTACTTCTTGAGCTTGTAGCGATCGAGCTGGCCCAGCCGCGCCAGCGGCCGGTCGGTGTCGACGGCGCCGGCGATGAGCCCCGCGTCGACGATGATCTCATCGGCGGTGACGCTCGTGACGATGCCCGCCCGGCGCGCGATGATCACCGCGCCCGAGTCCACCGCCACCGTGGCCTCGAGCCCCGTGCCCACCAGCGGCGTGGCCGGATTGAGCAGCGGGACGGCCTGGCGCTGCATGTTCGAGCCCATGAGCGCGCGGTTGGCGTCGTCGTGCTCGAGGAACGGGATGAGCGCCGCGGCAATGGACACCAGCTGCTCCGGCGCCACGTCCATGTAGTCGATGTCCGTGGGCGGCACGAGCGGCAGGTCGCCGCGCTTGCGCGACAGCACCAGCCCGTCGACGAAGGTGCCGTCGGGATTGAGCTTCGAGTTGGCCTGCGCGATGATCGCGTCTTCCTCGCGGTTCGCGTCGAGCCACACGATCTCGCCCGTCACGCGCCCATCCTTCACGATGCGGTACGGGGTCTCGATGAAGCCGAGATCGTTCACGCGGGCGAAGCAGGCGAGCGACGTGATGAGGCCGATGTTCGGGCCTTCCGGCGTCTCGATGGGGCACATGCGCCCGTACTGCGAATAGTGCACGTCACGGACTTCGAAGCCGGCGCGCTCGCGCGTGAGGCCGCCCGGTCCGAGCGCCGACAGACGCCGCTTGTGCGTCAGTTCGGCGAGCGGGTTGGTCTGGTCCATGAACTGCGACAGCTGCGACGACCCGAAGAACGCCTGGATGACCGCCGACACCGTGCGGGCGTTGACGAGGTCATCGAGCGAGATCTTCTCGGGGTCGGTGTTGAGCGACATGCGCTCCTTGACCAGGCGCGCCATGCGCGAGAGGCCCACGGAGAACTGGTTCGCGATCAGCTCACCCACCGAGCGGATGCGGCGGTTGCCCAGCTGGTCGATGTCGTCCACATCACCGCGGCCCTCGTGCAGCTCGACGAGCTGGCGCATGATCTCCACGAAGTCGTCCTTGGTGAGGACCGTGGTGCTCATGGGCGTGTTCAGGCGCAGGCGCTGGTTGATCTTGTAGCGGCCCACGCGCCCGAGGTCGTAGCGCTTGGGCGAGAAGAACAGGCGCTCGAGCGCCTGCTTGGCCGTTTCGCGGTTGGGCGCGTCACCCGGGCGGAGCAGCGCGTAGATCTGCTTGAGCGCCTCCTCCTCGTGCTTGGTCGGATCCTTCGCCAGCGTGTTCTTGATGAGCGTCGACTCGGCGCGACCGGAGGCGACGAACACGAACACCTTCACGATGTCCGCCTTGCGGATCTTCTTGATGACGGCGTCGGTGAGGGCCGTGTCCTTGTCGGCCACGACCTCGCCGGTGTCGGCGTCGATCACGTCGCGGGCCAGGGTGCGGCGCACGTCGCGCTCGCCCCGGTCGATCGCGTCCTGTTCGTCGCGCAGGTCGATCTGGGTGTACGAGGCGAACACCTTGATCTTCTTCACGCCCTGACGCACGAGCCGATTGAGCACCTCTTCGGTGAGCTCATCGCCTTCGCGCACGAGCAGCGCCGCCTCGTTGCGCTCACGTTCGGCCTTGGCCTTCTTGGTCTTCGGCTTCGGCGCATCCTCGGACGTGACCTCGCCCTCGAGCGTGATGTCCTCGGCAATGATGGCACCGAGCACCTCACGAATGTCGTTGCGCGTTTCGCGCTTCTTGGTGAGGTCGAGCTCGCGCTCGGCGAAGAAGAGCCGCAGGATGTCGCGGTTCTCCCCGTAGCCGAAGGCCCGGAGCAACGCCGTGGCGGGGAACTTCTTCTTCTTGTCGATGTGGACGTAGATCACGTCGTGGATGTCCACGGTGAACTCGACCCACGAACCGCGGAACGGAATGATCCGCGACGACAGCAGCCGCTGGCCGTTGGGGTGCGTGCTCTCCTCGAACACCACGCCCGGCGAGCGATGGAGCTGCGAAACGATGACGCGCTCCGCGCCATTGATGACGAAGGTGCCGAGCTCGGTGAGGAGCGGCAGTTCGCCAAGGTAGACTTCCTTTTCGATGATGTTCCGGGGGCGCTTGCCGTCGCCGGTATCCTCGAAAATGACGAGCTGGAGGGTGGCCTTGAGTGGGGCCGAGTACGTCATGTCGCGCTCAATGCATTCGGCGACCGTGTACTTGGGCTCACCCAGCGAGTACCGCACGAATTCCAGCGAGAAGTTCTCGTGGACATCCGTGATCGGGAACAGGTCCTTGAAGACGCGCTCGAGGCCGACGTCCTCGCGCTCCTGCTGCGCGGCATCCAGTTGCAGCAGCGACTCGAAGGCGCGCGTCTGGATGTCCAGCAGGTGGGGCATGTCCATGCCCGTCTCGAGCTTCGCGAACGAGATCTGGTTCATCATATCCTTAAGGGGCTCACCCTCTGGCGGGGCACGCGATCCCGGGGAGGCCGGTCGGCCGCCCGGGGGCGCAAAGCGCTCCGTCCCCGACGGCTCCGGTCACTTTTTCGTGACCGGAGCCCCCGGGGCGGAGCGTTACAACGGCGGAACTACAGGGTGTCGACGTAAACCGGTGGCTGGAGGGCCGACGGATTACTTGACTTCGACGCCAGCGCCTTCGGCCTCGAGCTTGGCCTTGATCTGCGCGGCTTCGTCCTTCGACACATTCTCCTTCAGCGTCTTGGGCGCACCGTCGACCAGGTCCTTCGCTTCCTTCAGGCCCAGGCCGGTGAGCTCGCGCACCACCTTGATGACCTGGATCTTCTTCGCGCCGGCTTCCTTGAGGATGACGGTGAACTCGGTCTGCTCTTCTGCCGCCGGAGCCGCCGCCGCCGCGCCGCCGCCGCCGCCCGCCGCCACCGCGGCGATGGTGACGTTGAACTTCGTCTTGAACGCTTC
>CAZPJE010000236.1:0-10939 GCA_964586725.1 uncultured Steroidobacteraceae bacterium | reverse complement strand
GCACGCCGTTCAATCGCGTCATCGCGCTCGATGCCGCGACCGGGCGCGAACGCTGGGTGTTCGATCCGAAGGTGCGGCTCGATCTCAAGCTGCCGTACCAGTACAGCTGCCGCGGCGTCAGCCAGTGGCGCGATCCGCAGGCAGCGGCGACTGCTGCCTGCGCAAAGCGCATCCTGACCGCCACCGTCGACCTGCGGTTGATCGCGCTCGATGCCCGCACCGGCAAGCCCTGCGCGGGATTCGGCGTCAACGGCCAGGTCAAGGTCGAGCGTCAGCCGGCCGACCAGTATCCCGGCGAATCGAAGTTCATCTCTGCGCCGGTGATCGCCTCGGGGGTCGTCGCGATCAGTGCGTCCATCATGGACAACATCCGCACCGATTCGCCGCCTGGCACGATCTACGCGTTCGACGTCCGCACGGGCGAGCCGCGCTGGCAGTTCGATCCCGTCCCGCGCGACCGGGCCGATCCGGCCTACGCCACCTGGTTCGATGACAGCGCACTGCGCACGGGCTCGGCGAACGTCTGGTCAACGATGGTCGCGGACGAGGCGCGCGGCATCATCTACGCACCGATCGGTTCGGCGTCGCCGGATTTCTGGGGCGGCGAGCGCAAGGGCGACAACCTGTATTCGAGTTCGCTGGTGGCGCTGAACGCCACGACCGGGCAACGCATCTGGCACTTCCAGAGCGTGCGGCACGACATCTGGGACTACGACGTCTCGGCGCCGCCGCTGCTCGCGGAGTTGCGCCGCAACGGCAAGCCGGTGCCCGCCGTCGTGCAGAACACCAAGCAGGGCTTCGTGTTCGTGTTCGACCGCACCAACGGCACGCCGCTGTTCCCGATCGAGGATCGCCCGGTGCCGCAGGGCGCGCTGCCGGGCGAGTGGCTGTCGCCGACCCAGCCATTCCCGGTCAAGCCCGAGCCGCTGGTGCCGACGTCGGTGAAGCCCGAGGACGCCTGGGGCTTCACGTTCTGGGACAAGGCCGCCTGCCGCCGCAAGATCGAATCGCTGCGCTCGGAAGGCATCTTCACGCCGCCCACCACCGCGCCGGGCACCATCCTCTCGCCCGGCACGGCGGGCGGCGCGAACTGGGGTGGCGCCGCGTTCGACACCAGGCGGCAGCTGATGCTGATCAACGTCAACCGCGTGCCGCAGGTGGTCGTGCTGGTGCCGCGCAAGGAGATCCCGGGCGTCGAGGGCATCGAGCTGAAGGATGGCCGCGACACGTCGGCTGCGACCGGCACGCCCTATGGCGTGCGGCGCGAATGGCTGCTGTCGCCCTGGGGCGCGCCCTGCACGGCGCCGCCGTGGGGCGAGCTGGTTGCCGTCGATCTGGATTCCGGTGCGATCAAGTGGCGCGTGCCGCTGGGTTCGATCGAAAAGCGGCTGCCGATCCGCTTCGAGTGGAACCTGGGCACGCCCAACCTCGGCGGTCCGGTCATCACGGCAGGCGGGCTGGTGTTCATCGCCGCGACGATGGATGGCTTCCTGCGCGCGTTCGACATCGACACCGGCCGCATGCTGTGGCGGCATGAGCTGCCTGCCGGCACCCAGACCACGCCGATGACGTATGAGGCGCAGGGGCGGCAGTTCGTCGTGCTCGCGACCGGACACCACCTGTGGTTCGGTTCCACGCCAGGCGATGAGATCGTGGCCTTCGCGCTGCCGCGCAAGAAGCGCTGAGCCCTGACAAGGAGAATTCGATGGAAAAGTTGCCCGCTGAGCTGCAGGAACTCGTCGATCGCCAGAAGATCTACCACGTGCTGACGAGCTACTGCAGGGCGCTGGACCGCTGCGACGTCGAGCTGATGAAGAGCGTGTACTGGGAAGACGGCTTCGACGACCACGGCGTGTTTGCCGGCAACGCGCAGGAGTTCGCGGAATTCATCATCCGCGAGATCCAGGCCTGGTTCGAGGTCACGATGCACGCGATCATGAACGTGCACATGGAAGTGGAGGGCGACGTTGCCCACACCGAGTCCTACCTGTTCGCCTATCACCGCGTGAAGGGCGACCCGCAGAAGACCCTCGAAGTGTTCGGCCCGAGCTATCTCGCGCGCTACGGCTTCGATGCGTCCAAGGTGCAGAACGACTTCCTGTACGGCGGGCGCTACGTCGACCGGCTCGAGAAACGCGCTGGCGTCTGGCGCATCGCGAAGCGCACCGTGGTCATGGACTGGAACGTGAACCAGCCGACGTCGTCGATCTGGGACGAAGGAATGTTCGCGGTGCTGAAGATCCTCGGCAGCCGCGATCGCGGCGATCCGGTGTACCAGCGCTGATCGCGCGGCCGATGCGGCTCAGACCGGCCGCAGCGTGACGTGCAGCTCGCGGAGGTTGCGGCCGAAAAAGCTCGGCGTGTAGCCGGGTTCCGCTGCGCCGGGCGTCAGTTCGAAGGAGCTGTAGCGATCCAGCAGCGCGCCGAACGCGCTGACCAGTTCCTGCCGCGCGAGTTGCGCACCGATGCAGTGATGCCGGCCCATGCCGAGCGCGAGGTGCTTGCCCGGCTGTGTGCGGTGCAGGTCGATCGCATCGGCGCGGGGGAACTGCGCCTCGTCGCGGTTCGCTGCGCCGAAACGGATCGACAGCAGATCGCCTTCGCGCAACGCGACGCCGCCGAGTGCCGTGTCGCGCGTGACGCGCCGGAACATGCCCTGCGCCGGCGATTCGAGCCGCAGCACTTCTTCGGCGAGGTTGTGCAGCAGCTCGCGGTCGCGTCGCACGGCGGCGAGCGCAGCCGGATCGCGGATCAGCAGCAGCATGCCCGACGTGATGGCCGCCGTCGTGGTCTCGTTGCCCGAGGCCAGCAGGTCGATGGTGATGATGGTCAGCTGTTCCTGCAGATCGAACGCCAGCTCGGGGTTGTCCGCGGCGCGCACCAGCGCGGTGAGCAGGTCATCCCGAGGCTCGCGGCGACGCTCCGCCAGCAGGTCCGCAAAGTAGTGCTGCATCTCGACGACCAGGCGCGCGCACTCGAGTTCGCGCTCGTGCGACACCATCATGCTGAACGGTTCGACGATCGCGTCGGACCAGGCCTTGAAGCGGGCTAGATCCCGCGACGGCACGCCGATCAGTTCGGCGATGACGATCATCGGCAGCGGGTGCGAGAAATCGTGCACGAATTCGATCTGCGTGCGCGACTCGAGCGCATCGAGCAGCTCGCGGGCAGTGCGGTCGATCAGGGGCGTGATCTCCCGCACCCGCCGGGCCGTGAACAGCGGTTCGAGGAAATCGCGCACGCGGGTGTGGCGCGGCGGGTCCGAGGTCGAGCAGGACGCGAGCGGCACCCAGCCTTCGTTGACATAGATGTCGACGATGTCCTGCGGGACGCCGCCCTCGCGCAGTGCCATCGGGCTCACGCCCGACGCGAACACGTCGGGTTGGCGGATCACATCCCGGCACAGCTCGAACGAAGTGACGAGGTAGAACCCGGTCTGTGGCATCCGGTAGACCGGCGCCTGCTGCCGCGCCGCGCGATAGAACCCGTAGGGGCACTGCTGCACGGCCGGCTCCATGAGGTTCCACTGCGCGAGCGGGTCGTTCTGAGTGCTCATGGCGCAGCGCTGCTCAGCGGCCGTCGACGCTGAACACCAGCAGCACGTTGCCTGGCATTCGCCCGCCGAACAGGTAGCCGGAGTTCACGATCACGTGGCCGTCGACGACGATCGCGCCCGCGCTCTCGATCGAACCGCCGCGGGCCTTTGCGCCGGACACCGTCACGAAGTCCCGCACCGTATCGAAGCCCCACAGCAGCGCGCCGCTGCGCGCCGAGTACGCGCGCAGCCAGCCATCGAAGCTGGGCTGGAACACGACGCCGGGTATCGAGGTCGGCGGCGGCGAGAAGCCCGGATCGCAGGCGGGGCGCAATTCCGCCGCGCAGACATCCGGCGCTGCCGCGAACCAGCGGATCGCGCCCGTCGCGGGATCGAGCGCGAACAACCCGGGCTTGGCCACGCCCTGCTCGGTGCCTAGGAAAGTGGTGTCGGCGTTCGGCGCGAACAGCGTGGTCGCGTTCGCGGCCAGTCCCCAGTGCACGCCGCCGGCGAAACCGCCGCGTCCGTAGCGGACCTTCCACAGCAGTTTGCCGTCGTTCGGATCGAGCGCGAACACATCGGCGGATTTCTGCCCGACGAGCAGGACTTCACGACCGTCGCCGAGGCGGTGCAGCACGGGTGGTGCGCCGATGTCGAGGTCGGGGCCGTTCTCGACCGGACAGTTCGGGCCGCCCCCGATGAAGCAGGCCATGTTCCATGCGTCGCCTGGCAGCGATTGGTGCCACCACAGCATGCGGCCGGTGTCGAGGTCGTAAGCGATGACCGCATCGCTCTGCGCGGCGGCCGGCGACGTGTAGGCCTCGCCGGTTCCCACGTAGAGGCGGCGTCGCTTCGCATCGATGGTCGGTGAGTTCCAGACCGGCGCACCGGACGGATGACGCCGTGCCGCGCCGGCCGAGTTCAGCTCACCGGTCAGCCGCGGCTCTTCCGGAATGGTGTAGGAGCGCCAGACGAGCGCACCGCTGGTCGCATCGAGCGCAGCGACGCCACCCCGGAACGTGCAGCACTCGTAGGCCGGATCCGCCGCCGCCGCCCACTCGGTCGAAGACATCGGCACGTACAGGCGGCCGTCGTGATACCGCGGCGAGCCCGTGATGGTCAGGCGCGGGTGCGAGTCGACGCGCGTCTTCCACAGCTGCTGGCCGCTGCGGGCGTCGAGCGCGTAGGCATTGCCATTGAAGTCGGCGATCCACAGGCGCGGTCGCGCATTGCGGTCGCCGCGGCGCCACGGTTCGAGCACCGGACTCGTGCGTACCTCCGCCTCTGCCGCGAAGCTCCAGCGCACGCAGCCCGTGTCGAGATCGAGCGCATAGACAGTGCCGTCCTGGCTGCCGACGTACAGCGCGCCGCCGCCGAAGGTCGGCTGCGAGCGCGCGCGGGTGGCACCTGGAAACGCGAATGACCATTTCACCGCGAGCCGGGGCACATCGCGCTCACGGAGGCGTGCGGTGCGCGCGTCGACATGGCGCGTGTTCTCGGGCGTCATGCCCCAGCCTGCCAGCGATGGCGGCCGCGAGGCGTCGAACTCGGCGCTCGCGCCGCTGCACTGGGGCGCGCGCAGCTGCGCATCGGCCGACGCGACCGAACCGCCCAGGAAGTTGGCCAGCGAGCGACGCTCGGCAGGTGACAGTGCTGCCGCCTGCGTTTGCATCACGCCGGACTCCATCGCGCGCAGGAGCGCGCCGGCGCCCAGCATCTGGAACTTCACCGAGTGCGGCGCGCGCGGCACGCCGCCCTCGTGGCAGGCGGCGCAGAACTCCTTGTACAGCGCTGCGGCGTCACGCTCGGTGGCGGCGCGTGAAACGGACGGTAGCACGGCGCTGCAGAGAAGCAGCAACGCCACGGCCTTGATGGGGGAGCGAAGTGCGGTCACGTCTACCTCCGGTGATTCCTCATTGATGCAGCGCAAAAAAAACAGGCCATTCGACGGCGCGAACGCGCAGCGTCGGCGCTGCGCAGGCGCCGCCAGAGGCTAACAAAAAAACAGTCATGATTGATTTTTTCCCACGACTATCGTTAACTCCTGTCGCTTGTAAAAAAACAAGCACGACGGTTTGTTTCCGAATCAGAGAGGGGGAATTCATGGTGTTCAGAAACTCCGGTGCGCACCGGCGAACGCTTGCGTTGCTGGCTGGTCTTTGTGCGGTGGCCTTGCCGTCGATCGGCGCGGCCCAGGAGCAGCAGGAATCCAGTGCGCAGTCGCTGGGTTCACTCGAAGAAGTCATCATCACCGGCACCAAGCGCAACGTCGAGTCGCAGGACGTGCCGATCGCGTTGTCTGCGATCAGCGAGGCTGATCTGCAGCGTTCGCCCATCAACGACGTCCGCGCGCTGCAGAACCTGGCGCCGGGCCTCGTGTTCTCGAACCCGGCGGGCTTCAACGCGACGGGCGGCGGCATGCGCGGCACGGGCACCAACATCATCCTCGTCACGCAGGACGCGCCCGTCAGCTTCCTGATGGACGAATTCGTGCTGAGCCACGTGACGTCGCAGTTCCTGACGTTGTTCGACACGCAGCAGATCGAGGTCTATCGCGGACCGCAGGGCACCCTGTTCGGCAAGAACACGACTGGCGGCGTCATCAGCGTGACCTCGAAGCGGCCAGTGCTCGGCGAGTACGGCGCGGAAGCGCAGTTCGCCGTCGGCCAGTATCGCAACGGCGCGGATACGAGCAGCATCAAGGCTGCGGTCAACGTGCCCTTCGGCGATACGCTCGCGCTGCGCATCGCGGCGATCTACGACAACGACGCCGGCTACTACACCAACGACAAGGCCACGGCGACGTATCCGAACAACGTGCCGATCTGGGGCGCCTTCGGCATTCCGATGGGCACGCGGCCGCCCGATGGCATCGACCTCAACAATCGCGGCACCGGCGGTCGCCTCGGCGGCAAGGACGTGACTGCGGCCAAGGTCAAGCTGCTGTGGGAACCGAACGAAACCTACTCGGCGCTGCTGATCGGTGAAGTCGTGCGCGATCGTTCGGACAGCCCGCCGGGCGTCAACGAGAGCACGGCGACGGACCTGCTCACCGCGCTCGGCTTCCCGGGCATCCAGCTGGCTGGGCAGCGCGATGTGTTCAGCACGGCCATCACCGGCAATGCCGACATCAAGATGGACCAGGGCCACCGCGTCGACACCGAGGGCCTGTACCTGACGCAGTCGTATGGCACCGGGTTCGGCGAATTCAAGTCGATCACGGGCTATCGCCAGGAGACGCAGCGTCTGCCGAGCACTTACACCGGCGAGGCCTTCCTGACGCTGTTCGATTCGACGCGCAATACCGAGCGCTTCACGTTCCAGCAGGAGATCCGCTTCGCGAGCGACTTCGAAGGTCCGTTCAACTTCGTCGCGGGCGGCAACTACTTCAAGGACACGTTCAACTTCCGCGCGTTCTTCCAGGTCGGCCTGGTCGGGCTCCTGCCCGTGCCTGATCCGGTCACGGGCACCTTCCTGACGCCCGCAGGTCGCGTCAGCCTCGACACCAGCGTGTTCCGCGACTTCCAGCTGCAGACGACGTCGCAGGATCGCAAGGAGTTCGCGGTGTACTGGGACGGCAGCTATCAGGTCACCGACCAGGTGCGCCTGACGGCCGGCGTGCGTTTCAGCAAGGACGAGAAAGACTTCGACCGCCTCGTCGATGGCGGCGGCCTGTGCAACGCGTTCACGCCGATGTCCGACCAGCGCATCGTCAACGGCGTATGCCGCGACGTGCGTTCGCAGAACATCAGCCGCGCCGGCATCCTGCCGCGCCAGTGGGACGGGCGCTCGAACCCGCTGCCGCGCTCGAGCTTCGGCACCGACGTGCTCGCGTCCGACGAATGGGAAGAGGTCACGTGGCGCGCGGTCGTCGATTACAAGCCGTCGGAACAGTCGCTGGTCTACCTGAGCTATGCCACCGGCTTCCTGTCGGGCGGATTCTCGGAGACCTGCGCGACGGTGTCGCGCTGCGCCTATGACCCGGAGACGAACAAGAACCTCGAGATCGGTTACAAGGCCGACCTGTTCGACAACCGCCTGCGCTTCAACGCGGCGCTGTTCCGCACCGACTACGAGAACCTCCAGCGCGCGGTGGTCGCCGTGTACAGGTCGGCGGACGGCTCGAACCAGCAGGAGACGGTGACCGTTAACACGGGTTCGTCGGAAGTGAC
The DNA here is from genome assembly GCA_964586725.1 of uncultured Steroidobacteraceae bacterium. Classification (GTDB taxonomy): domain Bacteria; phylum Pseudomonadota; class Gammaproteobacteria; order Steroidobacterales; family Steroidobacteraceae; genus UBA964. The sequence continues at coordinate 3,232 of CAZPJE010000236.1, read as the reverse complement.
CGGCATCGACCTCGAAGCGACCTGGGTGCCGACCGACAACCTGCGTATCGGTGCGAGCGCCAACTGGCTCGACCACAAGTATGGTTCGGATGCGATCCTGCCCGACCTGCGTGGCACGAACCAGCCGGTCGATCTGACGCAGTTCGACGTGCCGTTCTCGCCGGAGTTCAAGGCTGCCATCAACATCGCGTATGACATCGGCCTCGACAGCGGCGCGCGCGTGACGCTGCAGGGCGACGTGAACTACCAGGACGAAGGCCAGACCGACGTCTTCAATGGCGCCAACACGCAGATGCAGGAGCGCACGCTGCTCGGCGCGTCCGTCACTTATCACGACAAGGACGAACGCTGGTCAGCCACGCTGTATGGCGCGAACCTGACCGACGAGGTCTATCGCATCGCGGCGCTGCCGGTGGCAGGCTTGTGGAACTTCACGAACTACGGCCCGCCGCTGTCGGTGGGCCTGACGTTCAACCTGAAGTTCGAGTGAGTTTCGGTTGAGTAATGCGCGGCGCGTCCGGCAACGGGCGCGCCGCGCTGCATTCAGGCGGCCACCACGCCGCCGTCGACGGGAATGCAGGTGCCCGTCACATAGCTCGCGGCGTCCGACAGCAGCCAGACGACCAGTTCCGCCGCTTCAGCCGGCTGGCCCAGGCGGCCCATCGGGGCGCTCTGCGCCAACGCCGTCCGCATCGCTTCGGTGGTCGCGGCCTGCGTCATCGACGTATCCATGTAGCCCGGGCAGATCGCGTTGACCCGCAGCGACGCACGCGCGTACTCGAGCGCCGCGCAGCGCGTCAGGCCCAGCACGCCGTGCTTCGCAGCCGAGTAGGGCGACAGCGTCGCGAATCCCACGAGGCCAGAGATCGAGGCGTTGTTGACGATGGCACCGCTGCCCTGGCGCTGCATCTGCGCCAGCTGCGCGCGCATGCAATGGAACACGCCCGACAGCGTCACCGCGATCACGCGATCCCAGTCCTCGCGCGTCTGCTCCGCGAGCGGACGCAACGCGCCCGGGTAGCCCGCGTTGTTGAAGGCCGCGTCCACGCGACCCCAGCTGTCGACCGCTGCGGCGACGAGGGCGGCGCAATCGTCCGGGTTGCCGACGTCTGCGGTGATGAAGCGGGCACGCGCGCCCGCGCGCTGCAGTTCGGCAACGCGCGCCTCACCCAGCGTGGTGTTCGTGTCGCCGATCAGTACTGCCGCGCCGCGTGCCGCAAGCTTCTGGGCGGTGGCCCAGCCCATGCCGTCGGCGCCGCCCGTGACCAGCGCCACCCGCCCTGCGAAATCTCCGTTGCCCATGCTGTTGCCATCCGCAGCCGTGATCTTCGCAGCGTACGGCAGCGCGGCGGGAGCGTCGAGTCAGGGGCAGAGCGTCACCGTGCCGAGGTTGTCGCGCCGGGCGCGGAAGCTGCGCACCTCGGTGAGACCACGATGCAGCGCGCCCGTGGTTGTATCCGCGACATGCTGCCAGCGGGTGATCGCGATCGTGTCGCATTCGCCGGTCGTGGCCGCGCGCGTCAGCCGCGCCATCTCGATCGTGTGCGCCAGTTGCCCTGCCGGGGCCGCCGTCGCTGCCGAGGAGAGCACGACATGGTCGGCATTGTTGTGGATCGTGAAGCGCCACAGGTACTCGCTGAGCCGCTTGAGCGCAGCGGCGTCGAGCGGTCGCGAGTTCACCGTGCCGGCGCTGCCCGATTCCGTATCGAGATTCGTGGTCGAACGATCGAGGTAGCTGCAGCGAAACACCCGATGCTGCAGGCGCGCCGTCGAGTCGCTGCGCGGCACGCGAATGATCTCGAAGCGCTGCGCGTCGCTCGACATGTCGACGATGTCCGCGTAGCTGCCATTGAAGCTCGGCCGCATCTCGGACCAGCTGATCGCCTGGCCGCTGTCTTCCGTGCACAGTTCGTAGCGCGGACCATTTGCCGCGGGCGTGACATCCGAGTTCTTCAGGTGCAGCGTGGCGACCGTGCCCGTGACGCCTACCGGCGGCGACTCGGAGTAGAAATCCGCTGGCGTGCGCGGCGTGCCCGCATACGCCTGCTGCGCGATCGGCATGTCGGAGGCGCTCTGCACCGGCGCGGCCGCCGCTGGTTCTTCGCCCGAACCGCCGCAGGACGTCAGCAGCAACAGCGCCGCTGCGGCCATCAGCAGCAGTGCTTCCCAGGGGCGGCGCAGGCGAGCCACCCGAACCCGTGCTTTCGATCTGCGACGCATGCCAACTCCCGGCCACCGAGATGCGGTGGCGCCCGAAGCAGGTATCGGCAGTGGCGCAAGCGGCTTGATGCCGCGCCGCAGCGCGAGCGCTGGTTTGACAGTGGCGAGGCGCTACCTGTCGCCCGAGTACGACATAAGGCGGGAACTATGAACTGGCGCTATGTTCCGTCCAGGCCCCACGGGGGAGCGAAATGGCACAGGGAGCTCTCACACACGCGCTGCTGATGCGCGAGTCGAGCCAATGCATGGATGCAGCGCTGCGCGCCGACGATGAACGGGTGCGGCTGCTCGCCAAGCGGGTGCTCGAGGACGCCAGCGCCTGGACCCGCTGGGAGAGCGAGCACTCCGCGCTGATGCGCGCCGTGGCCGCGCACCGGCGCGAAGAGGCCCAGATCGTCGAGTTGCGGCGCACCGCATTCCAGCTCATTCATCGCAAGGCGCCGTTCGAGTATCTGCGCGATGAGAAAGTGCGCGGGGATGTGCGCCGCCACGTGATCATGCAGATGCGGCCGGCGCGCAGCTACAACGAATCGCTGCTGATCGCGCATGCCGAGTTCCTGCGCTCCGCCTGCAGCCTGATCTGCACGCTGCATGTCGGGGTGCATGTCGCCGACGACGATGTGTTCGGCGATCCGCTCGCGAACTACGAGGAACTGTACGCCGAGTACTTCAGCTCCTACTGCTGCGCCGCCTACGGCGCCGCCAACGACGACGACGGGCCCGCCCAGGCGGCGTTGTTGCCGTATCTGAAGGCGCGACTCGAGGAGGAGCGCCGCCGGCTGCTCGGACTGCCGGCGCTGAGGCCCGGAATGCGAGTCGAGCGCAAGCTGCGCGAGCGGACTGGCGACACCCAGAAGCTCGCGCGTCCCGACTGGTTCAAACTGCGCTAGTCAGAACGGGCCAGCCGGCCGCGCCTTGACAGTGCGGGTGGTCGCACGCACACTGCCGCGCCCCGAAATCGGCGCTGGAAAGGTAGCTCAGCCGGTTAGAGCACGGCACTCATAATGCCGGG
>CAZPJE010000235.1:0-2060 GCA_964586725.1 uncultured Steroidobacteraceae bacterium | reverse complement strand
TTCATCTTCTTGTTGAAGGTGAAATCGAAGGAGTCCAGCGAGCGACTCGGGTCGCGGAAGCGCGCCTGGACGCGCCGCCGTTCGAGCAGGCGATCCTGCCGCCGCTGCAGTTCATCGTTGACGAGCATGGCGATGAGATCGAGCGGCGGCAGCCGCTCGGCCTGCGCATGGCGGAGGCGTGTTTCCAGGACGTCGGCCATGCCGGAGAGGCGGAGTTTCCGGAGGGCGCGATCCAGTTCGGTGACGTTCATACGGCGGCAGCTCGCTGTTCGATGAGGGCGCGGTAGTCGGTGAGATGGCGGATGAGTGGGTCGATCTGTTTGAGTGCGGTGGCCGGGAGCTTCACGCGCTCGAGATAGCGGCGGAGGAAGCGGTACGACGGCGCCCCCGCTTCGAGGGCGAAGTGGGCGGCGTCTTCGGTCAGGGCCGGGCCATGCTTGCGCGCCAGCGCGAGCACCCCGAGGATACGGCGCGGGGCGAGCACGCCCTCGGTCCGATGGATGTGGTCACACACCGCGCCGATGGACGGCCCCGCTTTGCGGGCCTGATCCAGCAGCGCCAGCGTCTTGGTCGGTGTCCGGGTGGGGCGATCTGCGTCCGCCACGCGATGGTGGCCGCGCCGCGTGCGGAGGTGTTCGCGCAGCAGGCCGCTCGTCTTGGGATCGAGCACGCGGACATGGAGATCATCCCACTGCACGACGACCTGCTGCCCGATCCAGCCGGGCGGCACACTGTAGTAGGCCGCCTCCACTTCGACACAGCCGTCGAGATGCACGACGCGCGTGCCGTGGCGATAGTAGCGAAAGGGCTCGAGGGGGAGCGGCTGCAGATGCGGCCGCTCCTCGGCAAACATCACGCTGACCTGGCGCTTCGTCGTGCCATGGATGCGCGTGTCCGCCCAGCGCACTTCCCACTGATCGAGGTAGGCTTGCGCCGCCTCAATCGTCGCAAAGCGGAGCCCTTTGAGCGGCGTGCGCTGCGTGTGGCCGATGCCCGACTCCACTTTGCCTTTGCGATCCGGATCGCGCACGCGACACGGCAGCGCCACGACGCCGTAGTGCGCGAGCACATCGCGATACAGCGGATTGAGCTGGGCGTCGTACACGTCGGGCGTGAGCACGCCTTCGCGCAGATTGTCGAGGACGATCACGCGGGGCGTGCCGCCGAGTCGGCGAAACGCCTCCTCGTGCAGCGCGGCCCAGCGCTGACTACTCGAGCGCCACGTGAGCAGCCGCACCGACTTGCGCGAGTACCCGAGCGTCAGCACAAAGAGTCGCGTGCGTTTGTACTTGCCGCTGGCCGGATCGCGGACCATCGGCCCCTCGCCATAATCGACCTGGGCCTCCTCCCCCGGGGCGGTCTCGATGATGCCCGCCGGCTCGGGGGTCGTCACGCGCAGGCGCCCGACGAAGCGGCGCACACTCGCATAGCGGCCGTCGAAGCCATGCTGGTCGACGAGGTCCTGCCAGATCGCCATCGCGTTCCGGCCGCGGCGGACGGCGTCTACGACCAGTTCGCGATACGGCTCACACGCGCTCGCCGTCGGTGCCCGGCCCGGCCGCACCGGGGCGGCCACCACCGCATCGGTGGTCACCGAGTCGGTGGACACCTCGCCCGTGGTGGCCGGATTTGGCGGCGGCCACTGCGTCGGCCGGCCCCCACGGCGCCGCACGGCGACGCCAGCCGCCCTGAGATACCCGCTGATCGTCTCGCGGCGCACGCCGGTCGCCGCCTCGATGCGCCGCAGCGACCACCCCAGTCGCCCCAGCGCGATCACCTGCTGCTGTTTGGTCTCGTCCAAGACGTTGCTCATGGCGGTGAACGCCCCTGTCGGGGCGCCCCGCCGGGCTACGCCTCAGCTCGCCTGTGGTGGCCGGTTTTCAGGTGTCAACTGGTGGCCGGATTTGGGTGTCCACCGAGGCGACTACCTCTTCCGGGCCGAACTAAATACCGCCCGGCACGCGCTGAGGCAGACGACGCTAGCGCGACTTGATGCACTCTGCGAACGATCGATAGAGGTACTTAAGGGAGCGCTGGATCAGGCAAGTGACACTCGAATT
>CAZPJE010000234.1:0-35173 GCA_964586725.1 uncultured Steroidobacteraceae bacterium | reverse complement strand
CAACCGCTCGTCCTGGGACGACTGGTTGTGGAAGCGCAGGTACTGCTCGATGTGGCGCAGGTAGACCGCCTGCAACTCCACAGGCAGCTCGCGACCGCGCAGGCGATCCGCGACGAACTACAGAAAGCCCCAGCGTTGTTCCGGCATCGGCAGGCCCCAACCCCGAAAGACCGCGCACCTTAGGGAGCCGCGGCTGAACGCTGCCGGAAGCTGCGCTTGCCGGGTGCCGGAACCCTTCCGCTAGACTCAGGCTCTGCTGCAATGTCCAGGATACGCCCATGCCTGTGCCACACCGCTTCTGTCCGATGCTGCTGGCCGTCCTGTCGCTGCTGGCTGCGGCGCCGCTCGCGGCCGACGTGCTCGACGACTACCTCCGCCTGCAGGCCGGCAGCTTCACGACGGCGCAGCAGGCCAGGCTCGACGCCCGCTACGAGATCGCGATCTGGCACATGGCCGAGATCTGGCAACGGCCGACCGACACAGCGGCACCCGACGCGTCGCGCGTCCGCTGGCTCTACAGCGAGAGCTGGATGAAGGATGCCAAAGCGCCCTACATGCAACGGATCTCCCGGCTGACGGCGGAGGCCGACGGCACGCTCGCGGTGCGGCGCTATACGCTGCCCGAGCCGCAGCGCTTCATCGGCGGCTGGCAGGATCCGGCCAAGTTCGCGCAGCTCGCGCCCGCGGCGCTCGTGCCGCTCGAGGGCTGCGATCTGGTGCTGACGCGCACCGGGCCGCAGCGCTTCGAGGGCGGCACCGTCGGCAACCGCTGCCGCAACGCCTACAAGGGGTCGAGCTACGCCGTGTCGCAGGCCGTGATCGGGGCTGAAGGTTTCACGAACTGGGATCGCGGCTTCGCCGCCGATGGCAACCAGACCTGGGGCCCGAAGTTCGGCGGCTATCGCTTCGAGCGGCTCGCTGCGCCGCCACGCTGCGCCGACCCGGTGCGGATGCTGGTGTACGGCGACATTCGCGAGCGTAAGGCCTTTGGTGCGTATGCGCGCGCGCTGGCTGCGTCAGGCCTGTACCCGAAGCACGGCGGTTGGTACGAGGCGGCGTCGCCGGCGCTCGAGGTATTTGAAGGCCAGCCGCCGCCCGGGCGCGGCGTCATCATCGCGCGCTTTCCGTGCCTCGAGGCGGCGCGCGCGTTCTGGAACTCGCCCGAGTACACCGAGATCCGCAAGCTGCGCGACGGCATCGCGGAATTCGAAGTGCTGGTGCTGCCGGGCGCGCAGCTGCCGGCCTACGCCGCGCCCTGACGGCGCGGCGGGCACTGGCCGGCGGCGAGGTCGAGCTGCACGCCTACAGGATGTAGCGGCTCACATCTTCGTCGCGCGCCAGCGCGCCGAGCGCGTTGTCGACATAGCTGGCGTCGATCATGAGCGTCGTGCCGGCGCGCTCCGGAGCGTCGAACGAGATCGTTTCGAGCAGCCGCTCCATGACCGTGTGCAGTCGCCGTGCGCCGATGTTCTCGGTGCGCTCGTTGACGGTCCACGCGATCTCGGCGAGCTTGAGCACGCCATCGGCGGCGAACGTCACGGTGACCCCTTCGGTCGCGAGCAGCGCCGCGTACTGCGTCGTCAGCGACGCATCGGGCTCGGTCAGGATGCGCTCGAAGTCTTCGGTCGCGAGCGGGTTCAGTTCGACGCGGATCGGGAAACGGCCCTGCAGCTCGGGGATCAGGTCCGAGGGCTTGGCGACGTGGAAGGCGCCCGAGGCGATGAACAGCACGTGGTCGGTCTTAAGCGTGCCGTACTTGGTCGACACGGTGCTGCCCTCGACCAGCGGCAGCAGGTCGCGCTGCACGCCTTCGCGCGAGACATCGGCGCCGTAGCTCTCCTGGCGGCGGCAGACCTTGTCGATCTCGTCGATGAACACGATGCCGTTCTGCTCGGCGTTGGCGAGCGCGCGGGCGCGGATCTCCTCTTCGTTGATCAGCTTCGCGGCTTCTTCGTCGACCAGCAGCTTGAGCGCCTCGCGCACCTTGAGCTTGCGCGGCTTGCTGCGGCCGGCGCCGAGGTTCTGGAACATCGACTGCAGCTGCTGCTGCATTTCTTCCATGCCGGGCGGCGCCATGATCTCCATGCCCGCCGGCAGCGAGCGCATCTCGATCTCGACGTCGCGGTCGTCGAGCTGGCGCTCGCGCAGCATCTTGCGGAATTTCTGCCGCGTCTCGGCATCGCGCGGCTCGCGCGGTTCGTCCGTCGAGAAGCCCATCATCCGCGGCCGCGGCAGCAGCGCATCGAGCACGCGCTCCTCGGCGGCATCGGCCGCGCGCTCGCGCACGCCGGCCATCGCTTCCTCGCGCGTGATCTTGACGGCAACTTCGGCGAGTTCCTTGACGATGGACTCGACGTCGCGGCCGACGTAACCGACTTCGGTGAACTTCGTCGCCTCGACCTTCACGAACGGCGCGTTGACGAGCTTCGCGAGCCGGCGCGCTATCTCGGTCTTGCCGCAGCCGGTCGGGCCGATCATCAGGATGTTCTTCGGCGTGACTTCGGTGCGCAGCCCGGCGTCGAGCTGCATGCGGCGCCAGCGGTTGCGCAGCGCGATCGCGACGGCGCGCTTGGCATCGTTCTGGCCGATGATGTGCTTGTCGAGCTCGGCGACGATCTGGCGCGGCGTCAGTGCGCGCGCGTCGTTCGCGCGGGCGTCGGTCGCGGAGGAGGCCGCGTCTTCAGGTCTGGCGTTCATCGCGCGCCCTCCGCCGGCAAGGTCTCGATGGTCAGGTTGCGATTGGTGAAGACACAGATGTCGGCGGCGATGTTCAGCGAGCGCTCGACGATGCTGCGCGCATCGAGCTCGGTGTTCTCGAGCAGCGCGCGCGCGGCGGACTGCGCGAACGGACCACCGGAGCCGATCGCGACCAGGTCATGCTCGGGCTCGATGACGTCGCCATTGCCCGAGATCACGAACAGCTTGCTCGGGTCGCCGACCAGCAGCAGTGCCTCGAGGCGCCGCAGGTAGCGATCCGAGCGCCAGTCCTTCGCGAGTTCGATCGCGGCGCGGGTCAGGTTGCCGAACTTCTCGAGCTTGCCCTCGAAGCGCTCGAACAGCGTGAACGCATCGGCCGTGCCGCCGGCGAAGCCGCCGATGACCTTGCCGCCGCCCAGCAAGCGCACCTTGCGGGCATTGCCCTTCATCACGGTGTTGCCGAGGCTGACCTGGCCATCGCCACCAATGGCGACGATGCCGCCCCTGCGCACGCCCAGGATGGTCGTGCCGTGGGGATTGAAGCTGTCTGACATCAGGAACGTCCTGTTCGCTTGGTTCTGGCCCGGGGATGGGCCTTGTCGTAAATGCGGGCCAGGTGCTGGAAATCAAGGTGGGTATAGACCTGGGTCGTGGCGATGTCGGCATGCCCCAGCATTTCCTGCACGCCGCGCAAATCCTGACTGGATTCAAGCAGATGCGTCGCGAACGAGTGGCGGAACAGGTGCGGGTGCACATGCACGGGCAGGCCCTGGCGGCGCGCCCAGTAGGCGACCCGGGACTGGATCGCGCGCTGCCCGAGGCGACGGCCGTTCTGGCCGACGAACAGCGCGGTTTCGTCGATGGCCGCGAGCGCGGCCCGTTCGCGGCCCCAGCGCTCGAGCGACTCGCGCGCGATCCGCCCGACCGGCACGATCCGCGTCCGCCGGCCCTTGCCGGTGACGCGCACCGTGCCCTCGCGCAGGTCGACCTCGCCGAGCTCGAGCGCGACCAGCTCCGACAGCCGCAACCCCGACGAATAGAACAGCTCCATCAGCGCGCGATCGCGGATCGCAAGCGCATCCTCGGCCGGAATCTCGAGCAACCGCGCGATCTGGTCGGCGTCGAGCGCGCCGGGCAGCCGGCGCTTCGTCTTGGGCGCGCGGATCTCGCTGGCGGGATTCGCCGTCAGCACGCCTTCGCGGATCAGGAAGCGGCAGAAGCTGCGCACCGCCGACAGCAGCCGCTGCACGCTGCGCGGATCGAGTCCGCCGGCGTGCGCGCGCGCCGCGAACATGCGGATGTGCTGGCTGTCGAGCGCGCGCCATTCATCGAGCGAATTCGTGTCGCAATAGGCCACGAGGCGCGCGAGATCACGGCGATAGGCGGCCGCCGTGTGCGCCGACAGGCGCCGCTCGGTCGAGAGATGACGCTCGAAGCGCGGCAGCCAGTCGAGCGCGGCGGGCGTCATGCGGCACCGGTTGCGCGTGCCGGTTGCACGCGGCGGGCCTAGCGGAACCGCTGCACGGCGTCGGCGATCAGGTCGCCCATGCGGGCGAGGAACTCCGTGCTCATGCCGGGATGGAAACGCGCCGGATCGTTCGAGCCTACGGCCAGCAGGCCGACCGGCGTGACGACGCCCGCGGTGCCCGCGCGCAGCAGCGGCACCAGCGCCACCGACGCGACGCCGCCGGCATCCGCGCCGAACAGGAACTCGCGCTGTGAGTCACGCACCTGGCCGCAGCGCGGCTTGGCGCTCTCGAACAGCGAATCGAACGAGCGCAGCGCCGCATCGTCGCCGGCGACGCTGCGCAGGAAGCGCTCGAGGCCGCCCTGGGCCACCGCGGGTTCGGCCGGGCCGATCAGCACCAGCCGGGCGTTGAAGGCGTCGAAGTCCTCGCGCAGCGAGGCCTCGAGCTCCGTCAGCGTCGCGGCCAGCGTGCTGGCGCGCAGCAGCCGGCGCGTGAAGCGGTGGATCTTGTCGGCGAGCTGGTCGTTGGCGCGCGCGACGCGGACGAACTCGTTGAGCTTCTCTTCCATGGCCGCGTGCTTGTCGCGCAGCACCTCGACCTGGCGCTCGATCAGCGACACGGCGGCGCCGCGCGCATGCGGCAACTTCAGGCGCGCCAGCGCATTGGGATGGCGCTCGAAGAAATCCGCGTGGGTTTCGAGATAGGCCGTGATCGCGGCTTCATCGGGGGCGGGTGCGGCGCTGCCGCGTGCGGCGTTGGAACTCATGATGCGGAACCGACCTCCGGGATATCGACTTCACCTTCGAACGCGACGGCGGCGGGGCCCTGCAGCCACAGGTGCTGCCCCGGACCTTCCCAGGCGACGTCGAGAACGCCGCCCGGCAGGTGCACGCTGACGCGCCCCGCGAGTCTGCCAGCTTTGCGCCCGACTGCAACCGCCGCGCAGGCGCCGGTGCCGCAGGCCTGGGTTTCGCCGACGCCGCGCTCGAACACGCGCAGCTTCACGCGCGAGTCGTCGACGATCTGCAGGAAGCCGACGTTGACGCGCCGCGGGAAGCGCGAATGGCGCTCGATCGCGGCGCCGAGCGTGGCCACGGGCGCGGTCGCGACGTCGTCGACGAGCAGCACCGCATGCGGATTGCCCATCGAGACGGCGCCCACCTCGATGCGCTGGCCATCGACATCCAGCGCGTGGAACGGCGAACCGGCCGCAACGGGTCCGGATGAGACGAACGGCAGCGTCGCCGCGTCGAAGCGCGGCTCGCCCATGTCGACGGCAATGATGCCGGCGGCGACGATGCGCGCCGCGACCGGGCCGGCCGGGCTGTCCATCGCGATGTCGCCGGGCTGCGCGCGCGCCGTGCGGCGCAGCAGCTCGGCGACCGCGCGCGCGCCGTTGCCGCACTGTTCGACCTCGCCGCCATCGGCATTGAAGATGCGGTAGTAGACCTGCGTGCCGGTGCGTCGCGGCGGCATCAGCACCAGCGCCTGGTCGAAGCCGATGCCGGTGTGACGGTCGGCGAGCGCGCGCAGCTGTACCGCGCTGGGCACGGCGCGCTCATCGGCCGCATCGAAGACGATGAAGTCGTTGCCGGCGCCGTGCATTTTCGTGAAGCGCAGTTTCATCGTTGCGGCGACTCGGGGGCCGGCCTCAACCGAGGGCGGCGCGGTCGCGCCACAGGCAGCGATCCATGACCGTCAGGATGCCCGCGTCGCGCGCACGCGCCGCGGCGCGCGCGTCGACGACGCCGTCCTGCAGCCACAGCGCCGGCAGGCCGAGCCGGATGCAGTCATCGACGATGGCGGCCACATGCTCGGGGCGGCGGAACACGTCGACCAGATCGACCTGCTCGCCGGCGGCCAGCACATCGCCGAGGTGATCGAGGTCGGGCACGGCGCGCTCGCCGAGCACGCTGTCGGCGCTCGGCGTGACCGGGATGATGCGGTAGCCGAAGCGCTGCAGGCCGCGCGCGACCCCATGGCTCGGGCGCGACGGATCGGCCGACAGCCCGACGACGGCGATGATCCGCGCACGCTGCAGCAGCGTCGCGATTGTCTCGGCGTCGGGGTTGTGGAACATTGCTGGAGTCTAACGCAGAGGCCTCTGCCCCCGCCCATGTTCACCGTCCGCATCGAACCCCACGGCCGCGAGATCCGCGTGCGGCCGGGCCAGAACGTGCTCGATGCCGCGCTCGCGGCGGGCCTCAACATCCCGCACAGCTGCAAGGCCGGCCACTGCGGGTCGTGTCGCGCATGGTTGCGCGTCGGCGAGATCCACTATCCGCGGGGCCGGCCGGCCGGGCTGATGCCCGCCGAGGCGGCGCAGGGCCGGGTGCTGCTGTGCCAGGCCGAGCCTGCCAGCGATCTCGTCGTCGAGGCGCGGCTCGTGGCGCGCGCCCCGGAGGTCGAGATCAAGCGGCTGCCGTGCCGGATCGCCGCGAAGACGCTGCTCGCGCCCGACGTGCTGCGCGTCGACCTGCGCCTGCCGGCGGTCGAGACGCTCGAGTTCCGCGCCGGCCAGTACCTCGACGTGCTGCTCGACGACGATCGCCGCCGCAGCTTCTCGATCGCGAGTCCGCCGCACGATGCGCGCACGCTGGAGCTGCACGTCCGCCGCGTTGCTGGCGGCGACTTCACGCAGCGGCTGTTCGAGGATCTCGCCGTCGGCACGCTGCTGCGCATCGAAGCGCCGATCGGCCAGTTCGCCTACGAAACCGGCGCCGAGCCGCTGCTGCTGGTGGCCGGCGGCACGGGCTTCGCGCCGCTCAAGAGCATCCTGCGCACGGAACTCGAAACGACCGTGGCAGGCGCGACTGCCCGACCGGTGCATCTGTTCTGGGGCGCGCGCCACGCGATCGATCTCTATGAAGACGCGCTGCTGCGCGAGTGGGTCGCGGCGCACCCGCGGCTGCGCTACACGGCGGTGCTGTCAGAGGCGACCGTCACCACGGCGCCGCACCAGCGGCTGGGCTGGGTCCACGAAGTAGTGCTCAGGGAGTATGCGCAGCTCGCCGGCTGCGCGGCCTGGGTCGCCGGGCCGCCAGCGCTGATCGAGGCCGCGCGCGCCGCGTTCACGGCAGCCGGGCTGCGCGCGGAGCAACTGCGCTTCGATTCGTTCGACTACGCGCCGCGCTGAGCCGCTACCGGCTGGCAGGCATCGCGCTGCAGCCGCTGGGCGCGCGCGATCGTCGCGGCGTAGATCATCACGGTATCATCCGGCAGGATCTGCGCGAGCCCGATCGCGTTGCGGTGCAGGTATTCGGCCATCGCGAGCGACATGTGGCGCAGTTCATCGTGCCAGCGCAGGTCGTCCGCGCCGGATTCCTGCAGCAGCGGCAGCAGCGCCTGCGCGATCGCCAGCTGCAGCGACAGCCGGTCGCGGTCTTCGCGCAGCAGTTCGTAGGCGTCCGACAGGCTGCGCACGGCGCCGAGCACGTGGCCGTACTCGCGCTCGACCAGCAGCGCGACGTGCAGCGGCATTTCGCCCGAGACGCCGCGCACGGCGCGGTGATCGCGGGTCGGGAACAGCACCTCGAGCGGCGCCCAGGCACGCAGCAGTTTGCAGACCCAGCGGCGGTTCGCGCTGGCCGGTCGTGTGTGGTTGAGCACGGCTTCGACGCGCGCGAGCGTCGCACCGCGCAGCGTGGCATCGGGCGCAAGGATGCGGCGGGCGCGGGCCGGCGCCGGCGCAGCGGCGATCCAGGCATCGACTTCGGAACGCGCGATTTCGCGGATGCGCATGGCATCCAGACCCACAGACTCGAGCATGCAACGACCTCCCGTGTGCCGATCACAACGGACGCCGGGTGCCGCTGAGGTGATCAGCATCACAGTGGGCGCTCCGCACCGCGACTGCAAGCTATAAGTCAAAGCAGGGAATGCCTAGATGCGGAATCGCTCACGCAGGTCCGAGGCCATGCGCCGGCTGACGGCGAGCCGCTCCGGGCAGTCGCGCAGCCGCACGAAGGACTGGCCCTCGGGATCGCGTTCGATGGCGGTGAGCCGATCGACCATGACGAGCGTGTTGCGATGAATGCGCACGACAGCGGCGCCGAGTTCGTCTTCGAGCGAGCGCAGGCTGTCGTCGATCAGTTCTTCGCCGCTCGTATGGCGCACGGTCGTGTATTTCTGGTCGGCATAGAAATAGAGCACGTCGCCGAGCGGCACGAGGCGCGTGCCGTCGCGGTGTCGCACGGCGATGTGGGTGCGGAGTTCGACGAAGCGCGCCGCCTGCGCGGCCTGCGCGAGCTGCGGGCGCGTCAGGCGGCCCGCCTTGCCGATCGCAGCGGCCAGCTTCTCGGCGCGGATCGGCTTCAGCAGGTAGGCAACGGCCTGCACATCGAATGCCTGCAGCGCGTATTCGTCGAAGGCGGTCGTGAAGATCACGGCGGGCGGCTCGGGCAGTTGCGCCAGGCGTTGTGCGACCTGCAGTCCGTCGATGCCGGGCATGCGCACGTCGAGCAGCACGATGTCCGGGCCTTCGAGCAGTGCGACGTCGAGGGCCTGCTGGCCATTGGCGGCCTCGCCGATGACTTCGCAGTCCGGCAACTCGGCGACCAGCGCGCGCAGCCGCTCGCGCGCCGGGGTTTCGTCGTCGACGATCAGGACGCGGTGCTGGGCCATGTCAGGCCTCCTGGCTCGGGCGGGAGTAGGGGAAGCGCAGCGTCACGATGTACTCGGCGTCGAACCGCCCGGCCTTGATGGTAGCGCGCGCGCCGTACAGCAGATCGAGGCGCTCGCGGATGTTCGACAGCGCGACGCGATTGCCATCGCGCACGACGACGCCCGCTGGCAGCGGATTGCGCACGACGATGGTGATGAGGTCCTGGTGGCGCTCGCCCGTGACCTGCACCATGCCGCCGTCGGGGCGCGGCTCGATGCCGTGGTAGATCGCGTTCTCGAGCAGCGGCTGGAGCACGAGCGACGGCACGACGGCGTCGCGCGGCAGCGCCTCCACCTGCCAGTTCACCTGCAGGCGCTCGCCGAGCCGCAGTTTTTCGATGCGCTCGTAGGTCGCGGCGATCTCGAGTTCCTCGTCCAGCGTGATCTGGCCGCGCTGCTCCGCGAGGCTGGCCCGGAACAGGTCGGCCAGGTCCTGCACCGCGAGCTCCGCGCGCGACGGATCAGTGCGCGTCAGCGACGCGATCGTGTTCATGCTGTTGAACAGGAAGTGCGGCCGGATGCGCGCCTGCAGCGCGTTGACGCGCGCCTGAGCCTGGATCTCGACGTTGCGACGCCATTCGTGCGTGACGAAAAAGTAGCGCAGTGCGACCGCGGTGATGATCACCGCGATGCCGACGTTGCGCAGCAGGAAGGCGCCGTGCGCCTGCGGAAACAGCCCGACCAGTTCGCCGCCGCCGAACGCCGCGCTCTGCCCGAGCTGGTAAGTGACTTCCGAGATCAGCGCGACCAGCGCCGCCATCGTCGCCAGCACGATGATGGAGCTGCGTGCTGCGCTGACGCCGGCGAGCCGCTGGCGCAGCACGCACAGCAGGCCGGCGGCCGTCAGGCCTATCCACAGCAGGAACAGCGAGGTGCGCGCGAGATCGGTCCAGAAGCCGAGCGTGTCGTTGCCGCGCGCGAGCGCCAGCATCAGTGCCGTCAGCTCGACGATCAGCACGACGGCGAGCACCGCGCGCGGCGCGCAGAAATCCGGCAGGTAAGGCGCGCCGCCAGCGCGGTCCGGCGTCGCGTCAGCAGGCGCGACCGGCGCGGCGTTGGACAGCGGTGCGGCCATGGTCAGCGCCCGAACAACCCGGTCTTGAGCCGGTACACGGCCGAGATGTCTTCATCGCCATGGCCCTGCGCAATGAGCTGCGCATACTCGGCCAGCATCGCGTCGACGACTGGCAGCGACGCGCCAAGCTGCGCAGCCATGTCGCGGCAGATCTTGAGATCCTTCTCGTGCAGCCGGACGCGGAAGCCGGCCGGATAGGCTTCGCGGATCATGAACGGCGCGCGGTTGACGAAGTACCAGGACGAGCCCGCGCCTTTGCCGAGCGTGTCGACCAGCGGCTCGAGCGGCAGGCCCTGCGCGCGCGCGAACGCCATCGCTTCGGCGACAGCGCGGATGATGCCGGCGCACATGATCTGGTTCGTGGCCTTCGCAGCCTGCCCGGCGCCCGAGGGCCCGAAATGCGTGATCGTGCGGCCCATCGCCGCGAGCACCGGCTGGGCGCGCGCGAAAGCGGCCGGGTCGCCGCCGCACATGATGGCAAGGGTGCCCTGGCGCGCACCCTCGACGCCGCCGCTGACGGGGCAGTCGAGGAAGTCGACGCCGCGCGCCGCGAGCAGCGCGGCCGCCTGCCGCGCCGTGTCGGCGCTGACCGTCGAACAGTCGATGACCAGCGCACCCGCGCGCAGTGCGGGCGCGAGCGCTGCGACGACCTCGAGCACATCGGCATCGGCCGAGACACACAGCACGACGACATCGGCGTCCGCTGCGAGCGTCGCCGGCGACGCAGCGGCGGTCACGCCGAGTTCAGCGGCGAGTGCCTGTGCGCGAGCGCTGGTGCGATTCCAGACTGCGGAAAGCAGTGTGGCCCGATGGAGATTGCGCGCCATGGGCTCGCCCATTGCGCCCAGGCCCGCGAACGCGACGCGCATGGGGGCGGCGTCCGGCGGCGATCAGGGCTTCGCGCCGCAGGCGACGTCGCGCGCGGTGCGCGCATCGACGCGGGCTTGCGTCAGTTCCGCCTCGTTCAGGAAGACCTGCTCGCCGTTCGGACCAGGCTTGTAGATGCGGCGCGCTTCGATGGCCCGGTTGTAGCGATCGGTCGCTTCCTTGCACTGCTTCGCCTGAGTTGCCGCGACTTCCGCCTGCACGGCGCGGGTCGTCTCGGCTTGCCGCAGGCGCTCGCCGACGGCGGTGTTGGTCGCGGCGACATTGGTCGTGGGCGCCGGCTGCTGCGGCGATACGGGCTGCATGTTCTCGCCGACGATGCTGCTCTGGCCGCCGCGGCGCACCAGCACGGCGCCGTCGAACGGCGTGTCGCGGCACTGCAGGTTGCGATTGACCGTCTTGCAGTAGACATCGGAGGCGTGGGCGGCCGGCGGCTGCAGCAGCAGGACGGCTGCGGCGAGCGCGGCGGCGGCCGTCAGCACGGCGAGGCCTGAATTCTTGAGCGTGGTGCTGTGCATGGCGGTACTCCGGCCGGATTATGGCGCCGGCCCATGCCCGGAATACCGGAACTCCGTCACAAAGAAAAGGGCGGGGCACCCGAAGGTGGCCCCGCCCTGCACGGATCGGGATATGAGGGGGAACCCGATCAGTTCGTGTAGGCGCGTTCGCCGTGTTCGTTGGTATCGAGACCTTCGCGTTCCTGCTCTTCCGGCACGCGCAGGCCGACGATCAGATCCGCGATCTTGAAGGCGATGAAGGCGGCAACCGCCGACCAGACCACCGTGACCAGCACGCCCTTGGTCTGGATCCAGACCTGGGTCGCGATCGCGTTCGAGCCGACCGACGCCGTGACCCAGTCGGTCACGAGGCCCGGGCCGCCGAGCGCCTGGTTGTTGAACACGCCGGTCAGGATCGCGCCGAGGATGCCGCCGAGACCGTGCACGCCGAACACGTCGAGCGAGTCGTCGGCCTTCAGCAGCTTCTTCAGCCCGGTGACGCCCCAGAGGCAGACGACGCCCGCGGCGAGACCGATGATCAGCGCGCCGATCGGGCCGACGTTGCCCGCTGCCGGCGTGATCGCGACGAGCCCCGCGACCGCGCCAGACGCGGCGCCGAGCATCGACGGCTTGCCCTTGATGACCCACTCGGCGAGCACCCAGGCGAGCACCGCACCGGCCGTCGCGAGGAAGGTGTTCAGGAACGCCAGCGCCGCGAAGTTGCCGGCTTCGAGCGCGGAGCCCGCGTTGAAGCCGAACCAGCCAACCCACAGCAGCGAGGCGCCGACCATCGTGAAGACCAGGTTGTGCGGCGGCATCGGCTCGCGGCCGTAGCCCGTGCGCTTGCCGATCATGTAGGCGCCGACGAGGCCCGCGACACCGGCATTGATGTGCACGACCGTGCCGCCCGCGAAGTCGAGCGCGCCCCACTGCCAGATCAGGCCGGCCTTGCTGGTCATCTCGCCCGCGACTTCAGCCGAGCTGTACGCGTCCGGACCCATCCAGTACCAGACCATGTGCGCGATCGGCAGGTAGCTCAGCGTGAACCACAGCACCATGAAGATCAGCACGGCCGAGAACTTGATGCGTTCGGCGAAGGCACCGACGATCAGGCAGCAGGTGATGCCCGCGAACGTCGCCTGGAAAGCGACGAACACGATCTCGGGGATGTACACGCCCTTGCTGAACGTGGCCGCCATCGCGAAAGTGCCCGCGGCCGGATCCCACACGCCGTTCAGGAACAGCCGGTCGAAGCCGCCGATGAACGCGCTGCCTTCGGTGAAGGCCAGCGAGTAACCGTACATGCACCAGAGCACGACGATCAGCGAGAAGCCGACCATCACCTGCATCAGCACCGACAGCATGTTCTTGGCGCGCACCAGGCCGCCGTAGAACAGCGCGAGGCCGGGGATCGTCATCAGGATGACGAGCAGGGTGGACACCAGCATCCACGCCGTGTCGCCTTTGTCGGGCACCGGCGCATCGGCCGCGAAGGACAGCGCAGGCATCAGCGCGAGCAGCAGGGCCAACAGGGCCCCCATCGCTGCGCGCACGAATATGCGCCCGGATTGCATCGTCATCGTCTTTGTCATTGTGGACTGCTCCCAGCTATGGACATCAGGATCACGCTCAGGCGGCCGCCGCACCCGTTTCGCCGGTGCGGATCCGAATCGCCTGTTCGAGATCCGTAACAAAAATTTTCCCGTCGCCGACCTTGCCAGTGCGGGCCACGTTCGCGATCGCCTCGACCACCGGTTCGACGATGGATTCGTCGACCGCGATCTCGACGCGCGTCTTCGGCACGAAGTCCACCCGGTACTCCGCACCGCGGTAGTACTCGGCATGGCCTTTCTGTCGGCCGTAGCCCTGCACTTCGGTCACTGTCATCCCCTGGACGCCAAGCTTTGCAACCGCCAGTTCGAGGTCGGCGAGCCTGAAAGGGCGAATGATCGCGGTGATCAGCTTCATTTCTTGCCCTTTCGACCCGTTACGCGCATCGCTCGCCGCGAGGCGTGCGGGTATGCTTCCGCTTGTAGTCCGCCAGCGTCATTGCACCTTCCATGCCACGGGCTGAGAGGGCGCACGCGCGGCGGAATGCGGTTTTTGCTGCCGGGGCCTGCACCGTTTTGGAGCCATCGCCCCCGGCGCTGCGTCAACAATGGGCAGGGTCGTGATCCTGCCCCGGGAGACTTCCATGGAATCCGGTTCCGACAGTCCTCGCGATCGTTTCCGCATCGATGACATCGCGCGTCGCCTGCTCGACAGCGTGCCGCCGTCGGTGCGGGCGCTGCAGGCCGATCTCGAGGCGAATTTCCGCGCCGTGCTGCGCGCCAACCTGGGCAAGCTCGATCTGGTCGCGCGCGACGAGTTCGAAGCCCAGGCGCGCCTGCTGGCCCGCACCCGCGCCAAGCTCGAGGCACTCGAGGCGCGGCTGGCCGCGCTCGAGAAAGGCGAGCCACCGCCCGCGGCCTGAACGGCGCCCGCGCACACACCGACCGCCGCCATGGCGCTCGCGCAGCTGCGTTGCCGCGCCCAGGTGGGGCTCAAGGCTCCGCCGGTGACGGTCGAAGTGCACCTCGGTGCCGGGCTGCCGATGTTCAATATCGTCGGCCTGCCGGCGGCGGCTGTCCGCGAAAGCAAGGAAAGAGTGCGCGCAGCGCTCGCCAACAGCGGCTTCGAATTTCCCGCCGGCCGGATCACCGTCAACCTGGCCCCGGCGGATCTGCCCAAGGAAGGCGGGCGCTTCGACCTCGCGATCGCGATCGGCATCCTGCTGGGGTCGGGGCAACTGCAACCGGCCCTCGACCTCGACGGCATCGAGTTCTACGGCGAGCTCGCGCTGACGGGCGCGCTGCGGGCCGTGCCCGGCCTGCTGGTCGCCGCGCAGGCGGCCCAGTCGGCGCAGTCGTCGCCGCGCAGTGGCCGCGCGCTGGCGATCCCGGCGGCGGGTGCCGCGGAACTCGCGCTGCTGCCGGGCGTACGCGCGCACGCGGCGGCGTCGCTGCTCGAGGTCTGTGGCTGGTTGTCGCGCCAGCGTGAGCTGCCGGCGCCGCGCGATCTGCCAGCGGCGTCGGCCGCCGCACCCGACCGCCTGCGGCAGTCACTCGCTCTTGCCGATGTCTGCGGCCAGCAGCAGGGCAAGCGCGCGGTGGTGGTCGCCGCGGCCGGCGCGCATAGCCTGCTGCTGATGGGGCCGCCCGGGTGCGGCAAGAGCATGCTGGCGCGGCGCCTGCCCGGGCTGCTGCCGCCGCTCGACACGGCGGCGCTGCTCGAGGTCGCGAGCATCGCCTCGCTGGCACCGCCGGAAGCCGCGTCAGGCCCGGCCGGCGCGCAGGCGGGTGAAGCGCGCGCGCCCTGCATCGCGCGGCCGTTCCGTTCGCCGCACCACACGACCTCTGCCGGCGCGATCGTCGGCGGCGGCACGCGCGTGCGACCGGGCGAGATCACGCTCGCGCACCATGGCGTGCTGTTCCTCGACGAGCTGCCGGAGTTCGACCGCCGCGTGCTCGAGGCGCTGCGCGAGCCGCTCGAGACCGGCGTCGTGCAGGTCTCGCGCGCGAACCTGCGCGCCGAGTATCCGGCGCGCTTTCAGCTCGTCGCGGCGATGAATCCCTGCCCCTGCGGCTGGTTCGGCGATCGCCTGCGGCGTTGCCGCTGCACGGGGAAGCAACGCGAGCTGTATCGCGCGCGGCTGTCGGGCCCGCTGCTCGATCGCCTCGACCTGCGGCTCGAACTCGGCAGCGTGACGCCCGAAGACCTCGAACTGCATCGCCGCGCCACCGATCGCGACGATCTCGATGCGCGCGCCCAGGCCCAGGTCGCGGCGGCGCGCGCCTGCCAGCAGCAGCGCGGCCAGCTCAACAGCCGTCTCGACGATGCGGAACTCGAGTCGCTGGCCAACCCTACGCCGGGCGCGCGGCGGGTGCTGGCCGCGGCGCAGGCCAAGCTCGGGATGTCATTGCGGGCGCAACACCGCTGCCTGCGCGTGGCGCGGACGATTGCAGACATGGAACAGGCGGCGCGGGTCGAAGAGCACCACGCTGCCGAGGCGGTTGCGCTGCGGCGGGCGCTGTCGGATTAGAGCCCCGCCATGTAATCGACCGCCGCCTGGACCAGCTCGTCGCTGATATCGCTGCGGCCGCCCTTCGCGGGCATGACGCCGGCCGAACCCTGGAAGCCTTCGATCGCGTGCTTGTACAGCGTGGCCTTGCCCTGCGCGATGCGCGGTGCCCATGCAGCGGCATCGCCCGTCTTCGGCGCGCCGCCGATGCCGGCGCCATGGCAGGCCGTGCAGGCCGCCGCGTAGACGCTGGGGCCATCGGTCAGGGCGACCGTCATCGCGCCGCCCGCGTCGTCCCCGCTGGTGTCGACGATCGCGAGCGCGGAATTGTCCTCGCCGGCGACAGCCACGCTCACGAACGGCTGGATGTTCTCGCGGACCGCGGCGTGGTACTTCGCGTCTTCCAGGACATGTTCGCGTTGCGTGCCGGCGCCGACCGAACGCGCCAGCACGAACAGCACCAGCGTGATGGCAACGAGAATGCCGAGTACGAGGCTGAAAACGTTGAAGAACTGGGAGTCCTGCTTGCTCACGATCCGTCCGCCGGTGGTCCGTTAAAGACGCGGAATTATAGCCGGAAGGGCGGGGACGGTGCAGCGCGGGTCATGGTCTCCCTGGTCCCGCCGGGCGCGACCGGCCCGGGAGGGGTGGGTGCGGGGTGGCGGGCCGGGTGCCGACGGCAGGGTATCGAAGCTTGGCGAGCCCATGGCGCGCGGGCTCGCATCGCAGCGTTACATTTTCGTGGCTTCGAGCCGCGCCCCATACAGGCGGGCGGCACCCATCAGCAGCGGCAGGGCGAGCAGCGCCGAAATGCCGCAGACCCAGCCCAGCGAGACCCCGACGCGCATTGGATCCTGCAGCACGCGGTCGGTCACGATCGCGATGACCGACGGTGCGATGCCCATGCCGACCGATGTCAGCACGAACGCATAGGCGGAGGTCACGAGGCCGCGCATCCGGTTCGGCGTCGAGGCCTGCAGGGCCGAGGCGGCCATCGGCAGCGCGAAGTTCAGGCACAGGCTGCCGATGGTCGAAGCGATCAGCGCGCTCCAGTAGCTGGGCGCGAACGGCAGGTAGAGGCAGGCGGGCGCCGCGCACAGGCCGGCGATCAGCGTCGTGCGCAGTTCCGACTGCTGCGGCCAGCGGCGCGCGAGGCGCCGCGCGATCCAAGGCCCCATCAGGATGCCCAGCGAGCCGGCGAGCAGCGTCGCGGTGCCGTACTCGAGGCCGACGTCGCGCGGGTTGCCGCCATGGGCGCGCATCAGGAAGGCGGGCGTCCATGCCGGCAGCGCGTAGAGCATGACGACCAGCAGCGCCATGCCGCCAAAGAAGCGGCCATAGAACGCGCGCTCCTGCCAGAGGAAATCGACGACCTCGCGGGTCGTGAACGCGCGGTCGGCGTTCGCGCCGCCTGGGTCAGGCGCAGGCGCGGCACCGGTCGCGACCGCTGCGCCGGCGCCGTGGCGCGGCGGTTCGCGCACCAGCAGCAGCAGCACCGCGAGCACGAGTCCCGGCGCGCCGACGAAAACGAAGGTCAGCTGCCAGGGCTCGAGGCCCGCGAGCGGGCCGCCGAACTGCATGCCGGCCACGCCCTGCACGATCAGCCCGCCGAAGATCAGCGCGAAGCCGCCGCCGACGAAAGGACCGAGCAGGAAGATGCTCATCGCGCGCGGCAACCGCTCGCGAGAGAAGTAGTCGGCAAGCATCGACCAGCCGGCGGGCAGCAGGCAGGCCTCCGCCGCACCGACGCCGGCGCGGGCGATGAACAGCGTCCAGAAATCCTGCGCGAAGCCGCAGGCCACGGTGAACAGGCACCACAGCGTGACGCCGATGATCAGCAGGTTGCGGCGGCTGCCGCGATCGGCGTAGCGGCCGAACACCGGTCCCATCGCCACGTACGCGGCGACGAAGGCCAGGCCCTGCAACAGGCTGATCGAGGTGTCGGACAGCAGCAGGTCGCGCTTGATCGGATCGACCAGCAGGTTCAGCACCTGCCGATCGATGAAGGCGACCGCATAGGTGAGCGCCATCAGGCCGGCAACCGACCAAGCGTATGGCGTGTCGCGCTGGAAACCGGCGAACGGTGCGGAACTGGCTTGCTGCTGCATGAAAACCGCCGATTCGGAAGGCTTCTGCGGGCGGGGACCCAGCCTAGCAATCGCTCTGATCGCCGTGGTAATTCTTTATCGAACGACTGTTCGATGAAGAGTGGGAAACTCTGATGTCGCACCACAGTCGCCCGGGCGTTGCCTGGGTTGTCGCCCTTGCGCTTGGCTCCGGCGCCGCCGCACTTAACGCGCAGGAACTCGAAGAGGTGGTCATCACCTCGCAGAAAGGCGCCAGCGGCCTGTCCAACCAGGACGTGCCCGCCGCCATCTCCGCGTTCGATGCGAGCGCGATCGTGCGCAACTTCGCCGTCAACCTGCGAGACCTCGGGCGGCTCACGCCCAACGTGCAGCTGAACCAGGTCTCCACGTTCAACGGCTACGCGAACTTCTACATCCGCGGCATCGGCATCAACGGCAGCACGCGCACGGTCGACCCGGCGGTCGGCCTGTTCGTCGACGGCATCTATGCCGGCTTCGGCCCGAGCTCGCTGGTCGACACCTTCGACATCGGCTCGGTCGAGGTGCTGCGCGGCCCGCAGGGCACGCTGTTCGGCCGTAATGTCACGGGCGGCGCGGTCGTCGTCACGACGGCAGGGCCCGAGCGCGAGTTCAGCCAGAAGTTCAGGGCCACCGCCGGCAATTTCCGGCGCGCCGACATCGCCTACAGCGTCACGGGTCCGCTGACCGACATCGTCTCGGCGCGGCTCTCGGCGATCTACTCGCACTCCGATGGCTACTTCGAGAACTTGCGCAACGGGCAAGACAAGGCCAAAAAGAACCTGAGGCTGATCCGGCCGAGCGTGCGCTTCGACTTCAGCGACAGCTTCGATGTCACGGTCAAGGGCGAGAACCAGACCAACAAGGGCGGCCCGGCGACCTCGCAGAACATCGTCAACCCGGTGTTCCCGAAGCTCGCGCAGACGCTGCTCGGCTACATCCCGCCGGCCGACAAGTACGACATCAACCACGACCTGCAGGGTTACTCGATCACCGAGGTCAAGCAGGTCGCGGTTGAGGCGAACTGGACCCTGTCGCACGGCAAGGTCATGGCGATCGCCGGCTGGCGCGACGTGCGCTTCGATTCGAGCACCGATTTCGACGGCTCGCCGATCACGCTGTTCCACTTCCCCGACAACAAGGAATCGCAGGACCAGACCTCGCTGGAGGTGCGCTACGCCTCGTCGTTCAGCGATACGATCAGCTTCACGACCGGCCTGTATTGCTTCAAGCAGGATTTCCTGACCGGCGAGCGGCGCGCGACCTTCGGTGGCGCGCTCGGCACCGTCAACACCGCGGGCCGCACAGAGCAGGAACAGAGCAACTGGGCCGCGTTCATCCAGGGCAACTGGAAGTTCACCGATCGCCTCTCGGCGACGGTCGGCGGGCGCTACACGAAGGAGGACAAGGAAATCCTGTTCTCGCCGCCCGGCCGCTGCGCGCTGAATTTCACGATCTGCACGGTGACGCTGCCGGGCCAGCGCGACTGGAACAACTTCTCGCCGAAGTTCGGCCTCGAGTTCCAGGCCACCGAAGACCTGCTGACCTACGCCAGCTGGACGCGCGGCTTCCGCTCGGGCGTGTTCAACGCGCGCGCGCAGCGGGTCGAGTTCCTCGGCCCCTCGGATGAGGAAGTCGTCGATTCGATCGAACTCGGCCTGAAGAGCCAGTTCGCCAACGGCCGCATGCGCTTCAACGCAGCGCTGTTCTCGATTACACCGACAAGTTCTACACCGACACGCTGAACCGCGAGTGGCTGGCGCAGGACGGCTTCGGCCTGCTGGATGCCAGCGTGACGTTCGCGCGCGGCGATCGCTGGAGCCTGTCGCTGTGGGGCAAGAACCTCAGCGACGAGGAATACATCGACTTCGCGGCCGACGTCGGCACGCTCGGGTCGTGGGTGTTCGGCGGCGAGCCGCGTCGCTACGGCATCGAGTATCGCGTCACGTTCTGACGCTCTGCCCGCGGCGCCGGCCGTTGCCGGCGCCACGGGCTCAGCGCAGACTGCGGGTTCCAAGGGGGAACCTGATGCTCGCACGTCTGCTGCTCTTGCTGGCGCTCGCCAGCGTGTCCGCGCTCGCGCCCGCCGCAAGCAATACCAAGGCACCTAACCCGCTGCCCAAGGGGGTCACGCTCCCGAAAGGCATGACGCTACCCAACGGCACGACGGTCGCCGCCTACGTGCCGGCGGCGCGTCGCAAGGCGCGCTTCTTCGTGGCGGCTGGCGGCTTCTGGGCGCAGCCCGGCCGCGCGCTCGAGGACAGTGTCAGCGCCACGCTGCAGGGGTTCTTCAGCAACAGCTTCCTCGCCCCGCTTGGCGATGCGCGGCCTTACGGACTGCTGCTGGTGCTGCATCCGGAACTGAAGTTCGACCAGGGCAATATCACGACGCAGCTCGCGTATCGCGTCTATGACGCGGCGGACAAGCTCGTGCTCGAGGGCACGCAATCGGGCAGCGCGCCGATGGGCGATCTGAGCGGCGGCGCAGGGTTCTATCGCTCGGCGACCAAGGCCATGCAGCTCGTGCTGGTCGACGTCGTGACCAAGCTGACGCCGGATGCGACCAAGTTCGCGCCGACCGGCACGCTCGGCGACATCGATGTGTCGCTGCTGGTCAACCGCGAACAACAGGTGGCGAGCGGCACGGGCTTCTACATCAATGCGAGCGGGCAGGTGCTGACGGCGGCCCATGTCGTCGACGAGTGCGTCGTCGTCGACGTCAAGCGCGACGGCGTGGCAGTGCCCGGCCGTGTCGTCGCGTCCAGCCATCTGCTCGATGTTGCCGTCATCGACACCGGCAAGCCGGTCGCGCGCTTCCTGCCGCTGCGCAAGGGCCAGGAAATCGTGCTCGGCGAGGGCATCACCAACGTCGGTTATCCGCTGCAGAAGGTGCTGGCGGCGTCGCCGAACCTGACGCGCGGCAACATCAGTTCGCGCGGCGCGCTGGAAGGGTCCGTGGGGCAGTTCCAGTTCTCGGCGCCGATCCAGCCGGGATCGAGCGGCGGACCGGTCGTGTCGGACGGCGGCGAACTGCTCGGCGTCACGGTGGGCACGCTGAACGCGGCGAAGCTCGCGGAATCCGGCGTGCTGCCGCAGAACGTCAACTTCGCGCTCGACGCGCGCTTCGTCGCGCAGTTCCTGCGCAAGCACGGGGTCACGTTCACGGAGGCCGAGCCGAACTTCAAGGGCGACATGCGCACCGCGAACGATGCGGCGCTCGCCACCGTGCTCAGCCTGAGTTGCTACCAGTGAGGCGCGCCATGTTCCACTCCCAGCGTCGCGAGCACCGCGTCGTCAGCCATGTTGCGCTGCTCGCGCTGGCCTTCAGCACCGCCGTCCACGCCGCCGATGCGCCCGCCACCGGTCCGGTCGTGCAGGTGCCCACCGCGGCCGCCGTGCCGGCGACCGCAGCGGATCCGAATCGGCCGCTGCCGCCGATGCGCTGGTTCGGCACCGTGGCAGGCGAGGAACTCTACAAGCTCGTCAAGGGCGATCCGCGCTTCGCGCAGATCAACGCCGAGCTGATCGGCAGTCCGGTGCTGCTGCGCGTCTCGCACAGCTTCGAGGCCACTTCGGGCGGCAAGGCCGCGGGCCTCGCGTCGGCGATCCTGGCGGGCAGCACGCTCGGCTTGCTGCCGGTCGTCATGAACAACGACCTCGTGATCACCTACGAGTTCGTCGTCAATGGCACGACGCTGTCGACCTACAGCTACCGCAAGAACTTCACGCGCTCGGTCAACATCTACGCGAAGGACGATACCTACGGTCTCGGCAAGGAAGGCCTGGCGTGGGCCAAGTCGACCGTCGCGGAGTTTCTCGCGGCGGCCCGCAACGATGCGAAGCTCGCTGATCTCGTGGCCGAATACGAGTTCTACTTCCTCAGGTCTGCCGGCTGACCGGCGGGAGTCGGCGATGAGTTTCATGATCCGACTGGCGATGCTCGCGTGCCTATGTGTTGGGCCGCAGGCGATCGCTCATGGCGACGTCGTGCCGAAGCACGGTGGCATCGTGAAGGTTTCGAAGGATCTGACGTTCGAGTTGGTGATTGGCGCCAACGCCGCCGTGGTCTACGTGGAAGACCATGGCCGTGCGGTTCCGACCGCGGGCATGAGCGGGAGGCTCACGGCGCTACAGGGTCTGAAGACGTCGGAGGCGGTTCTGAAGTCGGGTGGCAAGAACCGTCTCGACGCAGCGGGCATCGCGATCGCCAGTGGCTCGAAGGTGCTCGCCAAGATCACGCTGCCTGACGGCACGAAGACGTTCAACGTCTGGTTCACTGTTCCCTGAGTCGGTCGGTCGGAGGCCGGTACGGGAATCGGCGACGCGATTCGAATCGGAATTGGCGCGCCCGACAAGATTCGAACTTGTGACCCCTGCCTTCGGAGGGCAGTACTCTATCCAGCTGAGCTACGGGCGCGTCGGGGCGGGATTATAACCAACCGCGCCACTTGAAGATCAGGAACGGCACGACGGCCGAAATCCCCATCAGGGTCAGGGCTCCGGCGAAGCCCCAGGGGGCGTGCGCGGTCGGGATGATGTCGAAATTCATGCCGAAGGCGGCGCCGATCACCGACGGCGGCAGCAGCACGACTGTCACGACCGAGAAGATCTTCAGGATGTTGTTCTGGTCGATATTGACCATGCCCAGCGTCGCATCGAGGATGAAGTTGACCTTGTTGCCGAGGAAGCCGGCATGGTCGGCCATCTGCGCGACGTCGCGCGAAATGGTCTTCAGGCGCGAGCGCACGTCGGGCGTCAGGTCGGTCGCGGTCTGCTGCACGAACACGAGCGCGCGCGACAGCGAACCCAGCGATTCGCGCGCCTTGCCGACCAGGTCGCCGTCGTGGCCGATGCGTTGCAGCACGGCGCGGAAGTCGCGCGGGCCGCTGCGTCGGCGGCGCGGCGCGAACACCTCGGCGGACACGGCATCGAGATCGGCGCCGGCGCGCTCGAGCACGTCGGCGATCCGGTTGACGATGGCTTCGAGCAAACCGACGAACACGAGCGGCCCGTTCGAGCACTGCGACAGGTGCTTCTCGGCATACGCGATGAACGCGCGGAACGGCAGCGGGTCGACATACCGATTGGTCGCGAGGCGGTGGCCCTTCAGCACGAAGGTCACCTGGTTGTTCTCGGGGACTTCGGAATCGAGCTTGGTCACGAGCGTGACCGTCATGTACAGCGCGCCGCCTTCTTCATAGAGGCGGTTCGAGGTTTCGATCTCGCGCATTTCCTCGCGCGTCGGCACGTCGATCGCGAGGAACTCCTCGACGCGCTTTTCCTCTTCAGGCTTGGGCTCGTACAGATCGAGCCAGACCGCCTCGGCGGGCAGCGCGCCGTCGGCGGGCAGTTCCCGCCGCGTCAGGCCGAGCGTGTTCGGGACGAAGACGCTGAGCATGAGGCGGCTGGGCGCCGCCGATCAGCGGCGGGCTTCGGTCGCGGCGAGCGCGTTCAGCAGCGCCGGCACCTTGGCGTGCGGCACGTTCGTCATGTACTTGCCGGCGACCGCGATCGCGGGCGTGCCCGTGATCGGGTAGCGTCGCAGCTGCTGGTTCGCGCGCTGCATCGCGGTGGTCACCGAAAAGCCCTTCCACTCGCGCTCGAACGCCGCGCCGTCGATGCCATTGGCCTCGGCCCAGGCGCGCTGGACGCGCAGCGTCGACTCTTCGTCGTTGCCGAGCAGCGGGTTGCCGCCGCGATGGAAGGTGTCGAACACCTTGTTGTGCAGCCGGTCGAGCTGGCCCAGCACCTGCAGCGTGTAGAACAGGCGCGCATGCCAGTTGGCCTGCGGGCCCCAGGTCACGGGCACGCGCACGAACTCGACGTTGGCCGGCTTGCTCTTCTTCCAGTTCTCGAGGATCGGATCGATCTCGAAGCAGTGCACGCAGCTGTAAGCGAAGAACTCGAGCACCTCGACATTGCCGGCATCGACATCGGTGGGACGCGTCGGCGTCAGCACGACGTAGTCGCGCCCGGCGACGAACTGGCCGTTGCCGACCGAGGTCGCCGCGGCCAGCTGGATCGGCTGCGCCGAAGCCGGCGCCGCAGCGGCCGGCGGGGTCGACGCGTCAGCCGGTGCCGCGGCGGGCTCGGCCGGCATGGCGTCGGCCGGCGCAGTCTCTGCGGGAGCGGCTTCGACGGGCGCTTCGGTCGCAGCCGCGGGCTCGGGTGCCGGCGCAGGTGCCGGCGTTTCCGGCTGCGCGCAGCCTGCGAGCAGCGCTGCGACCAGCAGCGCGCCGGTGCACTTGCGCAGCGCATTCATCAGCGCATGCCCTGGATGTAGGAGGCGAGGTTACGCATGTCGTCCGCCGTCAGGCGCTTCGAGATCGTCACCATCATGTGCCCGTTGCGCGAGCGCTGCTTGTTGCCCTCGGCATCGACGTAGCGCTGTTCCGACGCGTAGTCGTTCAGCTGCTTGATCGTGTAGACCGAGTGCTGCGCGCGCAGCGCGGGATAGCCCGAGCCGGGATTGCCCTTGCCGACGGGGCCATGGCAGGCCTTGCAGGACGGGATGTTGCGCTTGCGGTCGCCCGCGCGATAGAGCGCTTCGCCCGCCTGCCAATAGCTCGGATCGGCTTCGAGGCCCGTCGGCGTCTGCGCGGCGTAGTAGGCGCCGATGTCGGCGATGTCTTCGTCCGTCAGGCCCATGGCCATCGGCGACATCAGCACGTTGACGCGCTTGCCGTCGCGAAACATCTTGAGCTGTTCCACTACGTACGCAGCGTTCTGGCCCGCAAGGCTCGGCCATTCCGGATTGCTGCTGTTGCCGTTGACGCCATGGCAGGCGAGGCAGGCGCCCGCTTTCGCGGCACCAGCTTCTGCATCGCCGGCTTGAGCCGTGGTCGGCACGAGCGACAGTGTCAGTAACGGGGCGGCCGCGAGGGCGGCGAGGGCAGCGGTGCGAATCGACCTCAACATGCTGATCCGGCTCCAAAAACAAGGGGCGAAAGTGTCGAAATTGTACACTAAGGAATGTCGCGATTTCCCAAAGCCCAATTCATGCTCAGCGTGGCTGCTGTGCCACAGTTTCCGGTCGATCGCGGCGCCGAGGTGGCATTTGCTGGCCGCTCGAATGCCGGTAAATCGAGCGCCATCAACGCCCTGACCGGTCGCCGCGCCCTGGCCCGGACCAGCAAGCTGCCGGGCCGAACCCGGCTGCTGAACTATTTTGAGCTCGCGCCGGGGCAGCGCATCGTCGATCTGCCGGGCTACGGCTATGCCGAGGTGCATGCGTCGGAACGAAAAAGCTGGGCGCCCTTGATCGACGCGCTACGCGAGCGGGCGTCGCTGGCCGGCCTGATGCTGATCATCGATGCCCGCCGGGGCGTTCGCGACGAAGACCGCGAGCTCGTCGACTGGGCGGATCCGGCCCGCCGGCCGGTGCATGTGCTGCTGACCAAGGTCGACAAGCTCAATCAGCAGGAAAAATCGGCTGCCCTGAAGGCGGCGCGCGCGGTGCTGTCGACGGAAGCGGGCGTGCAGCTGCTGTCGGCGCACAGCGGCGAAGGGGTCGAGACGGCCCAGAAAGTGCTCGTCGAGATGCTCAAAAAAGAAACCCCGGTGGAGTGAACCACCGGGGCCAGACTAACCCGGCACAGGTCTCGTTGGACCGGGTTATACCCGCTCAGGGAGGGAAGCGGGGAGCACCAACGTGCTCATGGAATAAGACCCGTGGGTGTCTTCGGAGTTCAATCGTGAGCGAAAAAATAAATCCTTAAGAATCAGATGCTTGGCGAAGATGCTGTCGCGTTCGCGCCACAAATTTTCGCCACAGCGGGTGTTACAGGAAGGTCCAGGTCGCGCCGACGCTGATCAGCTCGGACCGGGCGCTGCCGCCAACATCGAAGCTCTCGTATTCCAACCTCACGGCGAGGCTGCCCAGTCGGGCCTGGACGCCCGCTCCCCAGGCGAACTCGGTGCCGTCGTCCTCGAACCGGCCCAGCGCACTGCTGGTCGTTTCGGTTTCCCAGCGAGCCAGGCCAGCCTTCGCGTACAGGTCGACGACCGCGATCGGCAGGTACCCGACTGCGAACGCCGCATAGGCCTTGCTCTGGCCTTCGATCGTCAGCGGGCCGACGGTCACGCTGTCGCTGCCGAGGTCGATGTAATTGACCTCCACGCCGAAGGCATCCAGCGGCCGGAAGCCAGCGATGATCTTGAAGCTCTCGTTGTCCAGATCCAGTTGCGTCGTGAAGTCGTCGACCTTCGCCTGTGTGAAGCCGGCGCCGAGATAGATGCCGTTGTCGGCGGCCTGTGCCGCAGGCGCGAGCGCGACGGCACCGTATGCCGTCAGCCACAGTGCGGCCAGCGTGCGAGCGACGTTACGGTGTGGCATGCAAAAGATCCTCGTTGTGGGGACGCGCTGTTTGATGCGAGGTCGTGGCCCGAAGTTCGCGCGAATTGCGTCGGCATGCGGTGACAGCAGGTAAAGTTCGCAGATATGAGAACGCTGCACGCCCTCGTTTCGCTGCTCACGCGGCGGGAGTTCCCGTGATGCGCAGCGTCTGTGTCTATTGCGGCTCGAGTGAAGGCGACCGCCCGGAGTACGTCGCGGCCGCGCGCGCACTCGGCCGCGCGCTCGCCGAGCGTCGTATCGAACTCGTCTATGGCGGCGCGCAGGTCGGGCTGATGGGCCAGGTGGCGAGCGCCGCGCTCGAGAACGGCGGGCGCGTGATCGGCGTGATACCGCAGATGCTGCTGCGCAAGGAGATCGCCCATGCCTGCCTCACGGCGCTGCACGTGACGGCGTCAATGCACGAGCGCAAGCAGAAGATGGCGGACCTGTCCGAGGGCTTCATCGCGCTGCCCGGCGGCATCGGCACGTTCGAGGAACTGTTCGAGATCTGGACCTGGGCGCAGCTCGGCCTGCACCGGCGCCCCTGCGGGCTGCTCAACGTCGCCGGTTACTACGACGACCTCGTGCGTTTTCTCGATCACGCGACCACGAGCGGTTTCATCCGCGCCGAGCAACGCGGCATGCTTTGTGTCGAGCGCGAGGTCGACGCGTTGCTCGCGCGTTTCGACGGCTACGCCGCGCCGGCGGTCGAGAAGTGGCTGCGTCGGGAAGAGACCTGAATCCAGGCTGGCATCCGCGCCAGCCGTGTTGGTGCCACCGCTCGACCGACAGGCGCGGGCAGGCGAGAATCGCGCCCATGGGCCCGATTCGCGCGGCCTTCGGAGATGCTCATGTCCGCCGATACGCTCGAGTCGCTGCGCGATGCGCAACGCGCCTTCGTCGCCGAGCGCGACTGGGATCGCTTCCACACTCCCAAGAACCTCGCGGCGGCGCTCGCGGTCGAGGCAGCCGAACTGCTCGAGCCATTCCAGTGGCTGACGGCCGAGGAATCGGCGCAGCTATCGCCCGCGCAACGCGCCGCGGTGCAGGACGAAATGGCCGATGTGCTGCTCTACCTGGTGCGGCTTGCCGACCGGCTCGACGTCGATCTGCTGGCGGCCGCGCGCGACAAGATCCGCAAGAACGCCCTCAAGTATCCGGTCGAGCGGTCGAGGGGCAGCGCCCGCAAATACGACGAACTCTGATTCGGCGCGAACTGTGAACCGATAGGCGGGTCTGATCCTGCCCACAGGCGCTGCGGATTGGCGCCCGCCCGCCATCAGCCACTAGACTGTGCCCCATGGACCAGCCCGTCACCCCACCGCCCGCTCCAGCGCCTGCGTCGCCACGCAGCGCGCGGCTGTGGCGCGCGCTGGGCACGGCCAGCGTCGCGATCGGGCTGTTCAACGCCTTCGTGCCGCTGCTGCCCACCACGATCTTCCTGATCATCGGCCTTTGGGCCTATGGCAAGGGCTCGCCCGAGTTGCGCGCGAGGCTGCTGGACCACCCGCGCTTCGGGCCGACGCTGCGCAACTGGGTCGAGCGCCGCGCCATGACGCGGATCGCGAAGCTGCAATGCGTCGGCACGATCGCGCTGGGTTACCTCGTCACGCTGTTGTTCACCGGCTTCACGCTGGTGACGGGCTTGGTCGGCGCGGGGCTCGCGGGCCTGTGCCTGTATCTGCTGCGGCGGCCCGAGCCCGATCGCTGCCCGATCTCGAAGATCGCCGGCGGCCCGCGGCTCTGAGCGTGCTGCGCTGCACCGGCGGGCCGCGTCCGTGGCCATCGTCGATCTGAACCACTGCAACCTGGTCGTGCCGCGCGCGCAACGCGCGGCGCTCGTCGCGTTCTATGTCGACGCGCTGGGTCTGGTGTATCGCGAGTTCGAGGCCGCCGGACGCACGCTGTACTGGCTGTACGCCGGTGACCGGCCGCTCGTGCACCTGACGCTCGTCGACGGCGAGGCGCGCGGCGCGGTGGCGCCGGCCACGGCGGTGCCAGCGGCGCCGATCGACCACATCGCCTTCAGTGCGACGGATCTCGCCGGCGTCTGCGCGCGGCTTGAGCAGCTTCGCATCGAACACCGCGTGAAGCCCTATCCGCAGATGGGCTTCACGCAGGTGGTCGTGCACGACCCGCTCGGGCTGAAGGTCGAGCTGAACTTCTCTGACCGGTAAGGGCCGAGATCAGTTCGACAGGCCCGCCTGGCTGACCACGAAGGCGTACTGCTCGGCGACTTCCTCGAAGCGACGGAAGCGGCCGGACTTGCCGCCATGGCCCGCTTCCATCTCGACGCGGAACACGAGCAGGTTGTCGTCGGTTTTCATCTGCCGCAGCCGCGCGACGTACTTCGCCGGTTCCCAGTACTGCACCTGGCTGTCCCACAAACCGGTCTGCACGTACATTGCGGGGTAGGCCTGGCGCTTCAGGTTGTCGTACGGCGAGTACGACAGCATGTAGTCGTAGAACGGCTTCTGCTTCGGGTTGCCCCATTCGTCGAATTCGTTGGTCGTCAGCGGAATGCTCTCATCGAGCATCGTCGTGACGACATCGACGAACGGCACCAGCGTGACGATGCCGCGGTAGTCCTGCGGCGCGAGGTTGGAGATCGCGCCCATCAGCAGTCCGCCGGCCGAGCCGCCGCGCGCGAACACCCGCTTCGGGTCGGCGTATTTCTGCGTCACGAGGTGGCGCGTGACGTCGATGAAATCCGTGAAGGTGTTCATCTTCTTCAGCAGCTTGCCGTCCTCGTACCAGGCGCGGCCCATTTCCTGGCCGCCGCGGATGTGCGCGAGCGCGTAGACGAAGCCGCGATCGAGCAGCGACAGCAGCGAGATCGAGAAGGTCGGATCCATCGACAGGCCGTAGGAGCCGTAGGCGTACTGCAGCATCGGTGCGGTGCCGTCGCGCGGCGTGCCCTTGCGATACACGATCGACACCGGCACCTTCGCGCCGTCGCGCGCCGTGGCCCAGACGTATTCGCTGACGTAGTTGGCCGGGTCGAAGTCACCGAGCACGGGTTCGCGCTTCATCAGCGTGCGCTCGCCGGTCGTGGTGTTGAGGTCGTAGGTCGTGCCGGGCGTCGTCAGCGACGTGTAGATGTAGCGCACCGTGTCGGTGTCGATCTCTTCGTTCGTGCCGAGCGCCATCGTGTAGGTGGGTTCATCGGCGGTGATGAAGGTCTCGCGCAGACCGCGCGCGGCGTTCACCGCGGGTGCCTTCCATGGCCGGATCAGGATGCGGCGCAGGCCGCCCGCGCGCAGCTCCACCGCCATGAAGCGGCGGAAGATGTCGAAGCCGTGCACGAAGCCCTGCGGGTCGTGCGGCACGAGATCGCGCCAGGTGTCGCGCTTCGCTTCGTTGCCGCGTGCCACTTCGACGACGCGGAAGTTCTTGGCCTTCCAGTTGGTGCGCACGATCCAGCGGCCGTCGAAGTGCTCGACCTGGTATTCGTGGTCGCGCTCGCGCGCGAGGAACAACTTGAACTCGAGCTTCGGGTCCGCGGCATCGGCATACCAGTATTCGCTCGAGACGGTGCTCTGCGTGCCGATCACGAGAAAGCGATCGTCCTTGGTCTTGCCGACGCCGGTGTGGAAGCTCTCGTCGGTCTGTTCCCAGACCAGCGGGTTGTCTTTCGGATCCGTGCCGAGCACGTGCTTGCGCACCTTGTAGCCCAGCAGCGTCTGCGGATCCTTCTCGACATAGAGAATGGTGCGGTTGTCGGCGGCCCAGACCATGTTGGCCTCGGCGTTCTCGATCCGGTCCGGCAGCACGGTGCCGGTCGTGAGGTCCTTGAAGCGCAGGACGTACTGGCGGCGGCCGACATCATCTTCTGCCCAGACGAGCAGCTTGCCGTTCGGGCTGACTTCCATCTCATCGACCTGGAAGAAATCCTTGCCTGCGGCCATCTCGTTGACGTTCAGCAGGATCTGCTCGGGCGCGTCCATGCTGCCGGCGCGGCGCGCGTGGATCGGATACTCCTTGCCGGTCTCGTAGCGCGTGTAATACCAGTAGCCACTCTTGCGATACGGAACGCTGGCGTCATCCTGTTTGATGCGCGCGATCATCTCGTCGTACAGCTTCTGCTTCAGCGGCTTGATCGGCGCGAGCTTGCGGTCCGTGTAGGCGTTCTCGGCGTTCAGGTACGCGAGCATCCCGGGATTCTTGCGTTCGTCGTCGCGCAGCCAGTAGTACTCGTCGATGCGATCGCCATTCGGCGATTCCACCCTGTGCGGAATGCGTGTGGCGGTCGGTACCTCAGGCTGGGCCGGTGCTGCGATGACCGGCGTGGTGCTGCTGCTGTTCATGGTGCTGGACTCGTTCGGTGTCGGCGTGTGGGCGCAGGCGGCCACGGCGAGCGCCGCGAGGCCGGCCCACAGGAGGCGCGTTGTAGAAGGCATGGAAGTCCCCGCAAGGAGTGTTGGGGGGATTATAGGGTCGCCGCCGAGCGCCACGGGCGCGGGTGGCGAGTATCGGCGTTGCAGCCCCGCTCCGGGGGCTGGAATAAGTCCCCGACCCGTCCGTTGTCCGGGCAAGACCCCCGCCGGTCGCCGTCAGGCGTGGCCGGCCCTGCAGGAGCAGACGATGCAGTACTTCAAGTTGATCCAGTCGGGGATCGACCCGCAGCCGTTCCTAGATGAGATTGCTACTGTCGATGGCGCCTGGGCCGCCGCCACCGGGCGGCAGCAGAAGGTCGCCGTGCAGCGCGAAGCGCTGGCGATCCCGTTGCGCGGCCTGCGAAAATCAGCGATCGGCGATCGCAAGCGCCGCGACGTGCACGAGAGCCGCTGGACCACGGGTTCCGCGCGCTATCCGCTCGCGCGGGCCCTGCTCGAGCAGGTCGCGACGGCCACCGATAGCCACCTGAGCCGCGCCAAGATCGTCTGCCTGCCGGCCGGCCGGCGCGTGTATCCGCACACCGACCGTGGCGAGTACTACCGACTGCGCAATCGCTATCACTACGTGCTGCGTTCGACCGATGGCTCGTGGCTCAAGGCCGGCGATGAAGCCGTGCGGATGCGCGAAGGCGAGCTCTGGTGGTTCGACAACAAGCAGATCCACGAAGCGCACAATGACGGCGAGCATGACCGCATCCACCTGATCTTCGACCTGCTGCCGGCAGCGCGGTATGGAGAGGCGTTTCCGCCGAAGCTGCCGGCGGTGCGTAACGCGGCCACCGGATGACGCCCGCCGTGCCCCGGACTTGCGGAAGACCCGCACTGCCGACTGAGCGACCTTTGCCTTAAGCTGGCCTGCGCGCGCCGCCTGGCGCAAAGGCAGTCCAGACATGACCACCGAGATTCTTTACCAGCAGTCAGCGGTGTTGATCGCTGCCGTGCTGCTCGGGTTGATGATCCTGGGCGCAGAGCTCGGCTTCCGGCTTGGCCGGCGCGGGCGCGCGCAGAGCAACGACCTGACTCGCGCGCAGGTCATCAGCATCCAGGTCACCACGCTGGGGCTGCTCGCGCTGCTGCTCGGTTTCACGTTCTCGATGGCGGTGTCGCGCTTCGAGTACCGCAAGCAGATGGTGGTGATGGAATCGAATGCGATCGGCACCGCCGTGCTGCGCGCCCAGTTCCTGCCCGAGTCGCGCGCCAACGAGGTCGACACGCTGTTCTGTCGCTACGTGCAGATCCGGCTCGAGTCTGTGCTCAGCACCTGCCAGGGATCACCCGAGCGCGAACAGCTGGATGTCGAAGACCGCAAGATACAGTTGCAGCTGTGGCGCATCGCGAATGAAGCCGCCGAGGCGGAACCGCTGTCCGTGCCGCTCGGCCTGTTCGCGCAAGCCGTCAACGAATTGATCGACGTGAAGATGCAGCGCGACATCGCGGTCGCCAATCACGTGCCCGAGAGCGTGCTGATGTTCCTGCTGGCGTTCTCGGTGCTGGCAGCAGTCGTGCTGGGGTACGGCAATGGCCTCGCAGGTGCGCGCCTGATGGGCCTGACGGCTTCGTACTCCGTCATCGTCGTGTTGGTCGTCATGCTCATCATCGATCTCGATCGTCCGCAGCAAGGGCTCGCCCGCAGCAGCCAGGACAGCATGCTCCAGCTCGAGAAGATGCTCGAGACGGGACGACCCTGAGCCCGCATCGCCCACACATCGGTTGAGGTCTGCCATGCCCACACTCGCCACAAGCACCGTCCTGATCACCGGCGCCGCCGGCGGGCTCGGCAGTTGCATGGCGCGTCACTTCCGTGAGGCCGGCGCGCGCGTGATCGCGACCGACCTGCGCGCGGCCGACGGCATCGTGCCGCATGACGTGACCGCCGAAGCGGACTGGGCGCGCGTGTTCGCCGACGCGGCGAACGCCGGCCACCCGATCGACGTGCTGGTCAACAACGCCGGCTGGTATCAGCCCAACATCGAGTTGCGCGAGATGTCGCTGGCAACGTGGCGGAAGCATTTCGCGATCAACACCGACGGCGCGTTTCTTGGCGTGCGCGAAGCGCTGCGCGCGATGCACGGCCGCGGTGGCGTGATCCTGAACATCTGCTCCGGTGCATCGGTGACGCCGTTCCCGCAGGGCGGCGCGTACTGCGCGTCGAAGGCCGCGACGCTGATGCTGACGCGCGTGGCCGCGAAGGCCGGCGGGCCGCAGGGCATCCGCGTCAACGCGATCCTGCCCGGCGCCGTGCCCACCGATATGTTGCGCGGCAACCTGCTGCCGGGCCAGGACGAGCAGCAGTATCTCGCGCTGCTCGCGAGCCACAGCCCGATGGGCAAGCTCGCGAACGCCGACGACATCGCGCGCGCCGCCGTGTTCCTGTGCTCGGAAGCGGCGGCGTCGATCAGCGGCATCGCGCTACCGGTGGATGCCGGGGCGGTGGGGTAGGGGCGGGCGTCAGGCCGCAACTTCGACGTAGGTGGCGACGCTCGTGGCTGCTGGAACAGGAGCGCCATCACTGCGCAGGCCTTCGATGTGGAACTCGATGGCTTCGCGGATCGCCTGCTCGACCTCCTGCGGTGTGGCGCCGGTGGCTATGCAGCCGGGCAAGTCAGGAACGTAGGCTGAGAAATTGCGCCCGGCGTTTTCGATGACGACTGCGTAACGCATGCGTTGACTCCGCTACCGCAACTTGGCTTGCTTCAGAATACTGTTGCGCGTTCCCGGCGACAAATCATCGCTGCGTTTGCCCGGCACAGTCACCCGTCCTGGCTTGACCGGATGCTTGTATTGCCGGTGACTACCCCGCGTCGCGACCAGATACCAGCCATCGGCTTCGAGAATTCTCAGGATCGCCAGGACCTTCATGGTCCCAGCTTGCTGGGCAGAGCCGAAAACTCACAGCTGCGAATTTGCGCTGATAGCGTGAATTCCCACGCGACGTTGTTGCGGACGTCACGGCGGCGGCACGAATCCTGGAACGCGCAAGGCTTGCGCACCGAGCGCCCAGTTCATCGCGACAGCTTGCGGACTCCGACCCGTCGCCCTTTCGGAGGGCGCAGCATTCCGGACAGGCTCAGGACACTGCGATTCTGAACGCGCAACAGCACCGACCGATCTGCGAGGAGCGTGAACGTAAGTCGGTCTCCTGGCTTGAGTGCCAATGCGTTTCGGATCGACTTCGGGATGGTTGTCTGCCCTTTGCTCGTCAACGTGGACTCCGCATCGTTGTTGGAGGGGCGCCTTACCATGGGAGCCATCGTAAGGCGGAGGTCTGGTTCGCTCAAGGCTCATGCTCCGCCGCTTCTGTGCTCCAGTCGAGGCGCAAATCCCAGCGAAAAGCGTAGATTCGCAACCACCACCCCCGCACGGAAACCTGCGTGGCTCAGTCGACCGAAGACACCCCACCCGATCGCGCGTTGTGGAGCATCGTCGCGAGCAACGTGCTCGCGGCCGTGCTCGCGATCTTGCTCGACTGGGATGTGGTCGAGCTGCTGTGGCCGTTCTGGATCCAGAGCGTCGTGATCGGCTACTACGCGCGGCGGCGCATGCTGATGCTGCGGCAGTTCAGCGTCGAAGGCCTCAGCTTCGGCGGCCGGCCGGCGACGGAGTCCCCCGAGGACCAGCGCAGTACCGCGAACTTCTTTGCGTTCCACTACGGCTTCTTCCACTTCGGCTACTTCCTGTTCCTCATGCAGCGCAGCACGCAGCAGCAGTTCGAGTTCGTCGATGGGCTGTGGCTCGCTGTCGTGGCACTGTCGTTCCTGCTCGCGCACCGGCAGTCGCACCGCGAACATGTCGAGGCCGATCTCGCGGGCAGGCCCAACCTGGGGGCGCTGATGTTCATGCCTTACCTGCGCGTGTTCCCGATGCATTTCGTGATCCTGATCGGCGCCACGCAGGGGGGCGGTGCCGCCACCATCCTGCTGTTCACGATCATGAAGACGCTGGCTGACATCGGCATGCACAAGTTCGAGCACCGCAAGCTGCAGGGGGCGGGGGCCGGTTGAGCGTTGCACTTGGACGCAGGATCAGCATGCGTGTCGCATAGCAGCGGGTGATGCTGCCGGGACTTTTGAAATCACAGATTGTGATTTCAAGTTTGCAAATCGCTGATTCAATTGCGCTTTTGAGATCACAAACTGTGATCTCAACGTTCTTCTACACTCTGGCATCATGAGCCCTCCCCACGACGCCCCCGCGCTCGCCGCGCGAGCGCTCGCGCATCTGAAGGCCGGCACGACCGACCAGGCCGCCGACGTCATGCGCGTGCCGATCGAGCACTACACCGATGAGGCGCGCTACGCCCACGATGTCGAGCGCATCTTCCGGCGGCTGCCGATCACGTTCGGGCTCAGCCTCGAAGTGCCGGAGCCGGGCAGTTATCTTGCGCAGACCGTCGCGCAGACGCCCGTGCTCGTCGTACGCGGCAACGATGGCGTGCTGCGCGCGTTCTTGAATGCCTGCCGCCACCGCGGCGCCCCGGTCTGCCAGGATGGCTCAGGCCGCACGCTGCGCTTCGTCTGCCCGTATCACTCGTGGACCTACGATCGGCAGGGTGCGCTCGTGAACCTCACCGCGCGCGACACCTTCGGCACGGTGGACACCGAGACGCTCGGCCTCACGTCGCTGCCCTACGTCGAACGCGCCGGACTCATCTGGGTGTGCCTCACGCCCGGGTTGTCGTTCGACATCGACGCGTGGCTCGGCGACTTCGCGCCGCTGCTCGAGTCGCTGCGGCTGCACGACTGGCACCTGTATGCGCGGCGTGACCTCGCCGGTGCCGGCTGGCGCGTCACGATGGATGGCTACCTCGAGGTCTACCACCACGACACCGTGCACGGCGCGACCGTCGGCTCGCAGACCATCGGCAACCTGCTCGTCCACGATGTCTATGGCCCGCACCAGCGCATGGTGTTCGGGCGGCGCACGCTGCGCGACCTCGACACGCCGCCCACCGACCCCGCCGATGCCGAATCGCGCATCCGGCGCATCCATGC
>CAZPJE010000233.1:0-2739 GCA_964586725.1 uncultured Steroidobacteraceae bacterium | reverse complement strand
GCCCGTCACGGCGTTCGCGCTGCAGAGCGCGCTGCTGCGTGAGCACACGAGCGCGGGCGGCTTCGGGCTCGCGTTCTCGGCGCTCGCCGTCGGTGCGCTGTACCTCGGCCTCGCGGCGTGGCTGTGGCGCCGGCATCGCGAGACGCTGCGATTGCTGACCGAGTCCTTCCTCGCGCTCGGCGTCGCGTTCCTGACGCTGGCCGTGCCGCTCGCGCTCGATGGCCACTGGTCCGCGGCCACCTGGGCGCTCGAAGGTGCGGCACTGGTCTGGGTCGGCGCGCGCCAGAACCGCTTGCTGCCGCGCGCCGCCGGCCTCGTGCTGCAGGTCGGCGCCGGGCTGTTGTTCGGCTGGCGCGGCGGTCTGGGCGCCGGCGACCCGCTGCCGTTCATCAACAGCGGCTTCCTCGGCGCCGTGATGATCGCCGGCGCGGCCGTGTTCTCGGCCATCATGCTGGAGCGTGTCCGCGAGCGCGTGCCCGCCTGGCAGCGACCCGCCGCCGCGCTGATCTTCGTCTGGGGGCTGCTGTGGTGGACGCTGCGCGGGCTGGCGGAAGTGAACCGCGGCTTTGCCACGCCCTACGAGAGCGCGGCCGCCATCCTGTTCCTGGCCGCAACCGCGCTGCTCGCGAGCGAACTCGCGCTGCGCGCACTGCTGCCGATGGCGCGCTGGGCCGCACTCGCGTTGCTGCCGGCGCTGTGGCCGATCGCACTGTCTGCCGTATCACCGCTGGAGCATCCGTTCGGCGGCTTCGCCTGGCTCGCGTGGCCGGCCGCGTTCGCGGTGCTCGTCTACCTGCTTCGTCAACATGTTGACAAGAGCGACCGCCCCTTGGCCCATGTCACGCATGCGGCCAGTTTGTGGCTGATGACCCTCGTTATTGCGCTTGAACTGATCTGGCTCACGAACCAGGCGACCGGCGGTGCGCAGACCTGGAACCAGCTGGCCGTGATGCTCGTGCCGACCGCGCTGCTCGCCGCGCTGCCGGCGCTGACGCAGCGCATCGAGTGGCCTTTCGCCGCGCACGCCACGAGCTATCGCGTCTGGGCAGCGGGCGGGCTCGCGGCCGCGCTCGTCGTCTGGCTGATCGTCTTCAATGCGGTGTCGCCCGGCGACTCGACGCCGCTGCCTTACGTGCCGCTCGCGAATCCGCTCGACATCGCGTCGGGCATCGTCGTGTTCACGCTGGCGCGGCACTGGCTCACGCTCGCGGCGGATCGCCCGGCCGCGCTCGCGCGCTGGGATGAGCGCATCGTCTGGGGCGTGCTCGCGGCGCTAGGCTTCTACTGGCTGAACGCCGCGCTGCTGCGCGCCGTGCATCAGCTCGCCGGCGTGCCGTTCGAGCTCGATGACCTGCTCGCCTCCACGACCGTGCAGGTCGCGCTGTCGATCTTCTGGACCGTGCTCGCGCTCGGCACCATGCTGCTCGCGACGCGGCGCGCGAACCGCGTCGTCTGGCTGGTCGGCGCCGTGCTGCTCGGCATCGTCGTCGCGAAGCTGTTCCTGATTGACCTGTCGCGCGTCGGCTCGATCGAGCGCATCATCAGCTTCGTGGTCGTCGGACTCCTGATGCTCGTGATTGGCTGGTTCTCGCCGCTGCCGCCGCCGAAGCGCAGCGCCGCTGCGAGCGCGCTGTCCGTGCTGCTCGCGACCGGGCTCGTGTTCGTGCTCGGCGCCGCCGCGCCCGCGCCGCTGCGCGCCGCCGACGGCGACGCCCTGACGCCGAACGACTTCGCCTACGGCTTTACGCTGGGCAGCGCGATACCCGAAGCGCCGGCCTACCGGCTCGCGCTGCCGTTCGAGGTGTACCGGCAGCGCGTGCGCGACGACCTCGGCGACCTGCGCATCTTCAATGCCGATGGCGAGAGCGTGCCGCACCAGCTGCGGCGCGTGACCGAGTTCGTCGCCGACGCGGCGCCGTTCCAGTCGCTGCCCGTGTATCCGTTGCGCGGCGATGCGCGCCGCGCGACCGAAGCGATGCGGCTGCGCATCGAGTCGGGCACCGCCGGCGTGGAGTTGACAACCACGCTGCCCACGACCGTCACCGATGCCGCTGCGACGACGGCGGAGCCGCCGGCCGCGAGCTACATCATCGATGCGCGCAAGGTCGAAGGGCCGATCGCGCGGCTGCGCCTGCAGTGGCGCGAGCGCGCCGGCGAGGCCGGCAGCGGCGCATGGAGCGCGGGCCTTCGGCTCGAGAGCAGCGACGACCTCAACATCTGGCGCGCCGGCGGCAGCGGTTCGGTCGCGCACCTGGTCGCCGGCGACACGACGCTGGTCGCGAACGAGATCGCGCTGGAGAACCTGCGCGGCCGCTTCTACCGGCTCACCTGGCTCGATGCGCCGCCGCCCGTCGTCATCGAACGCGCCGACGTGCAGCGCAGTGCGACGCGCGCATCCGTGCCGCGCCAGAAGCGCATCGTGCCCGGGCGCGCGGCGGCCGATGCGCCCAACGTCTGGGAGTACGACCTCGGTGCGTCGCTGCCCGTCGATCGCCTCGCGCTCAAGCTGCCCGAGCTCAACAGCGTCGCGCGGCTGGCCGTGCAGTGGCGCGCGCGCGATGAAGACCCGTGGCAGGGCGCGCCCAGCTTCGTCGCGTATCGCTTCGCCGCGCCCGCGCAGGGCGAGGCCGGCGAGTTCACGAGCACGCCGCAACCGCTCGGGCTCAGCGACGGCACCTGGGTGCGCACGCTGCGGCTCACGCCGCAGGGCGGCGCCAACGCCGTCGGCAACCGCATCCC
>CAZPJE010000232.1:0-7496 GCA_964586725.1 uncultured Steroidobacteraceae bacterium | reverse complement strand
GGCGCCCGGATCGAAGTAGCTCGCCAGCTGCGGCACATCGGAGCGGCTCGCCAGCTCATGCACCTCGCCCTGCGCGACGACGCTGCCGCGATCGAGCACGACCATGCGGTCGCACAAGCGGACAACTTCTTCGAAATCGTGCGTCACCAGCACCGTGGGCCCCGCCACCGCGCGGCGCAGCGCAAGCAACGGTTCGTACAGCGAGGCGCGCAACCGCCGGTCTATCGCCGAGAACGGCTCATCGAGCAGCAACACGGCAGGCTCGCGCGCCACGGCGCGCGCGAGCGCGACGCGTTGCCGCTGCCCGCCGGACAGCTCGGCCGGATGGCGGTCCGCGACATCGGTCAGTTCCGTGATGGCGAGCAGTTCGGCCGCGCGCGCGGCCCGCTCGGCGCGCGGGCGCGCCGCCATCGACGCCATGATGTTGTCGCGGGCTGACATGTGCGGAAACAGCGCGTAGTCCTGGAACATCAACGAGCACAATCGCTCGTGAGGCGGCCTCCAGGCACCACGCTCGGTATCGGTCCAGATCTCCTCGCCCAGCGCGATGCGGGCGTGGCCGGGACGGTACAGCCCGGCAATCGTGCGCAGCAGCGTCGTCTTGCCGCCGCCGGAAGGACCGAACAGCGCCACCGTCTCGCTGGCGTGGCAGACGAAAGCCGCATCGAGCGGGATCGGACCCGCCTGTCGAGCCATCACGGTCAGCGAGCGCGCCCCCGCGTCAACGTGCATCGCGTCGCACTCCGCGCCGTGCCAGCGAGTTGGTGAGTCCGAGCGCGACCAGGGAGAACGCCAGCAGCGTCGCCGCCATCACGCCGGCGGAGTGGTCGTCGAAGGCCTGCACGCGGTCGTAGATCGAGATGGCCAGCGTGCGGGTCTCACCGGGAATGGATCCGCCCACCATCAGCACCACGCCGAACTCGCCCAGCGTGTGCGCGAAGGTCAGCGCGATGGCAGTCACGATCCCAGGCCAGGCCAGCGGTAGTTCGACGCGCGCGAACGCGCGCAGCGGCGACATGCCGCAGCTGGCAGCAGCCTCGCGCAGATTGGGCGGAATGGCCTCCCAGCTGCGCTGAATCGGTTGCACGGCGAAGGGCAGGTTCACGAGCACCGATGCGAGCACCAGGCCCTCGAAAGAGAAGGCGAGCACGTGTCCGGTGACGGCGGCGAAACCATCGCCGAGCGCACTGCCCCGGCCGAACGCCTGTAAAAGGTAGAAGCCGATCACAGTCGGCGGCAGCAGCAAGGGCAGCGCC
Organism: uncultured Steroidobacteraceae bacterium; assembly: GCA_964586725.1. Classification (GTDB taxonomy): domain Bacteria; phylum Pseudomonadota; class Gammaproteobacteria; order Steroidobacterales; family Steroidobacteraceae; genus UBA964. Next base: position 6,240 of record CAZPJE010000232.1, on the reverse strand, counting down.
ACCAGGGCTTCGACATACCCCTTGCCGCGAAAGCTGCGCAGCGCGAGCCAGCGCCCGATCACGAGCGCCGTGGGAATCAACACCAGCAACGTCACCGCGCCCAGTTCGAGCGACAGGCGAAAGGCTTCCCAATCCATGCCGCGATCCTGCATCAAGGCGTCGCGGGAATCGCGAACCCGTAGCGAGCGAGTATCTGCCGGGCGGCCGGGCGCTGCAGGAACGCGTAGAACAGCGCCGCGTCACTCGAGGCGTCGCGCAGCAGCACCATGCGCTGGCGCAGCGGTCGGTGCCAGCTTGCGTCGATCAGTGCGAACGTGCCGCGATCACGGATCGTCGGCGCAAGGGCCAGGGAGTACGCGATGATGCCGCCGCCGGCATTGCCGCTCGCGGCGAACTGCGCCGCCTGGCTGACGTTCTCGCCCAGCACCAGTCTGCCCTGCAGTGGCGCCCACAGACCCGCATGCCGCAAGGCTTCCTCCGCGGCGCGACCGTACGGCGCATGCTCTGGATTGGCGATCGCGAACCGCGTCAGCGAACGCTGCGCCAGCGCGCGCTGCAGACCAGACAGATCAGCGGCAGGCTCCAGCGTGGAACCCGCAGGCACGAACAGCACGATCCGGCCGATTGCGTACAGGGCGCCGCGGTCTCGGGTCAGGCCACGGTCCGCCAGCCGGAACACGAACGCCTCGTCGGCAGACAGGAAGAGATCGAAAGGCGCTCCCTGCTCGATCTGGCGCACGAACTGGCCCGACGACCCATAAGTGGCACGGACGCGGACGCCGCTGTCGCGCTCGAACCCGGCCACGATCTCATCGAGGGCGAACTTGAGGTCCGACGCCGCCGCGACGGACACCGGTTGCCGCGCCTGCTGCGCGCCTGCCCATGCCGGCAACGATGCCGCCAGGACCAACACACCGGCCATCAGCCAGCGACGCGCATCCATGTGAGACCGCTCCTGCTTCGCACTCGAGTGTTGTATCTTACCGTATACATCGCATCGCCGCGCTCACCCGTAGCACCACCCTGGGCTGACCGATCGCAGGCGCCCCTTGAACTCGGCCATCATTTCGATAATCATCGAATCATGAAAACATTGGACGCAGTGACCGCGCTCGGCGCCCTCGCGCAGCCCACGCGCCTCGAGATCTTCCGGCTGCTGGTCAAGCGTGGCCCCGGCGGCTACACCCCGACCGCGCTCGGCGACAAGCTCGGCGTCTCCGCGCCGACGCTGTCTTTCCACCTGAAGGAGCTGCTGCATGCCGGACTGGCCGAGGCACGGCGCGACGGCCGCTTCCTGCACTACAGCGCCAACTTCGCCCGGATGACCGCACTGGTGTCGTTCCTCACCGAGAACTGCTGCGCACTGGCCGAACCCGGCTGCAACACGACCTGCGCACCGGCAGCGCCCACCAGAGCCCTACAGAGCAAGCGCGCCCGACGCGCCGCGTAACCACCAGCCATGCCCCACGAAGAAAACACCTTGAACGTGCTGTTCCTGTGCACCGGCAACTCGGCGCGCAGCATCCTTGCCGAAGTCATCCTGAATCACATCGGCGGCGGCCGCTTCCGCGGCCACAGTGCCGGCAGTTTCCCGAAGGGAGCAGTCAATCCGGTCGCGCTCAAGCTGTTGCGACAACTCGAGTTGCCGACCGCAGGCCTGCGCAGCAAGAGCTGGGATGAGTTCGCGCAGCCCGGCGCACCCACCCTGCATTTCATATTCACGGTTTGCGACAACGCCGCCGGCGAAGTCTGCCCCGTGTGGCCCGGCCAGCCCGTGACAGCGCACTGGGGCATTCCGGATCCCGCGGCGGTCACAGGCCCCGAAGCGCAGCAGTTGCAGGCGTTTCGCGCGGCGTTCAGCGCCCTCGAGCACCGCATCAAGGCCTTCACCAGCCTGCCGCTGGCCTCGCTGGACCGCCGCGCGCTGCAGCAGCGCCTCGACGACATCGGCAGCGGCTGAGCATGTCCAGCTTCGAACGCTACCTGACGCTGTGGGTCGGCGCCTGCATCGTCGTCGGCATCGCACTCGGGCATTTCCTCCCCGGTGCGTTCCAGGCCATTGGCGCGGCGGAGATCGCGCAGGTCAACCTGCCAGTCGCCGTGCTGATCTGGCTGATGATCATCCCGATGCTGATGAAGATAGACTTCGGCGCACTCGCCGGCGTGCGCCGGCACTGGCGCGGCATCGGCGTCACGCTGTTCGTGAACTGGGCGATCAAGCCGTTTTCGATGGCGTTGCTGGGCTGGTTCTTCATCGGCTGGCTGTTCCGCCCCTACCTGCCCGCCGAGCAGATCAACTCCTACATCGCCGGACTGATCCTGCTCGCCGCCGCGCCCTGCACGGCCATGGTGTTCGTCTGGAGCAACCTCGCGCAGGGCGAGCCGCATTTCACGCTGTCGCAGGTCGCCTTGAACGACCTGATCATGGTCGTCGCGTTTGCGCCCATCGTCGGGCTGCTGCTCGGCCTCGCAGCCATCACGGTGCCGTGGGATACCCTGCTGCTGTCGGTGGGGCTATACATCGTCGTGCCCGTCGTCATCGCGCAACTCGCGCGTCGGGCGTTGCTGTCCACGGGCGACCCGACCCGCCTCGACGCGGTGCTGGCGCGACTCGGACCGCTGAGCCTGGTCGCGTTGCTCGCGACGCTCGTGCTGCTGTTCGGCTTCCAGGGTGAGCAGATCCTGGCGCAACCGCTCGTGATCGCGTTGCTGGCCGTGCCCATCCTGATCCAGGTGTACTTCAACTCCGGCGTCGCCTATCTGCTCAACCGCGCGACCGGCGAGGCGCACTGCGTCGCCGGCCCGTCTGCGCTGATCGGCGCCAGCAACTTCTTCGAACTCGCGGTCGCAGCTGCCATCAGCCTGTTCGGCTTCGAATCCGGCGCTGCGCTCGCCACCGTGGTCGGCGTGCTGATCGAAGTACCGGTGATGCTGTCAGTGGTGCAGATCGTCAACCGATCCAGGAGCTGGTACGAGCGTGGCAGCGCAGTCCGGAGCGTGGCGCGCACGGGATGACGGGCAGCGCGGATTGGCGCCCCCGGCCGGAGTTGAACCGACGACCTACCGCTTAGGAGGCGGTCGCTCTATCCACTGAGCTACGGGGGCGACCGGGGAGGTATACCCCAAAGAAAAGAAATGGTGGAGCGGAAGGGGATCGAACCCTCGACCTTCGCATTGCGAACGCGACGCTCTCCCAACTGAGCTACCGCCCCACGAAAGGCCGCGAATTCTATCACCGCCCCAGCCCGACGCAAGGCGCGATACGATCGGAACATGCTCAAGACCAGCTCCAGCGCCCCGCCCTTCACCCTGCCCGACCAGGATGGGACGCCGGTCACGCTGTCCGGCCTGCTGCAGGGCGGCGCGCTGATCCTGTATTTCTACCCGGCGGACTTCACGCCGGGCTGCACTCGCGAGGCCTGCAGCATCCGCGACCTGCACGACCAGATCCTCGCGACGGGGCTGCGAGTGGTGGGCGTCAGCCCGCAGTCGACCGACTCCCACCGCCAGTTTCGCGAGCGCTATGCGCTGCCATTCCCGTTGCTCAGCGATGCCGACAAGGCCGTCATCAAGGCCTACGACGTCAATGGCCCGCTGGGTTTCGGCGTGCGTCGCGCGACCTTCCTTATCGGCACGGAAGGGCGGATCGAGGCAGCCGTGCTGGCCGACCTGAAGATCGCAGAGCACGAGCAGTTCATCCGTGAAGCGCTGCGGCTGCGCAGCGCGCGATCACCCGGGACCTGACCTAATACTGCAGCCGCACGACGCTGGGCGGCCCGAAAGTCGAGACGGTGACGATGAACATCGAGCCGTAATCCGCCTCATCGATCTTCACGTGGATGCGATTGCGGGTCAGGGCAGCGATGACGGCGGGCACGGTGTTGCCATGGCCGACGACGACGGCCGCGGCATCCGATGGCCCATCCCGCAGCGCGCGGACCAGGACATCGACTTCCTGCGCAGGCAACGTCGTCGGCGCCATGCCGAGCCGGCGGACGAGAGGCGCGGCGGTTTGCTGGGTGCGGCGGGCCTCGCTCGTGAACACGCGGGTGATCGGCAGCGCATCGCCCCGCTCGCCCAGCATGACCGCAAGCCGCTCGGCGCGGGCTTCACCCTCGGTGGTCAGCGGCGCATCTTCGATGGTCGACAGCTGCTTCTCGGCGTGCCGGACGAGAATCACGGTGGTGGTGGCCGTCGAACGCAACACGCCGACACCGACCATGGCGGCGCCGACGGCAGCCAGAATCGCGAGCCAGACGGGCGCGAAAAACGGGCGACGACTGCGGGTGATGCCGGGCGGACGCATCCCGCGATGATAGCCTTGCCGCATGACCGCTGCACTCCTGCCCGACCTGATCGCCGCCGCCATCCTGCTGCTGCTGGCCGTGGGGTCCGTGATGCTGGCACTGGGGGCGCGGCGCGTGCCGGCACTGGCGGCGCTGCCGCCGCAGGCGGATGGCCCGGCGCCGCGAGTTTCCATCATCGTACCGGCGCGCGATGAGGCCCGCGGCATTGGTCCGGCGGTTGCTTCGATGCTGGCGCTCGATTACCCGGATTTCGAAGTCATCGTCATCGACGACCGCTCGACCGATGGCACGGCACGCGTGCTCGATGCACTGGCGGACCCCGCGGGGCGCCTGCGGCGCCTGCAGGTCACGGAACTGCCGCAGGACTGGCTGGGCAAGAACCACGCGAACGCGATGGGAGCTTCCGTAGCGACTGGCGAGTGGCTGCTGTTTACGGATGCCGACATCCGCTTTGCGCCGCTGACGCTGTCGCGCGCAATGCGCTGCGCGCTGGATGGACCGTGGGATCACCTGACCGCGGCGCCGCATGCGCGCCTGCCCGGCGCGGTGCTGTCGCAGTTCGCGCTGTACTTCGGCCTGCTGTTCTCGCTGTTCGCGCGCCCCTGGGCTGCGCGCGATCCGCGCAGTCGCGCGCACGTCGGCATCGGCGCCTTCAACCTGGTGCGACGCACGGCCTATGACGCCATCGGCGGTCACGGCGCACTGCGACTGCGCCCCGACGACGACCTGAAGCTCGGCAAGCTGCTGAAGCAGGCCGGCTTCCGCCAGCTGTTCCTGAACGGCCATGGCGCGATCGAAGTCGAGTGGTACTCGAGCTGGCTTGAAGTGCGCGATGGCCTGATGAAAAACCTGTTTGCCGGCTCTGGTTACAGCGTGCCGCTGACCGTGGGCGGCAGCCTGCTGCACCTCGCTGCGCTCGCGGGTCCGCCGCTGGGCGCGGTGTTCGCCTCGGGAGCCGCGCAGCTGTGCTATGCCCTCGCCTGCCTGCTGCTGCTGTGGCAGGGCTGGGTCAGCGCCCCGTCGCTCGGCACGCGGCGCTGGGCGGGCGCGCTATTGCCGCTGTTCGGTGTGTTTGGCACCTGGCTGATGTGGCGCTCGATGTATCTGGCGCTGTCACGCGGTGCGATCGAGTGGCGCGGCCGCTCCTATCCGCTCGAGGACTTGCGCCGCCAGCGGCTCTGAACGCAGCCTTGCGGCTTGCGCAGCCGCGCTTACGCCGACGCCGCGTCCCGCCGCGGCGACCAGCGTGCCAGGCAGTCGCGCAGCAAGTCGCGGACGATGGGCTTGGCGACGAAATCATCCATGCCGGCGGCGCGGCATTTCTCGCGCTCTTCCACCGTCACCCCCGCCGTCAAGGCGATCACCGGCGTGCGCCGGCCGCTCCCCAGTTCATCGCGACGGATCTGCACCGTGGCCTCGAAGCCATCCATGACCGGCATGTGGCAGTCCATCAGCACGAGATCGAACGCGCGTTCCCGGCAACGCTCGACGGCTTCCTGCCCATTCTCGGCCGTCACGCTGCGACAGCCGAGATACTCGAGCATCTGCTCGGCCAGCGTGCGGTTGACGATGTTGTCCTCGACCAGCAGCACCTCGAGATCGAGCGAGACACGTTTCGGGCCGGCCTCGGCGGCCACACGGACTGGCAGCACGGGCACGCGCGCGGTGTTGCCGAGCAGCTCATCGACATGCTGGTTCGAGCGCGCCTGCTGTGCGCTATGCAAGGCCTCGCGCAAGCGCTCGACGTCGACGAGCGGCTTCGAGACATAGGCGTCATAGCCGGCCGCGAGCATGCGCTCGGCTTCGCCGGTCTGTACGCACGAGGAAAACATCACGAGTGCCAGCGTCTGCCAGCGGGCATCGGCGCGCAGGCGCAGCGCGGCCTGCTCACCATCGACGTCCGGCATCCAGTAATCGACGATCGCAATGTCAT
>CAZPJE010000231.1:0-5380 GCA_964586725.1 uncultured Steroidobacteraceae bacterium | reverse complement strand
CGCCATGGATGGCGCGCCCGAGCTTACAGGGACGTATTCACAGCGTCCCCCGGCGGGCAGCCATCTGGCGTCGCGGTGCCACGGGACACCATTGACCGCAGCCTTCGCGCTTACGCCGCCGGAAACACCGTCGCCGCATCGAACACCGGCCCATCGACGCAGACGCGCTTCATCGCCGGACCATCGGCGGTCTCGACGCGCACGGCGCAACCGGCGCAGCCGCCGACCGCGCAGGCCATGAACTCTTCGAGCGATACCTGGCAGGGCAGTTGGTGCGCGCGCGCGAGTTGTGCCACGGCGCGCAGCATCGGCGTCGGGCCGCAGGCGAAGATCTCGACTTCCGCGAGTGCCGCCGCAGGGAGACTGCGCAGCCAGGCGTCGGCGAGTTCGGTGACGTACCCGTCGAAGCAGCCGGGAAAGCCGCTGCGACTCGTCAGGCGGCTGGGGATGCCCCATTCATCGAGCAGCGGCATGCAGGCGATGACGCCCGCAGGCATCCCCTCGACCAGGATGGTCGACGGTTTGGTGCGGAACGGAAACGGGATTTCGGACCCCATGATCACGAGCGGCTGCCAGCCGCCCGGCGGTGAGCCGGGCGCGGCGTCGAGCGCGGCCTCGCGCAGGGCCTCGGCCAGGAACACCATCGGCGGGATGCCGACGCCGCCGCCGATCAGCAGCGGCCGGCGCCGGTTGGCGTGGGGCGTGAAGCCATGCCCAATGGGCCCGAGCACGGACAGCGTGTCGCCGCGCTGGCGGCGCGCCAGCGCCGCGAGTCCGGGACCCACGATCTTGTAGAGCACGTCGATCCAGCCGGCGCGACGGTCGACGCGCATGATCGACAGTGGCCGCCGCATCGGGATGTCGGCATCGACGCTGAGATGCACGAAACTGCCCGGCTCCGCGCGCGATGCGCAGCGCGGCGCTTCGATGCGCAGCACGAACTGCTGGCCTTCGAAGGCCTGGTGATCGAGGACGCGGCCGTCCTCGAGGCAGATCGATCCACGGTGTCCACCGCTCATCGCAAACCTCCAGCCACCATCTCGAGCAGCGCCATGCGCACCGCGATGCCGTTGCGCACCTGGTCGCGGATCACGGACTGCGGGCCATCGGCGACTTCGCTCGCGATTTCGACGCCGCGGTTCATCGGCTGCGGATGCATGACGATGGCATCGGGTTTGGCGAGCGCCAGCCGCGCGGGGCTCAGGCCCCATTCGGCGAAGTAGCGTTCGCCGTCCGGGATCGCTGCCTGCGCCATGCGCTCGGTCTGGATCCGCAGCATCATGACGACATCACAACCCCTGATCGCGGTATCGATGTCTTCGTAGCGGCGGCAGCCTTCGAAGAGGTACTCGGATGGCATCAGCGCCGGCGGTGCTGCGACGCGCAGGTCCGCGACGCCGAGCGCCCGCAGCGCGTGCCAGGCGGAACGCGCGACTCGTGAGTGGCGGATGTCGCCGACGATCGCGATCGACAGCGGCCGCAGGTCGCCCTTGTGCTGGCGGATGGTCAGCGCGTCGAGCAGCCCCTGGGTCGGATGCGAATAGCTGCCGGCGCCGCCCGACAGCACGCTGACGTGCGGCGCGACGTCGCGCGCGATCAGGTCTGGCACATGGTCCTCGGCATCGCGCAGCACCAGCACGTCGACGTGCAGCGATTCGAGCGTCCGCACGGTGTCGAGCATGCTCTCGCCCTTGAGCCGCGACGACAGCTGCACCTCGACGCTCGCGACGTCGGCGCCGAGGCGGCGCGCGGCGAGTTCGAACGACAGCCGCGTGCGCGTCGAAGGCTCGGCGAACAGCGCCGCGACGGTGACGCCGGCCAGCGCATCGCTGCGGGCCGGGCGCTGGCCGAGCTCGCGGACGAAATGCTGCCCGCGCTCGAGCAGGCGCTCGATGATCGGCAGCGGCAGTCCGTCGAGCGTCAGCAGGTGCCGCAGGCTGCCGTCGGCGCGCAGTTGCGCTGCGCGTTCGTGTGTCGTCGTCTTCATCGGTCCCCTTCGCCAGCCAGCCAGCGTTCGACGATGACCGCAGCGGCCGTGCTGTCGATCATGCCGCGCGCGATGCGTCCGCCGCGACCGGTTGCTCGTTCGGCTCGCAGGCCGGCTTCGGCCTCGAGCGACGAGTAGCGTTCGTCGACGCGGTGGACGGGCAGCGTGAAACGCCGCTGCAGCGCCGCGGCGAAAGCGGCCGCGCTGGTTTCGAGCTCGTGGGCGCTGCCGTCGGCATTATACGGCCTGCCGACGACCAGCCGGTCGGGGCGCAGCGTCGTGACTTCCTGCGCGATCGCAGCGAGGACAGGCTCGAGCGCCGGCGCGGTGCGCGCGATCGCCGGGCGGGGCTGCGCGCGCGCCGTCAACGTGTTGCCCACCGCGACGCCGATGCGGCGCAGGCCGAAATCGAAGCCGAGGATGATCTGCGGGCCCTGGGAAGAGGCGGGGGGCGTTGCCGTGCCGGCCTCAGGCATGCCCGGACTGGCTGCTGAGGCGGGCGACGTCGATGCCGAGCCGGCGCCAGACGGCATGCCAGCGGTCCTCGAACGGCGTCTCGAACACGATGGCTTCATCGAGCGGCAGCGACAGCCAGGCGTTGTCGAGCAGCTCGCGCTCGAGCTGGCCGGCACCCCAGCCCGCATACCCGAGCGCGATGAACGCGTCGCGCGGGCCTTGGCCGCGCGCCATGGCCTCGAGCACGTCGCGCGAGGTCGTGACCTGGATCTGCTCCGAAACCACGTGGGATGAATCCCAGTGGCCGCCCGGCCGGTGCACGACGAAGCCGCGATCCCTGTGGACCGGTCCGCCGCGCAGCACGGAGCGCGCGCCGATCGCGACATCCGTGGCCTCGAGCCGCATCTGCGACAGCACTTCGGACAGCGTCATCGGCAGCGGCTTGTTGACGACGATGCCGAGCGCGCCGTTGTCGACGCTGTGCTCGCAGATCAGCGCGACGGACTGGGCGAAATTGGGATCGGTCAGGGACGGCATCGCGACGAGCAGCTGGTTCGTCAGATTCGTCTCGTCGCTCATGGCGCTGAGTATGCCGCCGGCGCGCCGCTGTCGCCACCGCTGCCGCCGCTCCGGTCGAAGCGCCATTCGTAGGCGAACCGCAGCGTCGGGTGGCGACGCGCGAGCTCGCGCGGGAACGGATCGAAGGGACTGGCGAGCTTCAGGATCTCGATCGCCGCCTGGTCGATATCCGCGAAGCCGCTGCTGCGTTGCACCGCGACCGCGACCAGCCGCCCGTCCGCGGCCAGCTCGACGCCGAGCACCGGGCTGATGCGCGTCTCGAGGCGGCGCGCGATCGCCGGATAGTTCAGCGTGCCGAGTCGCTCGACCTTGGCGCGCCAGGCTTCGAGATACGGCGCGATCACCGATGCTTCGGTATCGGCCTGCAGCAGTTCGGACACCGGCACGGCCGGCCCGCTCAGCGTCGCGGCGACGGTCAGGGGTTCCCCGGCAAAGGGCAGCGCGACCGGATCGCCCGCCAGGCGCGTATCGGCGCTTGCCTGGGGCATCGCGATGAGCCGCAGCCGCACGCGCGAGCTGCTGGTGCCGATCACCGCTTCCGCGGGCTCCGGTGGCGTGGCCGCGGCATCGGCATCGGCCGCGTCGCCGCGCGCGCCCGTGCCGCCCAGGCCCGGTTGCGCGCCCGCCGGCAGTTCGGCCGCGACCCGCTCGCGCGTCGTGCCACCGCCGCGCTGGGCGCTGGCACCGATGTAGGCGGCGGGCCCGTCGCGCGCTTCGTCGCGCGCGCCGCGTTCGGTCGGTGCGACCTCGAGGCCCGGGGCATCACTGAGGCTGCCGTCGACGCTGAAGCTGATGCCGGCGATCAGCATGCCGTGCAGCACAGCCGCGAGGAACAGCGTCGTCGCGAGCCGGTCGCGCTCGGCCGTGGGTCCGCTCCGTGGAATGTCGAGCGGGGGCGCCGTGGTCACGCTCGCGCCTTGAGGCGCCGCTCGATGGCGTCCATCAGCAGGGCGGCGATATCGAGGTTGAACTGCTTGTCGAGCTCGCGTACGCCAGTCGGGCTCGTCACGTTGATCTCGGTCACGTAGTCGCCGATGACGTCGAGGCCGACGAACAGCATGCCGCGCTCGGCCAGCGTCGGGCCGATCTGCGCCGCGAGCCAGCGGTCGCGCTCGTTGAGCGGCCGGCCGACGCCCTTGGCGCCCGCGGCCAGGTTGCCGCGGTTGTCCTCGCCACTCGGGATGCGGGCCAGCGCGAACGGCACGGGCTCGCCGTCGACCAGCAGCACGCGCGCGTCGCCGGTGCGGACGATGTCCGGGATGTAGCGCTGCACGATCGCGTAGCGCGTGCCGTACTCGGTCAGCGTCTCGAAGATCACGTTGGCGTTCTTGTCGCCCTGGTCGATGGCGAAGATCGAGCGGCCGCCCATGCCGTACAGCGGCTTGCAGACGATCTTGCCATGCTCGCCGAGGAAGGCCTTCATGTCGGCCATGTCACGCGTGATCAAGGTCGGCGCGCAGCACTGCGGGAACCAGGCCGTGAAGACCTTCTCGTTCATGTCGCGCAGGCCCTGCGGCCGGTTGACGACCAGCGCGCCCTGCAGTTCGGCGCGTTCGAGCACGTAGGTCGAGTAGATGTACTCCATGTCGAACGGCGGGTCCTTGCGCATCAGGATCGCGTCGATGTCGCCGAGGCGTTCCACGACCGGCTCGCCGAGCTCATGCCAGCGCGCCGGATCCTTGAACACGCGCAGCGGCCGCGCACGCCCGAGCGCGACGCCGTCGCGCATCGACAGGTCCCGTTGCTCGAGGTACAGGAGCTCCCAGCCGCGGGCCTGCGCCGCGAACAGCATCGCCAGGGTCGTGTCCTTTTCGAACTTGATTGCGTCGATCGGATCCATGACGACGGCGATGCGGGGGCTTGAAGTCATTTTTCCTTCCAGAAACGTGAACTGCGTGGCATGGCAGGGGGGTGACGTATATGTTAAAACGCCCACCGGCTGACGTGGATATTGTGTGCCATATCAGCAGCCCGCAGTCGCTTGCCTGGGCTCGCACGCAATTCGGTTCAAGGAGCGCAGATTGGAGACCGCTGCCCATTCCCGGCTGCAGGGCCTCAAGGTCCTGGTCATCGATGACAGCAAGACCATCCGCAGGACTGCCGAGACTCTGCTGACGAAGGAAGGTTGCGAGGTCTTCACGGCCGTCGACGGCTTCGACGCTCTGGCCAAGATCGCCGACCATCAGCCCGACATCGTGTTCGTCGACATCATGATGCCGCGCCTCGACGGCTACCAGACCTGCTCGCTGATCAAGCACAACAAGGTCTACAAGTCGATCCCGGTCATCATGCTGTCGTCGAAGGACGGACTGTTCGACCGCGCGCGGGGGCTGTATCGCGACGGCGAAGGCACGGACC
>CAZPJE010000230.1:0-5175 GCA_964586725.1 uncultured Steroidobacteraceae bacterium | reverse complement strand
GGTTTGACGGCGCAGCAGAGCGATGCCCAGTTCAACACCGCGCTGGATGCGGCGATCGAGGGCATTTACCAGGCTTCGAAGACCTGAGTTTCGCCCAAGACTATTCGAGCGGGGGCGTCGTAGGAGCTACGGCGTCCCCGTCATCCAGACATTCAGAAGCTGATCGTCAAGGTCAGGCCATAGGTTCGCGGTTCGCCCGGCTGCCCGGCGATCAAACCCGTATTGCCTGACGGAACGGCAAGCTGCTCGAAATATTCTGCGTCGAACGCGTCATCCCGCGCGGAACCCGCCCCGAAATCTGGCCATGGTGTAGGCCTCGACCATGCGATAGCTTCGAAGCCGATCGAAACGGCGCGAAGCGCCCCGCTAGTCGCGGACGGGAGCGGCATGACAACAAATCATGGCGTCGAGGCAGCAGAGGCAACCCCGGACAGTCGTCCAGCGGTGCCTTTTGCCGACGCTTTGCGCTTCTGGCTCAAGCTGGGGTTCATCAGCTTTGGCGGTCCGGCCGGCCAGATCGCGATCATGCACACGGAACTGGTCGAACAGCGCCGCTGGATCAGCGAGAAGCGGTTCCTGCATGCGCTGAACTACTGCATGGTGCTGCCGGGACCGGAGGCCCAGCAACTGGCCACCTACCTCGGGTGGCTCATGCACCGAACCTGGGGCGGGGTCGCCGCCGGCCTGCTGTTCGTGCTGCCGTCACTGCTGCTCCTGGTTGGCCTCGCATGCGTCTACGTGCGCTTCAGCGACTTGCCGTGGATGAGTGCCGTGCTATACGGCATCAAGCCGGCGGTCGCCGCTATCGTCCTGCACGCGGCGTGGAGGATCGGTTCACGCGCGTTGCGCAATCCGTGGCACTGGAGCATCGCCGTCGGCTCATTCGTTGCGATGTTTGCGCTGCAGGTGCCGTTTCCGGTGATCATCGTCACCGCTGCAGTGGTCGGAATACTGCACGGACGTGTGTCGCCCACTGCAGCCCGCGCGACACTCGGTCACGCGCCGGTGCCTCGGGTGACTGCACCCGCCTTGATAGACGACGGCACGCCTGTCCCGACGCACGCGCGATTCAGTCGCCGCAGATTCTCTGCTGTGGTCGCCACGGGACTACTGCTCTGGGCCGGCCCGATGGTGGTGCTGGCAGGGAGCTTTGGCTGGCACCACATGCTGACGCAGATGAGCTGGTTCTTCACCAAGGCGGCGGTGCTGACGTTTGGCGGTGCGTACGCGGTGCTGCCCTACGTCACGCAAGCCGCAGTGGTGGACTATGGCTGGGTGACCGCGACCCAGATGATGGATGCACTTGCGCTTGGTGAGACCACGCCCGGTCCTCTGATCATGCTGGTCTCTTTCGTCGGCTTCGTGGCCGCGTACTCGCAGGCAGCGCTGGGTCCGGAAATGCCCCTGCTGGCCGGCCTGCTCGCCGCCTTGATCGTGGCGTGGTTCACCTTTCTGCCCTCGTTCATCTTCATTCTGGCCGGCGGACCGTTTGTCGAGTCCACACGGGGTGATGTGAAGTTCGCAGCGCCGCTGGCAGCGATCACGGCTGCGGTCGTGGGCGTGATCGTGAACCTCGGTCTGTTCTTTGGTTACCACGTGCTGTGGCCCGCTGGATTCGCCGGCGCCTTCGACATGACGGCCCTGATGATGACCAGCGCGGCTGCGCTGGCATTGTTCAGGTTCAAGTGGAGTGTCGTGCAGGTCGTGCTCGCGTCCGGGTTAGTGGGTGCCGTGATTCGGCTCGCAGGCTGACCTTCCGTGAGCCTGGTCGGCACCTGGCGCAGGCGCCGCCAGCGCCCGACATCGCGTTCCCTTGGAGGACGTGGCCTCGGTTGCTCACGAACCGGCGTGACTGCCTCGCGCGCAGGGCAGCGGCATCCGCGCAGGCAACCACTCAGAACGACTCTTTGCCGTAGGCCTCGAATCAAGCTGTGATTCGCTATCTAGAGGATATAAATAACTGAAAAATAAAGAATTAGTTCTCCGAGAGGGGGCTGAGTATCCGGTCTGCTAGTCAGCCGCCCTGGCATTGGCATCGTCTTGTCATATAATTATATATATAGTTATCCCAACGAGGCAGCGATGGCAACACTCAAACTGACTGCAGTCGGCACTTCCACCGGTGTCGTGATCCCCAAGGAAATGCTGACCCACATGCGCGTGGAGCGGGGCGACACGCTGCATGTCGTCGAGACTCCCGAGGGGTACTTGCTGACTCCGTTCGACCCCGCCGTCGAGGCGCAGCTTGACGCAGGGCGCAAGTTCATGAAGGACTACAGGGATACGTTCAAGGTCCTCGCGAAGTGAGCGACGCGCCGATCTGGATCGACAAGCGCGCGCTGCTGCTCTTGCATCGTGAGAGCCTCGCGCAATTTGGTGGCGCGAGCGGCTTGCGCGATGAGGGTTTGCTGGACTCCGCGTTGGCTCGACCGGTCAACAAGCACGCTTACGAAGGCTGCACGGATGTTGCGGTGCTGGCTGCGGCCTACGGATTCGCCCTGGCGCGCAATCACGCTTTCGTTGATGGCAACAAGCGCGTGGCATTCCTCGCAGTCGGTGTGTTCCTGGCCGTCAATGGACAGGGGTTATCTGCGACGCCGGTAGAAGCCATTGAAGCGATTGTCGCGCTTGCTGCGGGGGAAATGGACGAAGCGCAGTTTGCCCAATGGGTTCGCAAGCATATGCGCGCGGCGCCTTAGGCGCCGCCGGTGGCGACTCACGAATTGCGTTGAATGCCTTGGCGCTATGACCTTGCTGTCAGTGCGCCGAACCGTTCTTTGAGGTCGGACATCGCGGTCAAGTACGGTCCGGGGCCATAGCTGACTCGTGCCACGCCGGTTTCCGCGATGCGACTGACGGATGTCAGATCACCCATCATCATGACGTTCACAGGCAGACTGGTGGCCTCGACGATCATGCGGATCAGCGCGTGATCCGTGAGTCCCGGAACGAAGAACCCATCTGCGCCTGCAGCTTGGTACGCGACCGCGCGTTCGATCGCTTCTCCCACCCGCGCCGGGTGGGTTGATGGATCGCTCCCAATAAAAACATCGGTCCGCGCGTTGATGAACAAATCTATTCCGTCCTGGCGTGCTGCCTGACGCACTGCTTTGATCCGCTCGACCTGCGCTTGAACGGCATACAGGCCGTCGCCGGAAACGATCTGATCTTCCAGATTGATCCCGATCGCGCCCGCCGCGATGATCCGTCGGACGTTTGCCGCTACCTGCTCTGGCTCAACCGCGTAGCCCCCCTCGGAATCAACGCTGAGCGGGGCGTCGACGGTTGCAGCGATGCGCTCAACGATCCAAACGACCCTCTCTAGTGGGATCGCTTCACCATCGTCGTATCCGTGTGCGGCGGCCATCGACCAACTGCCCGTTGCGATTGCTTTCGCTCCGGCCTCAACCAAGGCGTTAGCGCTGCCAGCGTCCCAGATGTTGTAAATGACGACAGGATCACCCTTCACGTGAAGCGATCCAAACAGCTGCGCCCGCTTGATCTGATCCATCATTTGGCGTCTTCCTTCGAGGCTGCGCGGTAGTGTCGTTCGATTTCAAGGAGCCGCTGCTTGCGCCAGAGTCCACCGCCGTATCCTGTCAGCGAACCGTCTGCGCCGATCACGCGGTGGCAGGGCACAACAAGTGCGATCTGGTTGGCTCCATTGGCGCGCGCGACGGCGCGCGCGGCCGTCGGTTGCCCGAGGCGTTTCGCGATATCGGAGTAGCTACGTGTATGTCCGGCCGGGATCCGCCGCAACTCATCCCAGACACTTCGCTCGAATGCACTGCCGCAATAGGCCACTGGAGTAGAAAAGCTGGCGGACTCGCCGCCAAAGAATGCCTGCAACTCACTCCTGATCTGCTCACCCGGCAGCGTCTTGCCGATCCCGATTCGGCCTTTGGCAAATCTATCCAGCTTGCCGAGTTCTGTTCTCAGTGCCTTGCGATCGACGAACTCCAGGAGAAGAAGCTGCGATGAGCTGCAAGCGGTCACCATGCTGCCCAAAGGCGTTTCAACCCAGTCCGCAAACAGGACTGGTGAGTTGTCCAACGCGCCCGGGGCACGTCCCAGAAGCTTTGCAAATGCTGCGCGGAATGCACTGGCGGACTCGAACCCGGCAGCCAATTGCGCGTCAATGACCGGGCCTCCATCCGAAAGCGTTTCAAACCCGTCGCGAAGTCGGCGTTGCCGCGCAACTTCAAGAAACGTCATCCCGAACTGGCGCTTGAAGGACCTTCTGACTGTGGAGAGATCAAAACCCATGCGCTCGATGTCCCCTTCAGACCAGCGATAGTCCGGGCGTTCGTCCAGCGCGCCCAACAGCACGGCAATCGCGGGGTCTGCTGACGCCATCGGGCGGATCGGATGGCATTTCTTGCACGGGCGAAAGCCCGCATTGATGCACTCACCAACCGACGCATAGAACGTGCAGTTCTCCGACTTTGGCTTGCGCGCAGAACAGGTGAGCCGACAGAACACACCGGTTGTCGAGACGCACACATACGCTTGCCCGTCATAGGCATCGTTGCGGTCCAGCAGCGCTTTGAAGAGCGTGTCGTGATCTGGAAGATCGAATAGCATGCTCGCAGTCTAGGAGGCTCGCCAGCAACCTGCCGCCGGAAATCGGGCGTGCATTTTCGACTGCAGAAACTGGCGCAGCATTTGCGAACTGACCCAGTTTCGGCTGATCGCCCAAACGCGGCAGCCGAGCTGATCCTGCGCAAGCTGCAGCAACTCTCCGTCGTGGTTGAGGCGACCGTAATCTGCGAGGAGATGCGGCGTCCGGTCGGCGTGCCGCCGCGTGCTTTAACCTGAAACCCGCTATCCGTCGCCCCGTCGACCTTGATCGGCGCTTTCAGGACCCCATATAGAGAGTCTGGAAGTCGCCGCCAAAGAGAGCGACATTTAGTCAGAATCTAATCGAGATAAATCTCGTAAGTTCTTGTTTTTATTGGTGTCCGGGAGAGGACTGGAGTTTTCCCTCTAACTTATTGATTGTAAAGAGATAAATCTTTCGATCTAGCTGAGTTACCCGTTTTTTTACCCATGGAAACGCGCCCTAGGCGGTACGGGAAAAAGCCGTATACTAGGAGACTGAACCGGAGGCTCCCGCCCATGGAAAGCGCGACGCGATTCGACCTCAAACTCGACCGAGACGAGAAGGATCTGTTT
>CAZPJE010000229.1:0-14917 GCA_964586725.1 uncultured Steroidobacteraceae bacterium | reverse complement strand
GAAACCTTCGAAGCTCGGTTCGTCGCTGCGATATTCGCGCCGACGACTGCAGTCGCCACTGGCATCGTCGACAGCGAGGCAGTCACGGCGACCGGCAGCCGACTGCAGTGCACGCTCGAGTTGCGCGCTGCAGACAGGGTCGCGATCATCGCGCGGGCGCAGTTGAGAATCGCGCCAGACGAGGTCCCGCGGTGACAGCCTTGCTCGAACACCACACCGTTTACGCCCGCTTCCGCGCCCAGGCGCTGCGCACACCATCGGCGCTGGCGATCCGCGCAGGCGGCACTTCCCTGACTTATGCCGAGCTGCACGCGCGTGTCGAGCGCTGCGCCGGTCGACTGCGCGCACTCGGAGCGCAGCGCGGCGAGCGGGTCGCGGTGCTGTCCGAGAACCGCCCGGAATACACGATCGTGCAGCTCGCGGCCGCGAAACTCGGCGCACTCGTCGCCTGCCTGAACTGGCGGCTGACGGTCGACGAATTGCGCGACAGCCTCGCGACGGTGGAACCGCGGGCCTTGGTTTTCTCGAACCGGTTCGAGGCGGTGGCAACCACGGTTTCCACCTCAGCCGCGACCGCCGTCGGCATCGAGTGGCTGTGCGGCGCAGACGGTACGCCCGACCCGTCCGGCGAGCAGGCGCTGCCGGAGGACGGCCTGCTGATCATCTTCACGAGCGGCACGACGGGCCGCCCGCGCGCGGCCGTGATCAGCCACCGCGCGGAAGTCGCGCGCATGGAACTGCTGCGACGCGATTTCGGCATTGGCCCCGCGGACGCCTACGTCGCCTGGTCGCCGATGTTCCACATGGGCGGCAGCGAGCACACGCTGGCCAGCCTGATGTTCGGCGCTACGGTGATCATCTGCGACGGCCTGGACGTCGCGGCGATGGCGAACGCGATCGAGTCGTTCACGATCGGCTGGCTGCTGCTCGTGCCCGCCACCATCGACCCGCTACTCGATGAACTGCACCGCACCCACAAGCAGGTGGCGGGCATCAAGCTGGTTGGCTGCATGGCCGATCTCGTGCCTGCCGCGACGATCGCCGCGCTGTGCGCCACGGTGCGCGCGCCCTTCCTCAACAGCTTCGGTTCGACCGAAACAGGCCTGCCGCCCCTGTCGGGACACCTGCTGCCGGTGGGCGACCCGTTGACCGATCTTTCGAAGCGCCGCAACAGCGGTTGCGCATTGCGACTCGTGGACGCGCGCGGCCTCGATGCCGCGGATGGCGAGGTCGGCGAAGCCTGGGTGCGCGGCGAGACCCTGTTCTCGGGTTACTGGAACCAGGGACGCGTCGACGGCTCCTGCTTTCGCGACGGCTGGTATCCGATGGGCGACCTGTTCCGGCGCAGCGGCGATGGCTACCAGTTCGTCGGCCGCTCGAAGTACCTGATCAAGTCCGGCGGCGAGAACATCTACCCTGCGGAGATCGAGCGCGTGCTGCTCGACGACCCCCGCGTCGCGGACGCGGCCGTCGTGCGCCGGCCAGACGCGAGGTGGGGGGAAGTGCCCGTCGCGTTCGTCGTCCGCCGCAGCAATGAGATCGGTGAAGCCGACATCGACCAGATCTGCCGCAGTGCGCTGGCGAGCTACAAGCGGCCGCGGGCCGTGCACTTCATCGACGAGGCCGACATGCCCCGCAGTGCCACCGGCAAGATCATCCGCGAGGAGCTCGAAGTCCTCGCGCGCAACGCGTGATCGCGCGCCCACACGAGACGACACGCCAATGACCTCAGAAGCAAGCCGCGACCCACGCGGGGTGACGCCGGCGCAGATCGACGCCGCCGCCGCGCGGCTGCGCGGTCATGCCGTCGTCACGCCGTTGCTCGAGAACGCGGTGCTGAACGCGCAGGCGCGCGGCCGCGTGCTGCTGAAGGCCGAGATGCTGCAGCACACCGGCTCGTTCAAGTTCCGTGGCGCGTGGAACCGGCTGTCGCAGCTGTCGCCGGCCGAGCGCGCCGCGGGCGTGGTCGCGTGGTCATCGGGCAACCATGCGCAGGGCGTTGCCTACGCGGCGCAGCTGCTGGGCATCCGCGCCGCGATCGTCATGCCGAAGGACGCGCCGCGCATCAAGACGGAGAACACGCGCCGACTCGGCGGCGAGGTCATCCAGTACGATCGCTATGCCGAATCGCGCGAAGAGATCGGCACGCGACTTGCGCGCGAACGCGGCGCGGTGATCGTGCCCGCCTACGACGATCCGCACATCGTCGCCGGCCAGGGCACCGTCGGCCGCGAGATCGCGGCGCAGGCGCAGGCCCTCGGGCTGCAGGTGGACCAGGCGCTGTTCTGCTGCAGCGGCGGCGGGCTGGTCGCCGGCTCGGCGCTGGCGCTCAAGGCAGCGCGCGCCGCCACCCAGGTGTATTCGGTCGAGCCAGCCGGTTTCGACGATCACGCGCGGTCGCTCGCCGCTCCCGATCGCCAGCGCGTCCGCAATGCCGACGGCGCGCGTTCGATCTGCGATGCACTGCAGGCGCCGACGCCGGGCGACGTGACCTACCCGATCAATCGCGAGTTGCTGGCCGGCGGACTGGTCGTCACGGACGACGAGGTGCGCGCGGCGATGCGCTTCGCGTTCGAGACGCTGAAGCTCGTCGTCGAGCCCGGCGGCGCCATCGCGCTCGCGGCGGTGCTGGCCAGCAAGATCCCGACGGCGGAGCGCATCACCGCGGTCGTGCTGTCGGGCGGCAACGTGGACCCGGCGCTGTTCGTCGAGATCGTGGGCGCGCCACCCTAGAACGGCTTCAACGCCCCGAGCGCGCCGATGCCGAACAGGATCACCCACAGCACCACGAGCGCCCAGGTGCCCTTGATCATCAGCACGCGGAATTCCTCGTTGTCGGCATCGGTCGCGCGCCCGGCGGCGATCGCCGGCAGCGCAGAACGATAGGCCTCGCGGATGTAATGGCGCACGAAGATGCCGCAGATGATCGCGCCGGCGACGCCCAGCACCTTGAGTGCAAGCCACGCCGTCGGATACGGCCAGCCGGTGAATAGCGACCACAGCGCCGTGCCGCCGAAGAACGCGATCAGCACGTAGCGGATCCGCCAGTCCCATTTCGCGAGCGTTGCGCCTTCGGGGGCCTTGCGGCGCCAGTGCACCATCCACATGAACCAGAACCACAACGCCGAGACGATCCACAGCAGCCACATCCAGATGCCCTGGATCGGCACGAGACCAAGATAGGACGCCAGCGTGAAGCCCAGCGGCACCGACATGATCATCGCGTTACGGACGTGCTGGTCGACATCGAGCAGGAAATCCCACAGCCGCATCCGCTCCGCCGGCGGCAGCGACGTCGTGCGCGCGATGTAATGTGTCAGAGCATTGATGACGAGCTCACTGCCGAGCCAATAGCCCATCACGAGCACGTGGGCCCATTTCGCAAGCAGGTAGGTCGTCATGCCGACGCCCGCAGCGCCCACCACAGGATCGACGGCCGCAGCGCTCGCTGCAGCAGGGCACGCACTTCGCGGGCCGTCATCGTGGTCTCGCACGGCAGCATGCCCGCCATGCCGGTCAGCAGCAGTTGATCGTCCTTGAGCTCGACCTCGTCGATGCGAAGGTCGAGCTTCATGGCCGGCGTCTTGACTCTCATCAGATCCTCATCCTGAGCGTCTCGAAAGGGCGGCAGGATAGCATCCGAGTCGCGCGCGACGGCGACCCATTGCGGTTGACCCGTATGGGCGCGCCGCGCCGCGCATGTCAGCGTCACAACATGGCTCGAGAGCACGTCGAATTCCTGCAGGCCCAGGCACTCCACTGGCAACCCACCCCCATCGCGCACCTCGCCGGCACGCAGTGCAAGCTGCTGAGCCTCGATGCGGCCAGCGGCGCCTGTTCGATGCTGCTGCGCCTGCCGCAGGGCTGGCATCGCGACGGCTGCTGGCATCTCGATGCCGAAGAGGAGTTCCTGGTCCTCGACGGCGAGTTCTCGCTCGGCGAGCAGCGTTACCAGCCGGATTGCTACGCGCGCCTGCCGCCGCACTGGACCCGCGGCGCGCTGCGGGCGCATGCGGAAACCGTGCTGCTGTGTTTCTTCGACAGCGCGCCGCTAGCCGAAGCGGGCGTCGCTGCGCGTGTGGCCGATGCCCTGCGGGACGCGGTGCCGATGCTCGACGCTTTCGAGATGCCTTGGGAGTCGGCCGGCATGGATCCGGCCTACGCGGACATCGGGCTGCGCTGGAAGATGCTGCGCGGTCGGATCGGCGAGGCCGACACGACGATGCTCGTGACCTGCCCGCCCCACCTGCATCCGCCGCAGTGGCGCGGCCCGCAGGAAGTGCATGACTGCGTCGAGGAGATGTTCCTGCTGTCCGGCGATTACCTGAGCAACGTCGGCCGCATGCGTGAAGGCGCTTACTTCTGGCGCCCGCCCGGCATCGCGCACGGGCCATACGGCACGCGCTGCGGCAACCTCGCCCTGATCCGCACGCTCGGTGCGCCGCTGGAGAACAACTGGACGCGCGAGGAAGTCACGATCTCGCGCAACCCGCCCGCGCAGCCGTTCCTGCCGGCAGCGCTGCGGGCCCGCCATGCGCAGCCCTGCGTGCCGCCGCCTTACTGAGGGCAGGCGCTCAGAGAGCCCGCGCGATCAGCTCCTTCATGATCTCGTTCGTGCCGCCGTAGATGCGCTGCACGCGCGCGTCGGCGAACATCCGGCAGATCAGGTATTCGTTCATGTAGCCGTAGCCACCCCACAGCTGCAGGCAGTCGTCAATGACCTGCTGCTGCATGTCGCTGGTCCACCACTTCGCCATCGACGCTGTTTCGTTGTCGAGCTCGCCGCGCAGGTAGCGGACGATGCAGTCATCGATGAAGGCGCGCGCGACTCGGGTGGTGGTCACGGCCTCGGCCAGCTTGAAGCGCGTGTTCTGGAAGTCGCCGATCGCCTGGCCGAAGGCCTTGCGCTCGCGCACGTAACGGCGCGTTTCCTCGACCGCGCCTTCCATCGCACCAACCGCGCAGATGCCGATGATCAGCCGCTCGTACGGCAGGTCGGCCATCAGCTGGTACATGCCGCGGCCTTCCTCGCCGCCGAGCAGGTTCGCCACCGGCACGCGCACATCCTCGAAGAACAGTTCCGCGGTGTCCTGCGCGTGCATGCCCATCTTGTCGAGCACGCGGCCGACGCGGTAACCGGGCAGGTTCTTGGTCTCGACCATCAGGATCGACAGCGCCTTGGAGTCGCGCGCGTTCTCGGTCTTGACGACGAGCGCCAGCAGGCTGCCCTGGCCGCCATTGGTGATGAAGATCTTCGAGCCGTTGACGACGTAGTGATCGCCATCGCGCACCGCGCGCGTGCGCAGGCCGCGCAGGTCGGATCCGGCGCCCGGCTCCGTGAACGCAATGGCGCCGATGAGCTCGCCGCTCGCCAGTGGTGGGATCAGCCGCCGCTTCTGCTCTTCCGTGCCGTGGTTCAGCAGGTAGTGCGCGCAGATGCTGTGCACGCCCTGTCCGAAACCCGACAAGCCGCGGCGCGCGAGTTCTTCGTAGAGCACGGTTTCGTGGCGCAGGTCGCCGCCCATGCCGCCGTACTCCTCCGGAATGTCGGTGCACAGGAAGCCGTTGCGGCCGGCCGCGAGCCAGATCTCCGGACCGACGCCGTGCTGCGCGCGCCAGCGGGCATCGTTGGGCACCATCTCGGTTTCGACGAAGCGGGAGACCGCCTCCCGGAAGATGTCGAGGTCGGCATCCATCCAGGGCGAGCGGATCTGGACCAGCGAGGCGGGGCTAGACTGGAGGGTTGCTGGAGTCATCGGTTAGCGCACTTTTCGAGGTCTTTTCGACGATGATGTCAAATTATCACGCCATTAAGCCTATCAAGAAGAGAATCTGAGCAGTCTCGGAAAATCGCTATTGCGTTTGAGACCGATTCGCATTTAGGATTCTCTCCCATGTACGTGTGTATCTGCCATGGGATCTCGGATCGGCGCCTGCGCGAAGCGGTGGCCTGCGGCGCCCGCTCGTTCGAGGAAGTGCAGGCCTGCACCGGTGTGGCGACGAACTGCGGTGCCTGTGAACACACGGCGCGCAGCGTGATCGAAGAGCACGTGGACAACACCGCACCCGAACCGCAGACTGCCTGAGCGCATTCGCGCTCACCGGCTTCACCGACCGCGCAGGACCACACCATGAAGGGCGACCCGATCATCATTGCTCACCTGAACAAGGTGATCAAAAACGAACTCACGGCGATCAACCAGTATTTCATGCACTCGCGCCTGCTGCGCCACTGGGGTCTCGAGCGCCTCGGCAAGTATGAATACAAGGAATCGATCGACGAGATGAAGCACGCCGACAAGCTGATGGAGCGCGTGCTGTTCCTGGACGGCCTGCCGAACCTGCAGGACCTCGGCAAGCTGATGATCGGCGAGAACGTCAAGGAAGTGCTCGAGTGCGACCTCGCGCTAGAGATGAAGGCCCACCCGGATCTGAAGGCCGCCATCGCCGACTGCGAGCGGCTCGGCGACTACGGCAGCCGCGACCTGTTCCAGAAGATCCTGGAGTCCGAAGAAGAGCACATCGACTTCCTCGAAACGCAGCTGGAGCTGATCGAGCGGGTCGGCCTGCAGAACTACTGCCAGTCGCAGATGGAGCCGGCCGGCTCCTGATCCCGCGCGCGGGCTCGCCGCGCGCGGCGCACGGCACGGCGCGCATCATCGCAGCGCGCCGAACACCTTCTTCAGGATTGCGCTCGACTGCCCGAGCGGGTTGGCGCGGATCGCGGCTTCTTCCTGCGCCATCTTCAGGAACAGGCCGTCGAGCGCCTTCTGCGTCACGTACGCATCGAGCGACGCTTCGTCGCGGCCGATCAAGCCCAGGTTTGCCGCCTTGCCGGCGACGCGATCGTAGCGCTGCGCGAGATCGAGCTGCCGCGTCGCCTTCGCGACGATGGGCAGGAAGCGCTCGCTCAGCGGTGCGCTCATGGTGCGCCGGAAGTATTGCGTCGCGGCGTCGTTGGGCCCGGTCAGGATGCCGACCGCGTCCTGCACCGTCATCTTGCGGATGGAATCGGCGAACACGGCGCGCGCTTCCGGCACGGCTGCCTCGGCGGCGCGGTTCATCGCCGTGACGAGCGCATCCGCCTGCGGGCCGAGCCCCAGCGCCTTCAGCGTCTTCTGCGCCTTCGCGAGCTTGCCCGGCAGCGGAATGCGCACTTGCGGATCAGCCAGATAGCCATCGGGTCGCCCGAGCCGGTCGATCGCGAGTTTCGCCGCCTGGTCGAGCGCGGTCTTCAGTCCCTGCGAGCGCTCCGCGGCGATCAGCTGCATGACGTCGAGCGGCCGCGCCGCGGGCGCGGCGCAGCACAGCAGCACCACCGATGCCAGCAACGAGAGCCTTCGCCCCAGGATTGCAGTTCGCATGCGCCGAGCGTAGTACCGGTAGGTGCAGCGCGTAACGCGCAACGCGCGTCAGCTGTTGGACGTCAGCCGCTGAACAGGAAGTGCATGACATCGCCCTCGCGGACGATGTATTCCTTACCCTCGCGCTGCATCCGCCCCGCCGCCTTCGCGCCCTGCTCGCCCTTGTGCGCGATGAAGTCGTCGAAGCCGATCACCTCGGCGCGGATGAAGCCATGCTCGAAATCCGAGTGGATGACGCCGGCGGCCTGCGGCGCGGTATCGCCGCGGTGGATCGTCCACGCGCGCACTTCCTTGACGCCGGCGGTGAAGTACGTCTGCAGGCCCAGCAGTTGGTAGCCGGCGCGGATCACGCGGTTGAGACCAGGCTCCTCGAGCCCGAGGTCACGCAGGAACTCGGCGCGGTCGGCGTCCTCGAGCTGCGAGATCTCCGCTTCGATCGCGGCACAGACCGGCACCACCATCGCGCCCTCGCGCGCCGCGCGCGCGCGCACGGCATCCAGGAAAGTATTGTTCTCGAAGCCGTTCTCGAGCACGTTCGCGACGTACATGACCGGCTTGTCGGTCAGCAGGTGCAGTTCGCGCAGGTCGCGCTTCTCTTCAGGAGTCAGGCTCATCGCGTGCACGGGCTTGCCCGCGCCGAGATGCTCGCGCACGCGCTCGTAGATGTCGCGCTTTCGGATCGCGTCCTTGTCGCCGCCCTTCGCGGCCTTCGCCTGCCGGTCGGCCGCCTTCTCGACGATGTTGAGGTCGGCGAGCACGAGCTCGGTATTGATGATGTCGATATCCGCGAGCGGATCGATGCGCCCCGCGACATGGATGATGTCGTCGTTCTCGAAGCAGCGCACGACGTGCGCGATCGCATCGACCTCGCGGATATGCGAGAGGAAGGCGTTGCCCTTGCCCTTGCCCTCGGAGGCGCCCTCGACGAGGCCCGCGATGTCGACGAACTCGATCATCGCCGGCACGACGCGCTCAGGCGCGACGATCTGCGCGAGCTGCTCGAGGCGCGGATCGGGCACCGGTACGATGCCGACGTTCGGGTCGATCGTGCAGAACGGATAGTTCTCCGCCGCGATCTGCGCGCGCGTCAACGCATTGAAGAGGGTCGACTTGCCGACGTTCGGAAGCCCGACGATGCCGCACTTGATTCCCATGATGTTCTGGACCCTCAGCTCGCGGGCTTGTCGCCGGCGGGTTTCGAATGGAGCCTGTTCATTGCCTTCTGCGCGCCCTCTGCCAGCACCGCGGGGATGATGTCGGCCGCGATGCCGATCGCCTGCTGAAGCAGCGCGTCTTCTTCCGCCGGCGCACGCCGCAGCACGTAGTCGACGACCTGCTCGCGGCTGCCCGGATGCCCGACGCCCAGCCGCAGCCGCCAGAAGCCGTCGCCGACCGTTGCGATCGTGTCGCGCAGGCCGTTGTGCCCGCCATGACCACCGCCCTGCTTGAGCCGCACCGCCGCCACCGGCAGATCGATCTCGTCGTGCGCGACCAGCACCTGCTCGGTGCTGATCTTGTAGAACCCGCAGACCGCGGCGATGCAACCACCGCTGCGATTCATGAAGGTCGTGGGCTTGAGCAGCCAGATATCCGCGTCACCGATCGCCACCCGCGCGAGCTCGCCCTGGTGGCGCGACTCGGCGCGAAAGCTGCCGCGGTAGCGGCGCGCGAGTTCGTCGACGAGCCAGAACCCGGCGTTGTGGCGCGTGCGCGCGTACTCGGCGCCCGGATTGCCGAGACCGACGATGAGGCGCAACGGCGTGCCCGGCATGGACGGCCTCCGCGAGAGCGGCGATCAGGCCGCGGCGCGCATCGCAACGATGCCCCGCCGCGACCCCCGATCGCAGGCTTACTTCTTCGCGTCCTTCTTGGCCGGCTCTTCCTTCTTCGCCGTCGCAGCGCCGGCGGCCGGCGCTGCACCTGCGGCAGGCGCAGCCGCGACCGCACCCTCGGCCGCCGCAGCCGCGGCCGGTTCCGGCTCCTCGGCACGCGGCGCGTGGATCGACACGACTACCTGGTCCTTGCCCTGCACCAGCGCCGTCAACGCGACGCCCGGCGGCAGCGGGATGTCGCTGAGGTACTTGGTTTCGTTGATCGACATGTTCGACATGTCGATCTCGAGGTACTCGGGCAGATCCTTCGGCAGACACTGCACTTCGGTGTCCGCAATGCGATGCGACACCTGGCCACCCTGAGTCTTGACGCCCGGCGATCCGGCGGCGCCCTTCAGGTGGATCGGCAGGTGCAGGCGGATCTTCTCGTTCTCGAGCACGCGCTGCAGGTCGACGTGCAGCACGCGGAACTCGGCCGGATGCATCTGCATGTCCTTGACGACGGCTGCCTGGGTCACGTCGCCGACCTTCAGGTTGATGATCGACGAGTAGAACTTCTCGTTCTCGACCAGCGTCATCAGCTTCTCGTGGTTCAGCGACAGCGAGCGCGGGTCGCGGTGGCCGCCGTACAGGATCGCCGGCACGCGGCCGGCACGGCGCAGGCGGCGGCTCGCGCCCTTGCCCTGGTCATCGCGGAATTCCGCAGCGAGTTCGAATCCAATCTTCATGTTGCAGTCTCCTTAAGCCTTCGGCCCGATTGCCTACAGCTCATACGTGAAAAAACCTGTGTGGTGGCGCGCCGTCAGTCGACGTACAGCGAGCTCACCGATTCCTCGTCGCGGATGCGGCGGATCGTTTCGCCAAGCAGGCCCGCGACCGTCAGCTGCCGGATGCGCCCGCACTGCTTCGCGGCCTCCGACAGCGGGATGGTGTCGGTGACGACCAGTTCGTCGAGCGCCGACTTGCTGATCTTGTCGACGGCGCTGCCGGAGAGAATCGCATGCGTGATGTAGGCCACGACCTTGATCGCGCCTTCATCCTTCAGCGCCTGCGCGGCGAGGCACAGCGTGCCAGCGGTGTCGACCATGTCGTCGATCAGCACGCAGGTGCGGCCCTTGACCTCGCCGATGATGTTCATGACCTTCGACTCGTTCGGCCGCGGCCGGCGCTTGTCGATGATCGCGAGTTCGACGTCGTCGAGCCGCTTCGCGAGCGCGCGGGCGCGCACGACGCCGCCGACGTCCGGCGACACGACGATCATGTTCTCGTAGCGCTGCCGCCAGGCGTCGCCGAGCAGCACCGGCGAGGCGTAGACGTTGTCGACCGGGATGTCGAAGAAGCCTTCGATCTGGTTCGCGTGCAGGTCGATCGTCAGCACGCGATCGATGCCGGCCTCGGCCATCATGTTGGCGACCAGCTTGGCCGAGATCGGCGAGCGCGTCGCGCGCGGCCGGCGATCCTGGCGCGAATAGCCGAAGTAAGGCACGACCGCCGTGACGGAGCGGGCGGAGGCGCGCCGGCAGGCGTCCGCCATGATCAGCAGTTCCATCAGGTTGTCGTTGACCGGCGGGCAGGTCGGCTGCACGAGGAACACGTCGCGGCCGCGCACGTTCTCGATCAGTTCGACGTTGATCTCGCCGTCGCTGAACTTGCCGACGAACGCGCGGCCAAGCGGCGCCATCAGGTGCCGCGCAATGTCCTGCGCCAGCAGCGGATTGGCGTTCCCGGAGAACAGCGCGATTGACTGACCGTCGGCCACGTAACTACCTCAAAACCTGCATCGTCGATCTGGCTGGGGTGGAAGGATTCGAACCTCCGAATGGCGGGATCAAAACCCGCTGCCTTACCACTTGGCGACACCCCAGTGTTCGTAAGTCCCCGAGCGTTCGTCAGCCCCGGAGCGCTGCCAGCAGTGGCGAACGATCGAGACCCCGCGCCACGAAGCTGCGCCAGTGATCCGGCACGCGCGCCGCCACGCGCTCGGCATCCGCCGCGCGTTCGAACGTCGCGTACATGCAAGACCCCGTACCCGTCAGCCGCGCCGGCGCGAACCGCGCGAGCCAGTCGAGCGCCTCGGCAACCGCCGGGAACCGCTGGCGCACGACCGGTTCGCAGTCGTTGCGGCCACCCGAGCCCAAAAAGCCGGGTATTGTGGTCAGGGGGGAATTTCTTGTCAATTCAGGGGCCTGGAACACGTCCCGGGTCGCGACATGGACCCCCGGATGGAGGATCAGAAACCAGCGCGGCGGCAGATCGAGCGGCGTCAGGCGCTCGCCAACGCCCTCCGCCCAGGCATTCTGGCCGTGTACGAAGACAGGCACGTCCGCACCCAATTCGAGGCCGATCGCGGCAAGATCGTCGACTTTTAGCCCAAATCCCCATAATTTGTTCAGCGCGGCGAGCGTCGTCGCAGCATCCGAGCTGCCGCCGCCCAGCCCGCCGCCGAGTGGAATCCGCTTCCGGACGCGGATCCGTACGCCTCGCCGCAAGTCCCCCGCCCGCTCGCGCAGTCGGTGCGCCGCGCGCACGACCAGATCCTGCTCGGCAGGCACGTCGGCGGGACCCTGCAGCCGCAGGATCTCGCCGCTGGCATCGACATCGAAGTGCAGCTCGTCGCAGAGGTCGACGAGCTGGAACACGGTCTGCAGCTCGTGATAGCCGTCGGCACGGCGACCCGTGACATGCAGCATCAGGTTGAGCTTGGCCGGCGCAGGCCAGCTGCGCGATGCGCCGGCGTTGTCGGGCGCGCGCGCCGTCATCGCTGCAACCCGGTCGCGCCTGCTGCGCCCCAGCGCTCGATGACGAGCCTGACGCGCGCGCTGCCGTTCCGCGCGACGACGCGGCGCGGCTGGTAATCGAACGGGGCGGCCTGGTACTCGGTGTACTCGATGCTCCAGCCCTGCTGCTGCAGACGCTGCAGGCGCGGCGCGGCGGCGTCGATGAGTTCCTCGGCGACATCCGGCGTCGTTGCGCCCGGCGACGCAGTGGCCGGCGCCGGCAGGCCGCGGACCCAGTAGCGCAGTGCCGCGAGTGGCAAGGCAAAGCCGAGTTCTTCCTCGAGCGCCGTGCGCGCGGCCGCGCCTTCGAAGCGCTCGCCGCGGCCGGTCGTCACGCGCAGCTCATCCGCCTCGGTCTCGATCGCGAGCGCACCCATGCCGAACGGACCTTCGAGCATGATCGCGCCTTGCGCGCCGCGCTGCTGCCAGCGCAAGCCGGCGCTGAAGCCCTGCTCGCCGGCGGCCACGGCGACACGACCCGTCAACGTGAACGCCTCGACGGCCAGCAATTGCTCGCGCCGGGTCGGCCAGTCTGCAGAGAGATTCAGCTCCGGCGCCGGAGCCGGCGCCAGCGCCGCGCGGCTGACGCAGCCCGCCAGCAGCGCGACGCAGGCCAACGCGAGCGAGCGCGGCAGCTCAGCGCGAAGCGTCATCGCCGGCGGGATTGGCGCCGATCCGCTGCCCGGTCAGCCGCTCGAAAGACTCGCGCAGCGGCTCGGAATCAGGGCTGCGCGTCAGCGCCTGCGCCCAGACGCTGCGCGCCGCGCCCTGTTCGCCTAGCACCCACAGCACTTCCGCCCAGTGCGCCGCGATCTCGGCATCGCGCGAAATGCGATACGCGCGCTCGAGCAGCGGCAACGCGCCGCGCGCATCGCCGCGGCGGAAGCGCAGCCACGCGACGCTGTCCATGATCGCCGCGTTGTCTGGGGCCAGTTCCAGCGCGCGCTCGACCAGCTCCGCCGCGCGGCGCAACTGCTGCCGGTTGTCGCCCAGCGTGTAGCCGAGCGCGTTCAGGACCGTCGGGTCTTCGGGCCGATCACGCAGCATGCGCTCGAACGCGCGCACCGACTCGCGCGTGCGCCCGGCGCGCTCGAACAGCATCGCGCGGTGATAGAGCAGCTGCGGATGCTCCGGATGCCGGTCCAGCGCCGCGGCGACTTCCGCAAGCGCGGCGCGGGTGTCGTCGGCGTCGAACAGCGTGTTGCTGCGCGCGATGACGACATCGATCGGATCATTGCGGCCGGACGCCGGCGGGTTCTCGAACAGCTTGAGCGCATCGGCCTTGCGGCCGGCGTCGACCAGCAGCGCAGCGGCACGCACGCGCGGCAGCAGTCCGCCGCCGGCGGCGACCAGCCGCTCATAGCTTTGCAGCGCGAGTTCCTTGTCGCCGCGCCGCTCCGCGAGCACCGCGAGGTAGAAGAAGGCTTCGGCCGAGCCCTGGCCGCGCTGCAGGCGCTCGCCGAAGCGCCGCCGCGCCTCGTCGAGATCGCCGCTCGACAGCGCCAGCAGCGCGAGCCGCCGGCCCGCTTCCTCGGCGAGCGACTCGTCTTCGAGCAGGCGCTCGAGTTCGCGATGCGCTTCCTCGTTGCGGCCGAGTTCGATCAGCGTTTCGACGACCGCGAAGCGCTGGTCCTCATCAGCGCCGCCGGCCGCCCGGCGTGCTGCCTCGAGGGCCGCAGGCGCGGCATCGTTGGCGGCGCGCAGCAGCGCGACGAGTCGCAGGGCTGAGGCATTGTCGGTATCGCGCGCGAGCACCGACTCCGCGAGCTGCAGCCCGGCGGTGAAGTGATCGGCTGCGACCGCCAGCTCGGCGAGCGCGAGCCGCGTCGCATCGCCGCTCGCGTCGCGATCGACCAGCGCGCTGAACACGCGCCAGGCGGCATGCGCGCTGTCGCCTTCCGTGACGAGCGGCAGCAGCTCGGCCAGCGCGCGGTCAGCCTCGACGTCGGGCTTCGCCAGCAGGTCGCGGAACAGTCGCGTTGCATCTTCGATGCGATACAGCTCGAGCGCCACGAGGCCCGCCGCGCGCAGCGCCTCGACGTTCTCGGGGTCGATGGCCGCCCAGTGGCTCGCGCTGCGCCAGGCCGCCGGCAGGTGCAGGCAGGAGATCGCCACTTCGACGGCACGCCGCGCGATCCGCGTGTCGCGCCGCGCAGTGCTGAGCTGCGCATACTGCTCCGCCGCGCCGCGGCAATCGCCACCGCCGAGCGCGAGCTCGGCGCCCTGCACTGCGCCATCCGCGCGACCGTCGCCGGCTGCGGCCGGTTCGAGCGCCCGCGCCGTGCCCGTCAGCACGAACGCCAGCGCCAGCAGCCAGGATGCGGCGCGGACCAGTGCGCGCCTGCGGCGCGCGGAGCCTGTGAAGATCATGACCCGACTATACAATGACAGGGATGAAGGCATCGATTCGCCAGCGCCTCGAGCGCAACCAGGAGCGCTACGAGGAGGTCGGGCGGACGCTGGCCGACCCTTCCATGGACGGCAGTTCGCGCGCGTTCCGGGAGCTGTCGATGGAGTACGCCCGCCTGACGCCGATCGCCGAGCGTTTCGCCGCGTTCCGCCGCCTGGAGCAGGAGATGGCAGCAGCGCAGGCGCTGCAGGACGACGCCGACCCCGCGATGCGCGACATGGGTCGCGAGGAAGCGCAGCGCCTCGCGACCTCGCTCGAGTCGGAGGAGCAGCAGCTGCGGCGGATGCTGATCCCGCGCGATCCGCGCGACGGCCATAACGTCTACCTCGAAGTGCGTGCCGGCACCGGCGGCGACGAGGCGGCGATCTTCGCCGGCGACCTGCTGCGCATGTATGTGCGCTATGCCGAGACCCGCGGCTGGCAGGTCGAAACCATCAGCGAGAGCCTGGGCGAGAAAGGCGGCTACAAGGAAGTGATCTGCCGGATCGCCGGCCAGGATGTGTTCGCGCGGCTGAAATTCGAGTCGGGCACCCA
>CAZPJE010000228.1:0-32383 GCA_964586725.1 uncultured Steroidobacteraceae bacterium | reverse complement strand
CCTGGCTCGACGCCGTCGCCGAACAGCAGCTGCGAAGTACGGCTGCGCAGCCGCGAGGCATAGATCTGCAGCCGGCCGTCTTCGGCGGCGTTGACCGCTTCCGTGGAGGCGCGCCGCAGCGTCAGCGTGTCGGTGCCGGCTACCGCGCCATCACCGAAGGGATCGCAGGCGGAGGTGGCATCCGGCCCCAGTTCGAACTCGTCGTTCGAGCCCTGCACCGGCCGCAGCACATCGACCGCGAAGTTGATGCCGCAGGCATGAGCGCTGGCGGGCAGGCCGGGCGCCGGCGTCGGCGCGACCGCGGGCACGACCAGTGGCACCTGGCGCAACTGCGGCGCCGTGGCGCGGACCACAGCGGGTGCCGCGCCATCGACGAACCGCAGGGTGTCAGGCGAATTCGTGAAGCCGAAGTAGCCGGCGAGTTCGACGTCGGGCTCGAGCACGGACATCACATACCGCCCCTGATCCTGCATCCGCGCCAGCGATTCGTTGACGGCAAAGGTGGTGCGGCTGTTCGAGTAGATCGTCACCGCGCCGACGATCAGCAGCGAACCGATGGTCAGCGCGACCATCAACTCGACCAGGCTGACGCCGCGCTGCGCCGCGCGCGCTGGACTGCGCACGCGGCTCATGTCGGGGGTGTCCGCGGCATGACCAGCACATCGCCACGATAACTGAATGGAGCGGCCTCGCCCGGCTCCTGCCAGCGCACCTGCACCGTGTAGCGATCGGGGCCACCGCCGGCCGCCGGCGTGTACTCGACCACGGCGGCAGGTTCCTCATCGCCGGTCGGCGGCAGCGCGGTCTGCACGGCCGCGAGCCAGCGGGCGAGGTCGTCCTGCGCGAGTTGCTGGATCGTGCAGTTGGCACCGCCGCCGCCTTCGGACGGCGCGCAGTTCAGCGTCGCCGGTGCGGCGCCATAGCTCGCCAGATCGTAGGCCGCGCCCGCTGTCGCGTTGGCGCGGATGCGATCCGACATGTCGCTGACCAGCGTGATGGCCTGGGTGCGCAGCAGGGCCGTGCGGTTGTAGCGGACGCTGGCGACGAACAGCGCCGCGATGCCGAGCATGCCGACTGACAGCACGACCAGCGCGACCAGGGATTCGACCAGCGTGATGCCGCGCTGGCGCGGCCGACTCAGGGCGGGCATTCGAGCTCCCAGCTGGAAATGATGGCGGGGTCGCGCGTGATCTGCGCGCGGCCGGTGCGGTTCAGGATGATGCCGCGCCCGAGCGACTGCTCGGTGCCTGCCTGGACTTCGATGCCGCGCCCATCGCAGAACAGGAAGCGGCTGGCGCTGGTGGGGAGATCGCGCGTGAAACCGGTGCGCCCTATCGACACACAGCCACCATCGGCGACGGCCTTGAGCTCGCGGCGCTGTTCGAGCGTGCTGCCGCCACCCTCGTTGCGACCCACCTCGGCGCGCAGGATAGGCTCGTCGGCGTCGCGCTCGCAGTCGCCGTTCGCATCCTCGAAGACGATCCAGCGCGTGAAACTGCCGTCGGCGCACGATGCGGTCGCGTCTGACGGGGTGTCGGACGCACACAGCGAGACCGGATTCTGGCGCTTGACGGCCTCTGTGCGCGCCAGCGCGACGCTGGCCAGGAAGTCGTTGGCGACCGCCGTGAGCCGGTTGTTCTGCCGGAACTCGCGGAAGTTGGGCGTGCCGATCGCGAGGATCACGGCGGCCAGCGCGATCACGATCATGAGTTCCATGAGCGTGAAGCCCCGAACAGAAACGGACTGCTTCCCCATAGTTCGCGACTATAGGCGGTGTCGAGCGACCCGGTCGCGAATTCCGACGACTGGCATGACAGCACCGATGAACGGCGCGCCGGTAACCGGGGCGGGACATGTTCAGGCATTGCAGGGACCCACGGCCGAAGCGCCCTGGCGCAATCGCGGACGCCCCGACTGGCTGACGATCACCGCGCGCGGCGGCGCCAGCGACCCGGCAGCGCAGATCGTGAAGGTGGCGGTCGTTCCGGCGCGACTGACCGGCCAATAGGTGACGGCCGGCCGGCTGCCATGCAGGCGCAGCCGGGTCGCGGCATCGAAGCGCCTGATCAGGATGTCGCCGGGATCGAACTGCGGTGGGCCGCTGGCGGCGCGGCGCCGCACCCGGTCGATGAACACCAGCCAGCCGCGCGCCTGGCCGCGCCGCGCATCGCCGAGGCAGCGGTTGCCATCGGCGGACAGGCACAGCACGGCCGGCAAGCCGCGCAGCAGGGCCTGCGAGCGCGCGTGATGCAGCGCGCCGAGCAGCGTCTGCGACGCCGCCAGCGAGGCGGCGTTGGCGCGCAGTCGCGTGAAGCTCGGGGCCGACAGCGACGCCAGCAACGCGACGATCGCGAGCGTGACGAGCAACTCGGCCAAGGACAGGCCGCCCAGGCGATGAAGGAAGGGTGACATCGCCGCAGTGTCCGGCGGCCGTGCGCTGCCAGCCAGCCGCGTTTGCGGTGGGAATCTCCTATAATCCATGACGATGCACGGTCCGATCGACGGAACCACGCCCGCCGCGCCGCTGTCGCCCGCAGATCGCCTGCGCGCGCACGCGATCCAGCCCACGTCGCAGCGGCTGCAGATCGCAGCCGCGCTGCTCGCGACCCCTCAGCACCTGACGGCCGAACAGCTGGCCGGCGCGCTGCGCGCCCGCGGCGCCCGGGTCTCGAAAGCGACGCTCTACAACACGTTGCGCCTGTTTGCCGACCGCGGCCTGGTCCGCGAGCTGATGCTCGGGGGCACGCGCGTCTGGTTCGATTCCAACGTCGGCCCGCACTACCACTTCCAGGATGAACGGACGGGCGCCCTCTGCGACATCGCTACCAGCGCGGTCGCCTTCGAGCGCCTGCCGGACCCGCCCGCCGGCATGGAAATCGCCGGGGTGGACCTCGTCATCCGGCTGCGGCTGGCGCGCTGATGCCGGCCCAAGCGTGACACGCCTCCCGCCACAGGGCTCCGGCACTGCGTTTCGTTGCGTCCGGCGGCAGCCTTCCCTTAGAATCGCGGCCCCTGTTGCCGGGGTAGCTCAGTTGGTAGAGCAGCGCATTCGTAATGCGCGGGTCGGAGGTTCGACTCCTCTCTCCGGCACCATTTCCTACCTCGCCCCATGACTGCACGCCGCGCCTCGATCTGGCTGCGTCTGGTCGGCCGCCTGCCCGAGCCGCTGCTTTATGGGTTCGCCAGTTTCCTGACGTTCCTCGCTTACCGCGTCGTCCATTACCGCGACGCGGTGATCCGCGAAAACCTGTCGTTCGCCTTTCCCGACCTCGACGAGCCGGCGCGGCGCGCGTTGATCCGGCGCTTCTACGCGGGCTACGCCGACGTGCTGGTCGAGCTCGTCATGGCCGCCTGCCTCGATGCCGAGTCGATCCGCGGCCGCGTGACGATCCGCAACCTCGACCGGGTCCGCGAGCGCATCGCGGCGGGCAAGCCGGTGCTGCTGATGGGCGCGCACCAGTGCAACTGGGAATGGATGCTGCTCGCGCTGTCGCTCGAGCTCGGCTACCCGCTCGATGCCGCCTACAAGCCGCTGGTCGACCCGTGGGCCGATCGCGAAATGCTGCTGCTGCGGACGCGCTTCGGCGCGCGGCTGGTGCCGGCGCCGGAACTGTTCGGCGACGTGCTGCGGCGGAACAAGGTCCTGCGCGCGATCGCGATGGTCGGCGACCAGGAGCCCGTCACCAGCGACAAAAAGCACTGGGTCCGGTTCCTGAATCGCGATTCGGCGTTCTTCCTCGGCGGCGAGGAGATCGTCCGCAAGTTCAAGTACGCCGCGTTGTTCATCCGCATGAAGCGGACCGCGCGCGGCCAGTATGAGATGGATTTCGAGCCGCTGTGCGAAGCGGGCGAGGCGCTCGCGCCTGGCGAGTTCACCGAGCGCTACGCGCGGGTCGTCGAGGCGCAGATCCACTCGGCCCCGGCCGACTGGCCGTGGAACCACAAGCGCTGGAAGCTGCGCAAGCCGCTGTACGGCGCCTGAGCGTCGCGCGCCCGCTCAGCGGTTCGCGGCGAGCTTGCCCTCGAGATGCGCCGCGAGCTCGGCGATCGTCGGGTAATCGAGCAGCTCCGTCAGTTCGACCTGGTTCGGATACAGCTCGTCGAGCTGCTCGTGGATCTCGATCAGCTTCAGTGAACTCGCGCCGATCTCGAACAGGTTGTCGGTGACGCTGATCGCGCGCCCGAGCGCCTTGTCGCAGATCGCCTTGATGCGCCGTTCGATCTCGCTCGCTGCGCCCTGGCCGTCGCCGCTGGCGGCACGCAGTTTGTCGCGCAGCGCATGCAGTTCGGCGAGCTCCGCGGCGAATTCGCCGCCCAGATACTCCTCCTCGAGCAGGTGCCGCTGGATCTTGCCGCTGGTGGTCTTCGGGATGCGCTTGACCGGCACGACCTCGGCGACTTCGAGGCCGGTGTGCTCGTTCAGCAGCCGGGTGATCTCGTTCGCGATCGGCAGGAAATCAGGGATGTCGGTCCGGTGCAGTACGAACACGACCAGCTCGTCGGTCTGCGTGTCCGGGCGGTTCACGCCGGACACCACGACCTTGCCGAGGTCCATGCCTTCGGCGCGGATCGCGACGCCCTCGAGGTCGTGCGGGTAGTAGTTCTGGCCGTTGACGAAGATGATCTCCTTCGCGCGACCGGTGATGTAGAGCTGGCCGCCCAGCTGCACGCCGAGGTCGCCCGTGCGCACCCAGCCATCGGCGGTGTGCAGCTTCGCGTTCGCGGCGGGGTTGTCGTAGTAGCCGCGCGTGACGTTGCCACCGCGGATCTGGATGTGGCCGACATGACCCGCCGGCAGCGCCGCGTCGTCGTCGCCGGCGATGCGCAGCTCGCAGTGCGGGATCGCCGTGCCGACGGCCATCAGCTCCACGGCGTTCGCGCTGCCGTCGGCGACTTCCTTCACCGGTGCGCCGACCGTGAGCTGGTGGCGATCGAGCCGGAT
This sequence comes from uncultured Steroidobacteraceae bacterium, assembly GCA_964586725.1. Taxonomy (GTDB): domain Bacteria; phylum Pseudomonadota; class Gammaproteobacteria; order Steroidobacterales; family Steroidobacteraceae; genus UBA964. Next base: position 27,441 of record CAZPJE010000228.1, on the reverse strand, counting down.
CGACTGCAGTGGCGCGCCCGGCGCCGGGAAGCTGACCGCGACCGAGGCTTCAGCGAGGCCGTAGACCGGGTACATCGCGTTGCGCGCGAGCTTCGCCGGCGCGAGCCGGTCGAGGAACTCGTGCGCCAGCGCGACGCTGATCGGCTCCGCGCCATTGAAGATCGTGCGCACCTTGGACAGATCGAGGCCCTCGACGCTGCGGTCACCCAGCACTTTCAGGTAGTGCCGGTAACCGAAGTTCGGCGAGCTCGTGATCGTGGCGCCGATCTGCGTCGCGAACTGCAGCCACAGCAGCGGGCGGCGCACGAACAGCTCGGTCGGCATGTGGTGCACGTGCATCTGCGAGCCGAGCATGAAGATGTGCATGCCGATCAGGCCCATGTCGTGGGTCAGCGGCATCCACGACAGCGTCACGTCGTCGCTCGTGAAGCGGTTGGCGGCGGCGGAGCCCTGCCAGTTCGCGATCAGGTTGCCGTGCGTCAGCACGACGCCCTTGGGTTCGCTGGTCGAGCCCGACGAGAACTGGATGAAGGCGATGTCGTCGGGTGTCACGGCGGCGGTCTGGCCGGCGCGCGAGTAGTCGCTGAGTTCGTCGGCGAACAGCGCGCGGCTGCGCAGCGCGGCGACCGCGCCCGCGTCGCCCGCCTCGGTCGCGAAGCTCGCGATGCGCTCGAAGGTCTTGCGTTCGGAGAACAGGAACGGCGCGCCGAGCTGCGCGACGATGCGCAGCAGCTTGCGGCGATGTTCGTCGGAGATGCCGACGGCGACCGGCACCGGGATGATGCCGCCCAGCACGGCGCCCCAGAAAGCGTCGATGAAGGCCTCGTTGTTCTGCAGGAACAGGATCACCTTGTCGCCGCGCTTCGCGCCCAGCGACTGCAGATGGTGCAGCACGCCGAGCGCGCGCTGCTGCAGCTCCGCGAAGCTGACGACACGGCGCTGGTTCTCGCCCTCGAGATAGGTCACGGCGCGCCGCGCATGGCGGCTGGCGTCGAGCAGTTCGGGCAGCGTGGCGGGGATGCTCATCGAAGGGATTCCGGCGTTGTGGAAAGGGGGCGAAGTCAGGCCGCGGCAGCGCGCGGCACCAGCCGCATCAGCAGCGGGTCGCGGGTGCGCAGGTTCACGAGCGCCTCGAACTCGATCGGCGCCTCCGTGGTCAGTTCGAGGCGGAAGCGGCGCGCGAACTTGTACAGGTGCACCAGCATCTCGTACATCGCGAGCGCCTCGCCGATGCAGTGGCGCGGCCCGGCGGCGAACGGCATGTAGGCGAAGCGCGGCCGTTCTGCTTCGTGCTCGGCGTCGAAGCGTTCCGGGCGGAACGCTTCCGGTTCACGCCAGTAGGCGGGATGGCGGTGCAGCAGGTAGGGCGACAGCAGCACGTCGGTGCCGGCGGGCAGTTCGTAGCCGCCGATCTCGTCGGCCTCGATCGCGCGGCGCGAGATCAGCCAGCCCGGCGGGTACAGCCGCAGCGATTCATCGCAGACGTTGTGCGTGTAGGCCAGCGATTCCACGTCCGTCAGCGACGGCGCGCTCCACTCGGGCGCGGCATCCAGTTCACGGTGCAGTTTCGCCTCGACGTCCGGGTTCTTCGCGAGCAGGTACCAGGTGGAGTTCAGCGCGCTCGCCGTGGTCTCGTGGCCGGCGACGATCAGCGTCAGCAGTTCGTCGATCAGCTCGCGATCGCTCATCGCATCGCCGCTTTCCTTGTCACGTGCGTCCATCAGCATCGCGACGTAGTCGAAATGCTCGGCCGGGTGCGCGCGGCGATGATCGATGATGCCCTGCACGACCTTGGCGAGGCCGCGGAAGCGGTAGGCGAAGCGCAGGTCGCGCGCCGGCTCGCGCGTGACCATCAGGAAGGGGTTGTCGCCGGTTTCGCGCACCAGCCGCGCGATGTCGCTGCCGAAGATCGTCTCGAGCACGATCTCGAGCGTCATCTCGCTGGTTTCGTCGGTGACGTTGATCAATTCACCTGCCGCCGCGAGCGAGGCCCAGCGCGCCATGCGCTGCTCGTTGGCCTGGGTGATTACCTCGGCAAAGCGGGTCAGCACCTTGCGGTGGAAACTCGGCTGCATCATGTAGCGCTGGCGGCGCCAGAACTCGCCCTCGCTGGCGATGATGCCGGTGCCAAGCAGGATCCGGACGCGGTCGAAGCCCAGGCCCTTGGTGTAGTTGCGGTGGTTGCCGACCAGCACGCGCTTGACATCGTCGGGGTGGTTGATGACCCAGACGTCGGACTTGCGCACCGGCGAGTGGACCCGGAACGTGTCGCCGTAGCGGGCGAACAGTTCGGTCATCCGCGCGAGGCTATCGTCCGTTTCGCCGATGTTGAACGGCGCGTCGGTCAGCGGCGGCTGGGCCACGGGCGGGTGGGTCATTCGGGTGCAACGCGGCGCAGCATCCCGCAAGTTTATCGCAATTCGACCCGTGGCTGCGGGCTCGGACGTTATTGCAGCCAACACAAACAAGTAGTTAGCTTGTTTTTCTCGAACGCTGTGCCACAATGATCGCCGGTCTCCAGTTTGGGGTCGGTCAGCTTGTCCACGGACTCGCCGCGGAGCATCTCGAATTGTCGGTGCTGAATCCCGACTCGCACGCTGATTACACGGCGTCGGAGGTGCTTGCTCCGCAGACGTGGGCGTCGCCGGAGAAGCGCGCCCCGCTGGGGCTCGATATCACCTGCACCAAGATCGCGGTCGACTTCCAGAACCTGACGCGCGCGGGGCTCGACACGACGCTGCGCGAGTGCCTCGAATTGCTGCGTTCGGCCGCGGGCTGCGATGCCAGCTTCGTTGCGATGCTGGCGCCACCCGGTACAGGCGCGCCGCCCGTCATCGACAACCTGCATTTTGCGCGCGGACCGTTCGCGCAGTGCCAGATCGAGGCGCTGACGCGCGAGAACCTCGCCGGCTATCGCTGGATGCTGGGCCGCCTCGAGCCGCTGCGGCTGTCGGAGATCCGCGACACCAGCCGGCCGCGTCCCGAGCAGCAGGCGGAAGCCGCGCGGTTCGCGGAACTGCGCATCGGCGCCTGGCTTGCCGTCGCGGTGCATTCGCAGGGACGCTGCGTCGCGCTGCTCGGGCTCGCGCATGCGCTGCCGCAGGCGCACTGGGACGTCAACCTGCAATTGCTGCTGAAGCTGCTCGGGGCCAGCCTCGCGTCTGGGCTCGGACGGCTCGGCCTCGAGACCGCGCTGCAGCGCCTCGAGCAGCGCGAGCAACTGACCAGCGACACCGCCAATGACGGCCTGTGGGATTTCGACGTCGAGCGCGACGAGATGTATTTCTCGCCGCGCTGGAAGGCGATGCTCGGCTATGCCGATACCGACATGGCGGCTTCACCGCCTGAATGGCGCAGTCTCGTGCATCCCGAGGACATGAACCGGGTGCAGGCCGGCATCCGCGACCATGTCGTCGGCCTGACGCCGATGTTCGAGAGCGTGCACCGGATGCGGCATCGCAGCGGCGAGTGGCGCTGGGTGCAGAGCCGCGCCAAGGCGCTGCTCGACGAGCACGGCCGGATGCGCCGGCTGGTCGGCGTCGAGCACGACATCACCGAGCGCAAGTTGTACGAAGACGCGCTGTTCCGCGAGAAGGAGAGCGCGCAGATCACGCTGCAGTCGATCGGCGACGGCGTCATCACGACCGATCATCAGTCCGTCATCGACTACATCAATCCGGTGGCCGAGGAGCTGACTGGCTGGCGCCTCGAAGATGCGATGGGCCGCCCGGTCGACGAGATCTTCCGCGCTTTCCACGAAGAGACCTGCGAGCCGCTCGAGAACCCGCTGGTGCAGGCGGTGCGCCGCGTGCGCCCGATCAAGTCGGTGCGGCCGATGCTGTTGATCCGCAAGGACGGCAACGAGCTGTACGTCGAGAGCACGGCGGCGCCGATCCGCGACGGCGCGGGCAGCGTCGGCGGCGCGGTGCTCGTGTTCCACGACGTTTCCGAGAGCCGCGAGCTGAATCGCCGCCTGTCCTACCACGCGAGCCACGACCTGCTGACGGGCCTCGTCAACCGGCGCGAGTTCGAGAATCGCCTCGAGCGCGCGCTGAAGAGCGCCAAGGCCCGCGAGGCCTCGTACGCGCTGCTGTATCTCGACCTGGACCAGTTCAAGATCGTCAACGACAGCTGCGGCCACGGCGCCGGCGACGCGCTGCTGGGGCAGGTCGGTGCGCTGCTGAAGGCCAAGGTGCGCTGGCGCGACACGCTGTCGCGCCTCGGCGGCGACGAGTTCGGCATCCTGCTCGAGAGCTGCTCGCTCGATGAAGCCATGCGCACGGCCGATGGCCTGCGCGAGGCGGTGCGCAACTTCCGCTTCACCTGGGAAGACCGCCAGTTCCGTCTCGGCGCGAGCATCGGCGTCGTGCCGATCACGGCCGACAACGAGGACGTCGCGGCGATCCTGTCGGCTGCCGACAGCGCCTGCCAGGCCGCGAAGGAAGGCGGTCGCAACCGCGTCCACAGCTTTGCCGAGAACGACATCGAGCTGATGCGCCGCCGGCGCGAGATGCAGTGGGCGGCGCGCATCAACGCGGCGCTCGAAGAGGGCCGCTTCGAGCTGTAACGGATGACCATCCAGCCGTTGCAGCGCATCGAAGCCGGCGCGCACTACGAGTTGTTGCTGCGGATGCGCGACGAGAACGGCCGCATTGTCGCGCCCGACCAGTTCATCTCGGCGGCCGAGCGCTACGGCATCACGCCCAACATCGACCGCTGGGTCATCGAGAACGCGTTCCGCTGGCTGGTTTCCGAGGCGGATGAGCGCGAGCGGCTCGAGCTGTGCGCGATCAATCTGTCCGGCCAGAGCCTCGGCGACGACAAGTTCCTGCCGTTCGTGATCGATCAGTTCCAGAAGAGTGGCATCGACGCGAGCAAGATCTGCTTCGAGATCACCGAGACGGCGGCGGTCGCGAACTTCTCGCAAGCCAACCGCTTCATCAAGGCGCTGAAGGAGCTCGGCTGCAAGTTCTCGCTGGACGACTTCGGCACCGGGCTGTCGTCATTCGGTTACCTGAAGCACTTCCCGGTCGATTTCCTGAAGATCGACGGCAGCTTCGTGCGCGAGATCCTGCGCGATCCGATCGACCGGGAAATGGTGCGCTCGATCAACGAGATCGGTCACCTTACGGGCAAGCTGACGATCGCGGAGTTCGCCGAGAACGCCGAAATCATCCAGATGCTGACCAGCCTCGGCGTGGACTACGCGCAGGGCTGGGGCGTCGCGCAGCCGCAGCGCGTGCTGAAAGCCGTCAATTCCTGAATTCGAGGCGCATCGACAGGTCGACGGCGCGCACGTGCTTCGTGATGCCGCCGACCGAGATGTAGTCGACGCCGGTCTCGGCGATCCGCCGCACCGACTCCAGTGACACGCCGCCCGAGGCCTCGAGCTTCGCGCGGGCGCCGCGCTCGCGGTTGCGCAGCACGGCGGTGCGCATGTCTTCGAGGCTCAGCTCATCGAGCATGACGACGTCGCAGCCCGCGGCGAGCGCCAGGTCGAATTCCTCGAGAGATTCCACTTCGACTTCGACTGGCACGCCCCGTGACAGCCGGCGCGCCGCCGCGACCGCCGCCGTGATCGAGCCAGCCGCGACGATGTGGTTCTCCTTGATGAGCACCATGTCGTAGAGGCCCATGCGATGGTTCTGCGCGCCGCCGCAGCGGGTCGCGTACTTCTGCGCCGTGCGCAGGCCGGGCAGCGTCTTGCGGGTATCGAGGATGCGGCAGGAAGTGCCGGCGATGGCGTCGACGAAACGGCGCGTGCCGGTCGCCGTGCCCGACAGCAGCTGCAGGAAGTTCAGCGCGACGCGCTCCCCGGACAGCACGGCGCGCGCGGGGCCTTCGATGTGCGCCAGCGTGGCGCCAGCGCGGATCGGGTCGGCGTCGCCGGCCTGCCAGGCGATACGCACGCTGGGGTCGAGCTGGCGGAAGGTCTCTTCGGCCCAGTCGCGCCCGGCCAGAATGGCGTCTTCGCGACAGATGATCTGGCCGGCGACGCGCTGTTCGGCCGGCACCAGCGCGGCCGTGACATCACCGCTGCCCAGATCTTCGGAGAGCGCCGCCCGCACCTGCGCGCCGAGGTCGGCGGGCAGGGGCGGGAGGTCGGTCAGCGCCGGAACCGCTGGACTCAGAATGGCAGCCCGTGCGACGCGGCGCCCATGCACAGCAGCATCGGGACCGACAGCACGAAGTTCGTGCGGGACGCCAGCGTGGCCGTCTTGCGCGCCTTGGCCTTCTCCTCATCGGTGGCCGGCGTAATGCCCAGCACTTTCTTCTGGTTCGGCCAGATCAGAACCCAGACGTTGAACAGCATGATGGTGCCGAGCCAGGAACCGATGCCGATCACGAGGTGGTAGAAGCTGCCGCCTTCGATCGTCAGGCCGAGCGTGAAGGCGCCCAGGAAGTTCTTGCCGAGCAGCCACGCGCCTGCGACCCAGGTGGCGAGTGCCGCCCAGCGGAACCAGAACAGCGCACGCGGTGCGACATACTTCGTGATGCCCGCGCCGCCCGGGCCGCCCTTGTCCGCGCCGGCGTCGGCCAGCGCCGGGATCTGCGCGACGTTGAAGTAATAGAGCAGGCCGATCCAGAACACGCCCGCGACGATGTGCAGCCAGCGCGCGAGCGCGGGGCCGTTGAACTCGAAGCCGCCGAGCACGGCCGCGAGCACGGCCGCGAGCACGAAGCCCAGCGTCAGGGCGTAGCGATGGTTCATGAGGATGTTCATGGCGTGAGACCTGCTGAAAAACGTGACTTGGAGTGCCGAATCGGGATACCCGAGCCGGTGGCCCGAGGCGGTTTGAAGAATAGGCGAGGACCCCCCATAATTCAACGCTTAGCCACGGAGCGCTCATGGATTCGAGCCGTCGACCGCCTGCCCTCGATATCCCTGCGCAACCCCAGGCTGCGCGGGATGCCGGCGGCCCCATGTCGCCCTGCATCAGCGTCTGCACGCTCGATGAGCGCGGGCTCTGTCGCGGCTGCTTTCGGACCATGGGCGAGATTTCCGGCTGGCTGCGCATGAGTGTCGAAGAGCGCCTGCTGGTGCTGCGCCATGTCGATGCGCGGCGTCTCGCGGCGGCGTGCTGAGCGACCGGATGGCGCGAGCGGGGTCGGGCGGGCAGCGGTTCTCGGCGGGGTGGCCGCTGCTGCTGGCCGTGCCGCTGGTGGCGCTGCTGATGTCCGGATGCACGGCGGCGGTGATCGGCGGTGCCGCGGTCGGTGGGTACTATGTCGGGAAGGACCAGCGCTCCGCGGGGCAGATCGCCGATGACGCGGCGGTCACCGCCGCGGTCAAGGCGCGGCTGATCGCCAGCTCCGACGTGCGGGCCCTCGATGTCAACGTCGACACGTTCGAGTCCGTCGTGATCCTCAAGGGCACGGTGGCGAACCGTGATGAGCGCAGCGCCGCGGAGCGGCTGGCGCGCGCTACTCGCGGGGTCAAGGGTGTGCGCAACGAACTGACAGTCAAGCGGCGCTGACGCAGCGCCGCATCGCTCGAACTCGGCAGGAGAACATCATGAGTGTCGTCGAACGTATCAAGTCACAGCTGGCCGCGGCGCCCGTCGTCCTGTTCATGAAGGGCACGCCCGATTTCCCGCAGTGCGGCTTCTCGGCGCAGACCGTCGGCGCGCTGCGCGCGAGCGGCGCGCGGTTCACCGCCGTGAACATCTTCGAGGATCCTGAACTGCGCGAGGCGCTGAAGCGCTTCTCGAACTGGCCGACCTATCCGCAGCTGTACATCAACGGCGAGCTGATCGGCGGCTGCGACATCGTGCTCGAGATGGCGCGCAACGGCGAGCTGCGCAAGGCCCTCGACGAGGCCGGCGCCACGGCCTGACGCGCGCCGACGCACGCCTCAGGGGCGGGCGTCGGTACCGCTGTCGGCGGGTTCGGCGGGGCCGGGTTCGGCGTCGCGCCAGCCCAGCGACTCGGCGCGAGTCGCTGCCTGCCGATACGTTGCATCGAGCTCATTGCAGATGCCGCAGAACAGGTCGGCGGTCTTCTCGGCGTCGTAGGCCGCCGAGTGCGCCGATCCTGAATCCCACTCGAGGCCTGCGATCTGCGCTGCCTTGGCGAGCACCGTCTGCCCGTAGGCCGCGCCCGCCAGGGTCACGGTGTCGAAGCACGAGAACGGGTGGAACGGACTGCGCTTGAAGGCCGTGCGCGCAATCGCCGCGTTCAGGAACCCGAGGTCGAATGCGGCGTTGTGCCCGACCAGGATCGCGCGCTTGCACTGCACGGCGTTCATGGCCTCGCGCACGGCCTTGAAGATCCGCGTCAGTGCGTCGCGCTCGGCGATGGCCGGTCGCAGCGGATGGAACGGGTCGATGCCGTTCACGGCGAGCGACGCCGGGTCGAGACGCGCACCCTCGAATGGCTTGACGTGATAGCAGTGCGTCTCACCGCGACGCAGCCTGCCGTCCGCATCGACGTCGATGATGACGGCCGCGATCTCGAGCAACGCATCCGTCGCACTGACGAAACCGCCGGTTTCGACATCGACGACGACCGGCAGGAAGCCGCGAAAGCGGTTGGCGAGCGGCGAGTGCGGGGCGGCTGCCGCAGGCTGCGGCGCGGCGGGTGGCATGGGTGTCGTCACGATATGCCGCGGCGCAGTCGCCAGCTGAGCTTCTCACCGGCCCGCATCGGCACGACGCGCCCGCCGGCGAACGGATAGGCCGCCGGGACGGTCCAGTCCTCGCGCACCAGCTCGATGCTGCCCTCGTTGCGCGGCAGGCGGTAGAAATCGGCACCGAAGCGGGACGCGAAATCCGCGAGCCGGTGCAGCGCGCCCGCGCGCTCGAACGCTTCGGCATACAGCTCGAGCGCCGCGTGCGCGGAGTACATGCCGGCGCAGCCGCAGCTCGATTCCTTGGTGCCCTGTTCGTGCGGCGCGCTGTCGGTGCCGAGGAAGAACTTCGGGCTGCCGCTGGTGGCCGCATCGACCAGCGCTTCGCGGTCATCCTCGGTCTTGAGGATCGGCAGGCAGTAGTAGTGGGGCCGGATGCCGCCGTGGAAGATCGCGTTGCGGTTGTGCAGCAGGTGCTGCGGCGTGATGGTCGCGGCCACCTGCGGGCCCGCGGCGCGCACGAACTGCACTGCGGCCCGTGTCGTGATGTGCTCGAACACGATGCGCAGCGAGGGCTGGCGCTGCACCAGCGGCGCCAGCACTTCGGTGATGAAGCGCGCTTCGCGGTCGAAGACGTCGACGCCTTCCTGCGTGACTTCGCCGTGGATCAGCAGCGGTACGCCGAGCTCGGCCATCGCGGCGATCGTCGCGTCGCAGCGGCGGATGTCGGTGACGCCGGCGTCCGAATGCGTGGTCGCGCCGGCCGGATACAGCTTGAACGCGTGCACGAAGCCGCTGTCCCGGGCGCGCTGGACCTCGTCCGGCGGCGTGTTGTCGGTCAGGTAGAGCGTCATCAGCGGCTCGAAGCGCGAGCCGGCCGGTCGCGCCGCCAGGATGCGCTGGCGATAGGCGCCAGCGAGTGCCGTCGTCGTGACCGGCGGCTTGAGGTTCGGCATCACGATCGCGCGCGCGAACTGCGTGGCCGTGTGCGGCAGCACCGCGGCGAGCGCCGCGCCGTCGCGCAGGTGCAGGTGCCAGTCATCGGGAGTCGGGAGCGTCAATGTCGTCATGGTGCGGGGGAAGCCTTCAGGAGCGTCGGGTCGGCGAGCGCATCGAGGGCGAAGCGTACGCCGAAACCGGTGATGTCGGTGGTTACATGGCCCAGACCGCCAGTGCGCATGGCCGAGGCCAGATCGACGTGCACCCAGGTCGAGGTCGTTGGCACGAATCTCTGCAGGAATCGCGCGGCGAGGATGTGGTCGCCCTTGCCGTCGACGGCGCACTGCAGCACGTCGGCGACATGGCTGTCGAGATCGGTGTCGTAGTCGGCGGGCAGCGGGAAACAGTGGACGCGCTCGCCGCTGCGCAGGCCCGCGGCCTCGATCGCATCGCGCAGCGCGGGCCGGTTGGTGAACACGCCGCTCATGCGCTCGGTCAGCGCCCGCACGCAGGCGCCGGTCAGCGTCGCGAAATCGAGGATCAGCCGCGGCCGGCCGCGGCCGGCCAGCGCGAGCGTGTCGGCCAGCGCCATGCGGCCCTCGGCGTCGGTATGGATGACCTGGATCGTCGTGCCGTTCGACGCGGTGACGACCTCCTGCGGCCGATACGCCGTGGGTCCGATATTGTTCTCGGTGATCGCGAGCCAGCAGTCGGCCGCGAGCGGCGAACGCAGTTCCGCAAGCGCGAGCAGGCTGGCGAGCGCGACTGCGCTGCCCGCCATGTCCGCGTGCATGTGCAGCATGCCGGCGTGCGGCTTCAGGTTGGTGCCGCCCGTGTCGAACAGGATGCCCTTGCCGACCAGCGCGACGTCGGCGGTCGCGCGCGCGCCGCTGCGACTGCCGGACCCGCGCCGCCGCGGTCGATACGCGAGCTGGGCAATGCCGGCATCGCGGCGCGGGTTGCCGGCGGCCACGGCAAGGAATGCGCCCGCGCCCGCGCGGCGCAGCGCCGCATCGCCCCACCAGCGGAACGACAGGCCGCGCTGCTTCGCGACGCGCGCCAGCAGCGTGCGATAACCGCGCGCGTCTAGCACGTTCGGTGGCAGCGCCGTCAGCCAGCGCGCCAGGTTGTTGCCGCGCGCGACGGCCGCCGCGCGCGGAAGGTCGATGCGCGCCCCATGCAGGTCGACGCGCCGCAGCGGCTGGCGTCGCGGTCGCTGCCCGAAGCGCGGCAGTGCGAATGTCGCGGCCAGCGTCGCCGCCAGCAGCGCCTCGGCCCGCGTTGCACCGCGCGTCGCGTCGCTGTCGGTTTTGCGGCTGGCACCGGCGTCGCCGACCGACCACAGCAGCGTGGTCGTGGCGAGGCGGTCGCCCGCCTTCTGGCACATCGTGCCGGCCAGTTGCAGCGCCGCGAACGGCTCGGCGTTGCTCGCGAGCACGCCGATGACGGCAAGCGTTTGCCGCTCGTTCGGTAGCGTAAGCGTGATGCAGTGCCCGGGTTTGGGTGCGTGGCGGCGCAGTGCGCGGCGCAGTGCCTCGGCGTAGGGCGTCGCGGCAGGCAGCCCGGTGGCGATGTCCGCGGCCGATTTGGGGGAAACCAGCAGCAGCCAGGCTTCGCACTGGTCGACGCGACCCGGCTGCGGCGGATGGGCGGATTGACGAAGCGTCGGGAGTGAGAGATTGGGCAGCAGCGCCGCGCTCGTCGGGGATCTAGGCATCGCGAATGTGATCGTAGCATACGGTTCCGATCAGCCCGGCGGGGTAGAATGCCGGCTTGTTCGCGCTTGCCTGGAGAAGTGATGTCAGACACGGCCCGTCCGGGGGACCTCGATCCCGTCGAAACGCGTGAGTGGCTCGAATCCATTGACTCAGTATTGAAAGCGCACGGTCCCGCACGCGCCCACTTCCTGCTCGAGCAGCTCATCGACTACACGCGCCGCTCCGGCGCTTATCTGCCATTCAAGCCGAACACGGCCTACCTGAACACCATTTCCCCGGGCCAGCAGAAGGACTACCCGGGCAACCGCGAACTCGAGCGGCGCATCGAGGCCTACATCCGCTGGAACGCGATGGCGATGGTCGTGCAGGCCAACCGCATTTCGTCGGAGTACGGTGGTCACCTGTCGAGCTACGCGTCGGCGGCGACACTCTACGAAGTCGGCTTCAACCACTTCTGGCGCGCGCGTTCCGACAAGCATCCAGGCGACATGGTGTTCATCCAGGGACATGCGTCGCCGGGCATCTACGCCCGCGCGTTCCTCGAGGGGCGCCTCACCGAGGAGCAGCTGCGGCACTTCCGCCAGGAAGTGGCCGGTGACGGCCTGTCGTCGTACCCGCATCCGTGGCTGATGCCGGATTTCTGGCAGTTCCCGACCGTGTCGATGGGCCTCGGCCCCATGCAGGCGATCTTCCAGGCACGCTTCCAGCGCTACCTCGAGAACCGCGGCCTCGTGAAGCCTTCCGATCGGAAGATCTGGGCCTTCCTCGGCGACGGCGAGATGGACGAACCGGAGTCAATGGGCGCGCTGACGATGCCGGTGCGCGAGAAGCTCGACAACCTGGTGTTTGTCATCAACTGCAACCTGCAGCGACTCGATGGTCCCGTGCGCGGCAACGGCAAGATCATCCAGGAGCTCGAAGCCGCATTCCTCGGCGCCGGATGGAACGTCATCAAGGTGCTGTGGGGCGGACGCTGGGATCCGCTGCTCGCCAAGGACAACCTCGGCCTGCTGCGGCGGGTCATGGAGGAGTGCGTCGACGGCGAGTACCAGAACTTCAAGGCGAAGGGCGGTGCCTACACGCGCGACAACTTCTTCGGCAAGTTCCCTGAGCTCAAGGCGATGGTCGCGAACATGTCGGATGAGGAAATCTGGCGCCTCAATCGCGGCGGCCATGATCCGCGCAAGGTCTATGCGGCGTACTGGGCTGCGAGCCAGCACAAGGGCCAGCCCACGGTGATCCTGGCCAAGACGGTCAAGGGTTTCGGCCTCGGCAAGAGCGCCGAGGGCCAGATGGTCACGCACCAGCAGAAGAAGCTGTCGGACGACGACCTGCGCGTGTTCCGCGATCGCTTCAACATCCCGGTCAGCGACGCCGACATCGAGCGCCTGACGTTCTACAAGCCGGCTGAAGACAGCGAAGAGATGAAGTACCTGCGCGAACGCCGCATGGCGCTCGGCGGTTATCTGCCGGCGCGGCGGCGCGACGCGCAACCGCTGGTCGTGTCGGCGCTCGAGGCGTTCCAGGCGATGCTCGATGGCACCGATGGCCGCGAGATCTCGACGACGATGGCCTTCGTGCGCATCCTGACGCAGCTTCTGAAGGACAAGAACATCGGCAAGCACATCGTGCCGATCGTGCCCGACGAAGCGCGCACCTTCGGCATGGAAGGCCTGTTCCGCCAGGTCGGCATCTATTCGTCGGTGGGCCAGCTGTACACGCCGCAGGACGCTGACCAGCTGATGTCCTATCGCGAGGACAAAAAGGGCCAGATCCTCGAAGAGGGCATCAACGAGGCGGGCGCGATGTGCTCGTGGACGGCGGCGGGCACGGCCTACGCGAACCACGGCCTGCACATGGTGCCGTTCTACATCTTCTATTCGATGTTCGGCTTCCAGCGCGTTGGTGACTTCATCTGGGCGGCGGGTGACCAGCAGGCGCGCGGCTTCCTGCTCGGGGCGACCGCGGGGCGCACGACGCTGGCGGGCGAAGGCCTGCAGCACCAGGACGGCCACAGTCTGCTGGCCGCATCCACGGTGCCGAACTGCCGCAGCTATGACCCGACCTATGCATACGAGCTGGCCGTGATCATCCACGACGGCCTGAAGCGCATGTACGCCGACGGCGAAGACATCTTCTACTACATCACCGTGATGAACGAGAACTACGCGATGCCGCCGATGCCGCGCGGCGTCGAGCAGGGCATCCTGAAGGGCATGTACCTGCTGTCGATCGGCGGTCGCGGCAAGGTCCGCGCGACGCTGCTCGGCGCCGGCACGATCCTGCGCGAGGTGCAGGCCGCGGCCGAGATGCTCGAAAAGGACTACGGTGTTCCGGCAGACGTGTTCTCGGTGCCGAGCTTCTCCGAACTGCGCCGCGAGGCGCTCGAGTGCGAGCGCTGGAACCTGTTGAACCCCGACCAGCCCCCGCGCGTTCCCTACATCGCGCAGTGCCTGAAGGACCGCGAGGGTCCGTTCATCGCCGCGACCGACTACATGCGTGCCGTGGCGGACCAGATCCGGCAGTGGGTGCCCGGCGGCGAGGGCAGCCGGAGTTCGCGCTACACGGTTCTCGGAACCGATGGCTATGGTCGCTCGGACGCACGCGCGCCGCTGCGGCATCACTTCGAGGTCGACCGGCGCTTCATCGTGCTCGCGACGCTGAAGGCGCTTGCCGATGATGGCAAGGTCGATCGGGCTACGGTCGCGAGCGCGATGCAGGCGCTCGAGATCGATCCCGCCAAGCCCAACCCGCTGAACTCCTGAGGCCGTCATGAGCACCCGTATCGAAGTGCGCGTGCCCGATCTCGGCAGCTTCAAGGACGTCGCCGTCATCGAGCTGCTCGTCAAGGTCGGCGACGAGGTCGAAGTCGACACCCCGCTCGTGACGCTCGAGACCGAGAAGGCGACGATGGACGTGCCGTCGCCGACGGCGGGCCGGGTCGAGTCGATCGCGATTGCCAAGGGTGGCACGGTCAACGCCGGCGACGTCGTGCTCGTGCTGGCGGCCCGTGAGACGGGCGATGCGCCGGCAGCAGCGCCGGCCCCAGTTGCGCCTGCCGCAGTTGCGGCTGGTGCACTGCCCGCTGCGCCCGCGATGGAGGCCGTGCCCGCGGTGGAGGTGGCGCCCGACGCCACCGTGCCGGTGCGCATCCTGCGCATGCCTCCACCGGCACCGGCCGGAGGCGCCGCAGCCATTCCCGGCGGCCGCACCGATCTCGCGCCAATCGACGAGCCCGGCTTCTCGCGTGCGCACGCGTCACCGTCCGTGCGGCGATTCGCGCGCGAACTCGGCGTGGACCTCGCGCACGTGACCGGCAGCAGCGCGAAGGGCCGCATCCTGCACGAGGACGTCAAGGCCTGGGTCAAGCGCGCGCTGGCGGGCGGCACCGCGGCCGGGTCAGCTGCGGGGGCCGGCGATGGCGGCGCGGCGCTGCCGCGCGTGCCGGTCGTCGACTTTGCGGCTTTTGGTCCGATCGAAACGCGGCCGCTGAATCGCGTGCAGAAGATTTCCGGGCCGCGCCTGCATGCCGCCTGGGTCAATCTGCCGCACGTCACGCAGTTCGACGTGGCCGACATCACCGACCTCGAGGCGACCCGCGGCACGTTGAAGCAGCGCGCGCTGCAGGAAGGAATCAAGCTGACGCCGCTCGCGTTCATCATCCGCGCCGTCACGCTGACGCTGGCGCAGCATCCGCAGTTCAACGCGTCGCTCGATGCGGGCGGGCAGAATCTCGTCCTGAAGAAGTACTGCCACGTCGGCTTCGCCGCGGACACGCCGAACGGACTGCTGGTGCCGGTGATCCGCGATGCCGATCGCAAGGATGTCTACGAACTGGCGCGCGCGCTGGCGGATCTGTCGGAACGCGCGCGCACCGGCAAGCTTGCCGGCGCCGACATGCAGGGCGGATGTTTCACGATCTCGAGCCTGGGCGGCATCGGCGGCACGGCCTTCACGCCGATCATCAATGCGCCCGAGGTCGCGATCCTCGGCGTGTCGCGCTCATCGATGCAGCCGGTCTGGCGGGATGGCAGCTTCGTGCCGCGCCTGATGCTGCCGCTGTCCCTGTCCTATGACCATCGCGTCATCGATGGCGCCGCCGCGGCGCGCTTCACGACCGATCTGGCGGCGCGGCTCGCCGACGTGCGCGGTCTGCTCGAGGCCGTGCCATGAGCGCCGGGCCTGAGATCGAACTCGTCGTCCCGGATCTGGGCGGCTTCAAAGACGTTGCGGTCATCGACGTGCTCGTCAAGGTCGGCGACTCGATCGAGCGCGATCAGCCACTGCTGACGCTCGAGACGGACAAGGCGACCATGGACATGCCGGCGGCCGTGGCCGGCACGCTGACGGCGCTGCGCGTCGGCAAGGGCGACAAGGTGTCGCAGGGCAGCGTGGTCGGTGTGCTGCGGACGGCCTCGGCTGCAGAGGCGACTGCGGCAGCCGCACCAGCACCCGCACCTGCTCCGGCGCCACCGCAGGCACAGCCAGTCGCCACGGCGGCTGCCCGCTACGACGGGCCAGTGACGCGTTCGACCCATCTGCTCGTCGTCGGCGCGGGTCCCGGCGGCTACGCCGCGGCGTTTCGCGCGGCGGATCTCGGCCTGCGCGTGACGCTGGTCGAGCGCTGGCCCGTGCTTGGCGGCGTCTGCCTGAATGTCGGCTGCATTCCATCGAAGGCGCTGCTGCATGCCGCGAAGGTCATCGAGGAAGCGGAGTCGATGGCGGAGCACGGCATCCGCTTCGGCAAACCCGAACTCGATCTCGACAAATTGCGCGGCTGGAAGAACGGCGTCGTCCGCAAGCTCACCGGTGGGCTGAAGATGCTGGCCAAGCAGCGCAAGGTCGAGGTGCTGCACGGCGAGGCGAAGTTCCTGTCGCCGCAGGTCGCCGAGATCCGGTCCGCCGGTGGCGTCGAGACGATCGGCTTCGAGCACTGCATCATCGCCGCCGGTTCCGAGCCGGTGAAGCTGCCCTTCATGCCGGACGATCCGCGTGTCATCGATTCGACCGGCGCGCTGGAACTCGAATCGATCCCGCAGCGCCTGCTCGTGATCGGCGGCGGCATCATCGGGCTCGAGATGGCCTGCGTCTACGACGCGCTGGGCGCGAAGGTCAGCGTCGTCGAACTGACGCCGCAGCTGATGCCCGGTTGCGATCCTGATCTCGTGCGGCCGCTCGAGAAGCGCATCAAGGCGCGCTACGAACGGATCATGACCGGCACCAAGGTCACGGCTTGCGAGGCGACTGCGGCGGGGCTGCGCGTGCGCTTCGAGGGCGCAGGGGCGCCCGCCGAGGAAACCTACGATCGCGTGCTGGTCGCGGTCGGGCGCGTGCCGAACGGTCGGCGGCTCGGGGCAGAGGCTGCGGGTGTCGCGGTCGATGCGCGCGGCTTCATCCCCGTCGACCGGCAGATGCGCACCAACGTGCCGCACATCTTCGCGATCGGCGATGTCGCCAGCCAGCCGATGCTCGCCCACAAGGCGACGCATGAGGGCAAGGTCGCGGCTGAAGTCGTGGCGGGCCACAAGGCATCGTTCGACGCGCGCGTGATCCCGTCGGTCGCCTACACCGATCCCGAGATCGCGTGGGTGGGCCTCACGGAAACCGAGGCCAAGGCGCGCGGCATCGCGGTGCAGAAGGGCCTATTCCCGTGGATGGCCAGTGGCCGCTCGCTCGCGCAGGGGCGTGAGGAGGGCTTCACCAAGCTGCTGTTCGACCCCGCCACGAAGCGCCTGCTGGGTGGCGGACTCGTCGGCTCCAACGCGGGTGAACTCGTGGCCGAGATCGCGCTCGCGATCGAGATGGGAGCGGATGGCGCCGACATCGGGCTGACCATCCATCCGCATCCGACGCTTTCGGAAACCGTGGGTCTTGCTGCCGAGGCATTCGAAGGCACGCTGACGGACCTGTACATCCCGCGCAAAGGCTGAGCCTGGCCGCGTGCGCCGCCTCAGCGCAGGCGGCGCACTTCGCGCAGGTACTCGAGCTCGTCCGGCGCGCGACCCGCGCGCTGCGCGTCCCACAAGACGCGACCCAGCACTTCCATGATGCGGTGTTCCGCCGCGTGCTGGCCGTGCTGCGCGGCCAGCGCGGTGCAGGCGGCGCGCAGGCCGGGCGGCCGGTCGGTCGTGACCTGGTCCCGCAGCGCGAGGTGCATGCCCAGATGCAGGAAGGGGTTGCCGCCCGCGGCAGCGTCGAACTCGCGCGCCAGCGTCTGTTCGGACTCGAACCAGCCGTGGTACTCCGGATGCTCCGCGATGACCTGCGCGATCTGCGCATCGAGCGGCGTCAGCAGTTCGCCCGCGCGGAAGCGACGCCAGGCATCGAGATAGGCGCGCCGCAGGTCGGTGCGTTGCTGGCCCGCGTAGATCATGCGTCGGTGGTCCGGGTCTTGGGGCGATACTCGCACAGGTCGACGATCGGACAGCGCGGGCAATCCGGCGTGCGTGCCTTGCAGATGTAGCGACCGTGCAGGATCAGCCAGTGGTGCGCATCCTGCTTGAACTCGTCCGGCGTGAACTTCAGCAAGGCCTTCTCGACGGCCAGCGGCGTGTCCCCGGGCGCGAGGCCGGTGCGGTTCGCGACGCGGAAGATGTGCGTGTCGACGGCGATCGTGGGTTCGCCGAAGGCGGTGTTCAGCACGACATTGGCCGTCTTGCGGCCGACCCCCGGCAGCGCCTCGAGCGCGGCCCGGTCGCGCGGCACCTCGCCGCCATGCGCTTCGAGCAGGATGCGGCAGGTCTCGATGACGTTCTTGGCCTTCGCGTTCCAAAGACCGATCGTGCGGATGTAGGGCGCGAGGCCGTCGACACCGAGCGCATGGATCGCAGCCGGCGTGCGCGCGTGCGGGAACAGCTTGCGCGTCGCCGCGTTGACACTCTTGTCGGTGGCCTGCGCCGACAGGATCACGGCAATCAACAGTTCGAACGGCGTCGAGTATTCGAGCTCGGTCGTCGGCTTCGGGTTCGCGGCCCGCCAGCGCGTGTAGATCTCGCGGCGCTTCGCCGGGTTCATGGAGGCAGGCTCCGCTTGCGCTCGGCGATCCGCGCGGCGCGGGCCGCGACGCGGCGCCGGCCCCGATCCTGGTGTGCCTGCCAGCGGCTGCGATTCGCATCCGCCGGCGGCTCCGGCGGTGCCGCAGCCGGTCGCGGGATCAGCGTGATGCAGTCGACCGGGCAGGGCGCGATGCACAGCTCGCAGCCGGTGCAGAGGGCATCGAGCACCGTGTGTGTCTGGCGCTGCGCGCCGACGATGGCATCCACCGGGCAGGGCGGCAGGCAGCGCGCGCAGCCGATGCAGCGCTGCTCGTCGATGAACGCGACCCGCGGCGGGGATTGCACGCCGCAGGCCGGGTCGAGCGGCAGCACCGGGCGCGCGAGCAGTTGCGCCAGCGCTTCGATCGTCGCGGCGCCGCCGGGCGGGCAGCGGTTGAGCTCGGTGGTGCCGAGCGCGAGCGCTTCGGCGTAGGGCCGGCAACCCTGGAAGCCGCAGCGCGTGCACTGCGTCTGCGGCAGCAGCGCGTCGATCGCGTCGATCTGGTCCTGCGGTGATCTGCCTTCCATGGCGCGCGGCATCCGGACTGGTGCAGTCAGGAAACCTTCATGCCGGGCTGCGCGCCGTCATCGGCGTCGAGCAGGAACAGGCCTTCGCCCGCGCCGCTCGCGCACAGCACCATGCCCTCGGACACGCCGAAGCGCATCTTGCGCGGCGCGAGGTTGGCGACCATGACGACCTTGCGACCGACGAGTTGCTCCGGCGCGTAGGCCGCGCGGATCCCGGAGAAGACGTTGCGGCGCTCGGCGCCCAGATCCAGCGTCAGCTGCAGCAGCTTGTCCGAGCCTTCGACGGTCTTCGCGTCGAGCACCGTCGCGATGCGCAGGTCGATCTTCGCGAAGTCATCGATCGAAATCGTGCCGGCCGCGCTGGCCGGGGCCGCGGGTGCCGCCGCAGCGGCGGCGGGTTTGGCTGCAGGCTTGGCCTGAGCGTTCGAGACGGCCGCGGCGGGTGCGGCGACAGCCGTCGGCGCGGCGCCGGCATCGACGACCAGCTCGGCGACCCGTTTCGGATCGAGCCGCGTCGCGAGCGGCACATAGCGGCCGATCGCGGCATCGAGCAGCGGCCGTGCGGTGCTGTCCCAGCGCTCGATCGGCGCCTGCAGGAACGCGCCGGCCTGGCGCGACATTGCCGGCAGCACCGGCGCGAGCCAGGTCATCAGCACGCGGAACAGGTTGATGCCCTGCGTCGCGATCGCGCGCACGGCCTCGACCTGCGCCGGATCCTTCGCCAGCGCCCACGGCTTGTTGGCGTCGACATACTGGTTGGCGCGATCGGCGAACAGCATGATCTCGCGCATCGCCGCCGAGTAATCGCGCGATTCATACAGCGACGCGATGCGCGGCGCCGCCGCGACGAACTCAGCGTACAGCGCCGGATCCGGCAGCGCCGTCGCGAGGCGGCCGCCGCCGCGCTCGATGAACGGGGCGCAGCGGCTGGCGATGTTGACCACCTTGCCGACGATGTCCGAGTTCACTCGGGCCGTGAAATCCTCGAGCGACAGGTCGATGTCGTCGATGCCCGTGCCCAGCTTGGCCGCGAAGTAGTAGCGCAGCGGCTCAGGCGGCAGGCGCTCGAGATAGCGGCGCGCCGTGATGAACGTGCCGCGCGACTTCGACATCTTCTGGCCGTTGACGGTCAGGAAGCCGTGCACGTAGACGGCCGTCGGACGCCGGAAGCCCGAGCCATGCAGGACCGCCGGCCAGAACAGCGTGTGGAAGTAGCTGATGTCCTTGCCGATGAAGTGGTACAGCTCCGTGCTGCTGTCGGGGGCGAGGTAGTCGTCGACGTTCGCGCCGGTGCGGTTGCAGTAGGCCCGCAGGCTGCCCAGATAGCCGATCGGCGCATCGAACCAGACGTAGAAATACTTGCCGGGTGCGTCCGGCACCTCGAAGCCGAAGTAGGGCGCATCGCGCGAGATGTCCCAGTCCTGCAGGCCGGCCTCGAACCACTCGTTGAGCTTGGCCAACACCTGCGGCTGCAGCGAACCGCTTGCGATCCACTCGCGCAGCATAGGCTCGTACTGGCCGAGTGCAAAGAACAGGTGCTCCGAATCGCGCCACACGGGCGTCGTGCCCGAGACCGTCGAGACCGGATCCTTCAGATCGACTGGCGAGTAGGTCGCGCCGCAGACCTCGCAGCTGTCGCCGTACTGGTCCGCCGCGCCACAACGCGGGCAGGTGCCGCGCACGTAACGATCGGGCAGGAACATCCCCGCCTTTTCGTCATAGGCCTGGTTGACCGAACGGCGCGTGATGCTGCCGCGATCGCGCAGCCGCTCGTACATCAGGTTGACGAAGTACTGGTTCTCGGGCGTATGCGTCGAGTGGAACTGGTCATGGCCGATCAGGAAGCCTTCGTAGTCGGCCCGGTGCTCCGCGGCGATACGCGCGATCAGCTGCTCCGGCGTGACGCCCTCGGCCTGCGCCTTGATCATGATCGGCGTGCCGTGCGTGTCCTCGGCGCAGAGATACAGGCAGTCGTGCCCCTGCATCTTCTGGAACCGCACCCAGACATCGGTCTGGACGGCTTCGATGATGTGGCCGAAGTGAAGGGGGCCGTTGGCGTACGGCAGGGCGCTGGTGACGAGGATCTTGCGGGGCATCGTCGGATTATCGCACACGGGTCTGGCAGCGACCTCGCACCGGAGTGGAGCAGCGTACAACCATGCGTTCAAACCACGGAGCCACCGGGCGGGGACGCAAAGGCACACATCCCTGTGGCTCGGCCGCGCCATCCATGGCGCGGACGCCCCGCCCAGCGGCTCGGTGGCTCGAACGTGTGACCGCGCGCCGTTGACGCTCGCCTGGCAAGGGCGGACCGGATCCGTGTACGAAAGCCCCGGACAGTCCAGCTGGGCCGCCCGAACCGCTGGCACCAGCGCGAACGCACGCATCGCGGCCATTCATGGGCTACGAGCGGCGTCCGCGCCATGGATGGCGCGGCCGAGCCACAGGGATGTGTGTATTTGCGTCCGCTCGTGGCCCATGAATGGCCGCGACGTGCGCGATAGGGATCTTGCCGGCGGTTCGACGGCCGACCGAATCAGCCCTGATCCTTCACCGGCTCGAACTTGGCCTTGTTGATGCCTTTCTTGTAGGCCTCTTTGCCGCTGATCTGCTTCTGGTCGAGCAGGGCCTGGATCGCGTTGTCCATGGTGCGCATGCCGTACTGCGCGCCGGACTGCATCGTGGTTTCGAGCTGGTCGAGCTTGCCCTGACGGATCAGGTTCGCGACCGCCGACGTGTTGATAAGGATCTCGAGCGCGGCGACGCGGCCCTGGCCGTCGGCGCGGGCGAGCAGCTGCTGCGAGATCACGCCGCGCAGCGACGTCGACAGCATCATGCGCACGTGCGACTGCTTGTCGGCGGGGAAGACGTTGACGATTCGGTCGACGGTCTGCGCAGCGCCGTTGGTGTGCAGCGTCCCCATCACGAGGATGCCCATCTCCGCCGCGGTGACCGCGATGCTCATCGTTTCGTAGTCGCGCAACTCGCCGACCAGGATCACGTCGGGATCTTCACGCAGGGCGGAGTGCAGCGCATGCGCGAACGTCGGGCTGTGCACGCCGACCTCGCGCTGGCTGATCAGGCACTGCTTGCGCCGGTGGATGAACTCAATCGGATCCTCGATCGTGAGGATGTGACCCTTCACCCGGGAGTTGATCTCATCGATGATCGCGGCGAGCGTCGTCGACTTGCCGGAGCCGGTCTTGCCGGTCACGAGGATCAGGCCGTTCGCGGAGCGCGCGAGCTGGCGGATGGGATCCGGCAGCTTGAGCTGCTCCATCGTCAGCGCCTTCGATGGAATCGCGCGCATCACGGCGCCGAGGCCGTTCAGTTGCCGCAGCACGTTGACGCGAAACCGGCCGACGTCGCCCATGGTGTAGGCGAAGTCGGCGCCATCGTGCCTGTCGAGGCGCGCGACGGCGGCCTTGGGCATGATCTCCATCAGGATCTCGCGCACTTCGTCGGCGCCCAGCGCCTCGTCGGCGAGCGGACGCAGTTCGCCGAACACGCGCACTCGCGGCGGGTCGCCTGCCATGAAGTGAAGGTCGGAGCCGCGGTGCTCCATGACGGCGTTCAGGTACTCGTCGATGCGCGGCATCGGTCAGTTCTCGGCGTTCTGCAGCGTCGGCAGCAGCGACGTGTCGGTGATGTACTTCTGGAACAAGCGCTTCTCGGACGCGTAGGCCACGGCGTCCTCCGGGTCGACTTCGCGCGCCTGCAGCGCGGCGAGCAACGCCTGGTCGAGCAGCTGCGAGCCGAGGTCGCGGTTGGTCTGGATCTGGCTCGGGATCTGGAAGGTCTGGTCGGTCTGGATCAGCTTCGAGATCGCGCGCGTCATGACCATGATCTCGAGCATCGCGCGGCGCCCGCGGCCGTCGGCGTTCTTGACCAGCACCTGCGTGACGACGGCGATCAGGCTCGAGCTCAGGAAGCTCTTGGTCTGCTCGCGCTGCTCGATCGGCAGGGCGTCAATGATGCGGTCGATGGTCTTGGTCGCACTGGTGGTGTGCAGCGTTCCGAGCACGAGGTGGCCGGTCTCGGCGGCGGTCATGGCCATCGAGATCGTGTCGGCGTCACGCAGCTCGCCGACCAGGATGACATCCGGGTCCTCGCGCATCGCGGCGCGCACGCCCTCGGCAAACGTCGGGATGTGCGTGCCGAGCTCGCGATGGATCACCTGCGCCTGCTTGCTCTGGTGCACGAACTCGATCGGATCCTCGAGGCTGATGATGTTGAGTTTGCGGGTGGCGTTGAGCAGGTCGATCATCGCGGCCAGCGTGGTCGACTTGCCGGTGCCGGTGGAGCCGGTGACGAGGATCATGCCCTGATGATAGTCGCAGAGCTTGCGGATGATCGGCGGCAGGTTCAGCTTCTCGAGCGACGGGATCTCGGTCGGGATCGCGCGGAAGGTCGCGCCGATGCCCGTTTCCTTGCGGAACAGGTTGACGCGGAAGCGTCCCTTGTCGGCGCTGACATAGCTGAAGTCGAGGTCATGCCCGGCGCCGAAGTGCTCCGCCTGCTTCTTGGTCAGGATCTCCAGCAGGTAGCTTTCTAGTTCGGTGTCGCGCAGTTCGCGGAACTTGATCGGCATCAGGTCGCCGTTCATGCGCAGCAGCGGCGGCACGCCGACGGCGAGATGGATGTCGGAGCAGCCCTGCTGGGTGCCGAGTTTCAGGAACGCGTCGATGCGAGCCACGGTCAGCCTCCCCGGCGGAATTGTTCCAGCGCGGCGCGCAGCTCATCCATCGACTGATAGCGCGCATTCTTGTCGACCGCCATGGCCTTCATGATGACATCGGCGAGGCCGGGCGGCAGCTCCGGGTTCACTTCATGCGGATTGCGCGCCTTGCCCTGCACGTGCTGGTACATCACGGCCATGTGATCGCCGCGCGAGTACGGCGGCACGCCGGTCATCATTTCATACATGATCACGCCGATGGCGTAGATATCGGCCCGCTGGTCGACCTTCTTGCCGAGGATCTGCTCCGGCGCCATGTACTTCGGCGAGCCGATCACGTACCCGGTCTTGGTCAGCTGGGTGTCGCCTTCGCGCTGCGCGGCAGCGACGCCGAAGTCGACGATCTTGAGCAGGCCCTGCTCGTTGATCAGCACGTTGGCGGGCTTGAGGTCGCGGTGCACGATGCCGGCCTGGTGCGCGACGGCCATGCCGCTGCACATGTCGATGCCGAAGCCGATCGCGCGCGGCAACGGCATCGGCTTCTCGCCCACGATCTCCGCGCCCAGCGTGTGCGACGGGAAGTACTCCATCGAGATCGCGTAGGCGCCCTGGATGAACAGGAAGTCGTAGATGCGGATGACGTTGTGGTGCGTGATCTTGCGCGAGTAGCGCAGCTCGTGCACGAACCGCTTCATCATCTCCTCGTCCTGGGAGACGTTGGGGTTCAGGAACTTGAGGATCAGGCGGTCGTCGACGACGGTGTCTTCCATCAGCAGAACGGTGCCGAAAGCGCCCTTGCCGATCTTCTGGATGTACTTGTAGCGCCCCTCGATCAGATCGCCCGGCTTCAGCGTCGAGATGTCGAGGCGCGGCGCAGTGCTGTCCTCGGCGGCCCGCACCTGCTTCGCGACTTCCTCGTCCGGACGCATCATGGTCGTGGATGGCTCTGGCGACTTCAGGCGCGTCGCGCGCGAGCTGGAGTCGGGCGCGGGCTCGACGGCCTTGATCGACGCGCCCGAGGCCGAGACCTGGAAGCGCTTCTGGAGGTCCTCCAGGGCGCCGCTGGCGGCCCGGGCGATGGTGGCGTCTTCGGCGCCCCGCTGGGCCTCGAGCTGCACCCGGATGTGCTCGTAGCGCTGGTCGTCGGCGAGCCGCGCGAGCGCATGGACGGCCTCGACCTGGACTTCCTTCTCGGGGCGCGTCTGCATGACCCGGATGATCGCGTCGACAGTGCGCGGTTCGCCCAGCTTGCCCAGCGCGCGCACGACGATCGGCAGCGACTTCGCGTGGCCCTTGCCGAGCATCTCGACCAGCCGTGGCACGGCCCGCTTGCTGCCGATCTCGGCGAGCGCATCGACGGCGCGCTCGCTGACCCACCAGTCGCGGTCGCGCGTGGCGGCCAGCAGTTCGTCGACCGCGCGTTCATCCTTGGTCTGGTTCAGGATCTCGATCGCGGCGCGGCGGATGTCCTCGTTCTGGTCGCGCACCAGCGCGAGCACGGCGTCGACGACCTTCGGGCCGCCGATCTTGCCGAGCGCGTCGGCGGCGCGGCTGCGCACCCACCAGTCGCTGTCGGAGATCGCCTCGAGCAAGTACTTGATCGACTTCGCATCGCCGATTTCGTTCAGCACCTCGACCGCCGCGCGCCGCGCCGATTCTTCCGGATCCTTCAGGATGTCGATCAGCAGTTTGATGGTGTCGGGGTCGCGCGCCTTGATCAGCAGGTCGATGGCCTTGCTCTGCACGTCGAGTTCGACATCGCGCAGCAGCGGCATGACCTGGCTGGCGTCGATCGGCCCATCCATCTTGGTCAGCGCCGCGAGCGCCGCCGCGCGCACCAGCTTCGAGGGGTCCTTGAGCTGGTGCTGCAGCGCTTCGCGCACCGCCGGCATGTTGAACCGGCTGAGCATGTTGATGATGTGGATGCGGGCGATCTGGTCCTTGCTCTGCAGCCGGCCGATCAGCTCCGGGACGTCGTCGGCCTTCGCGATCTCGGCGATGACGCGGAACAGCGCGACCTTCTCGTTCGGTTGCTGGCTGTAGGCGGCGTTCAGCAGTTCGCGCGCGCCGAAGCGATCGCGCTGGTTGGCGATGACGTCGAGCAGGGCGGCCTTGGGCATGTCGGGCTGGCCGAGCGCCTCGAGCAGCAGGTGCGGCGGGTAGTTGCGGCTTTGCACCAGCGCGCTGCGGATCCCGGCGATGACGCGCGGGCTGCCTTCGACCATGCCCTGCAGGAACTTCGGAAAGTTCTTCTGGTTGACGATGCCGGCGAGGGCGTCCACGAAGGCGGTCGTGACGTTCTTGTCTGCATCCGGCAGTGCCGCAAGGATCGGCAACAGGGCATCGTCGCCGATGTCGCGCAGCTTCGCCACCGCCTTCTGCGTGGCGGGGCCGGAGGCATCCGCGTTCTCGCGGATCTCGGTGATGATCCGGTCCGCTCGAAGGTTCGAGAAGAATCCCATCAGGCCAGTTCCGAATCCCGCCGTCCGTGGAAAACCAATGCGAGAAGTATGCCATACCCGACCAATCGGTCCCTGCGCCGGCTGCTAGAATTGCGGCCCCCGTGCCTTCAGCTGTGGTTCAGCAATGCCGCCGTTCACGCCGGCCGCCCTCCGGGCGGCGCTCGACAGTTTCGTCGACCCCAACCTGCGGCAGACGCTGGGCGAGGCACGTGCGATCGAGGCCCTGCTGCCGCCCGCCGGCGAGGCGCCGCAGGGCCGCTGGACGCTGCGCCTGCGCCTTGGCTATCCGACCGGCGGGTACGCTGCGGAGCTCGTACCGGCGCTCGAGGCGTACCTCGTGGCGCAGGGGGTGCCCGCGGCGTTGACGCTCGAACTGCGCAGCGACATCGCGACCCACGCCGTGCAGCGTGGCCTCAGCGCGATGGCTGGCATCCGCAATGTCATCGCGGTCGCGTCTGGCAAAGGCGGCGTCGGCAAGTCGACCGTCGCGGCGAACCTCGCGCTGGCCTGGGCCGCGCAGGGGGCCCGCGTAGGCCTGCTCGACGCCGACATCTATGGGCCCAGCCTGCCGATCATGCTCGGCCTCACCAGCGAGCGGCCCTCGTCGCCTGATGGCAAACGCATCACACCGCTGCGGGCGCACGGCGTGGTCGGCATGTCGATCGGCTTCCTCGTCGACGTCGAACAGCCGATGGTCTGGCGCGGACCGATGGTGACGTCCGCGCTGAACCAGCTGCTGGCGGACACCGAATGGGGCGAGCTCGATTACCTGGTCGTCGACATGCCGCCGGGCACCGGCGACATCCAGCTGACGCTGTCGCAGCGCGTGCCGGTCGCGGGCGCGGTGATCGTCACGACGCCGCAGGACCTGGCCCTGGCCGATGCCCGCAAGGGGTTGCGGATGTTCGAGAAGGTCAACGTGCCGGTGCTCGGCATCGTCGAGAACATGAGCACGCACCGCTGCTCGAACTGCGGCCACGAGGAGCACATCTTCGGCGCCGGCGGCGGGGCGCGGATGGCGGAGCAGTACGGCACGCAGCTGCTTGCCGAGCTGCCGCTCGATGCGCGGATCCGCGCCGAGACGGACAGCGGCCGACCGACCGTCGTCGCCGAAGCCGATTCGCCGCGCGCGCTGGGCTACCTGCGGATGGCGCGGCGGGCCGCCGGTGAACTCGCGCGGCGCGGTCGTGATCGCAGCACCCTGTTTCCGAAAATCGTCGTCGAGGAATCATGAGCATCAAGTCCGATCACTGGATCCGCCGCACGGCGCGCGAGCAGGGGATGATCGAGCCGTTCGCGCCCGAGCAGGTGCGCGCCATCGATGGCCGCAAGATCATTTCATACGGCACGTCGAGCTACGGCTACGACGTGCGCTGCGCCAACGAGTTCAAGATCTTCACGACCATCAATTCGACGATCGTCGACCCGAAGGCCTTCGTCCAGAAGAACGGCGGCGACGTGGTGGGCGGTGTCGGCGTGATTGAGCCGAAGTCGGGGGGGGGGGGGCGCGCGG
>CAZPJE010000227.1:0-12379 GCA_964586725.1 uncultured Steroidobacteraceae bacterium | reverse complement strand
GGAAGAGCTCGGTGAGCGTCACGATGCCCGAGCCCTGATCCTTGCGTTCGGTGACCATGCTACTTGACCTCCCCGATGACTTCCTGCCGCCAGCCGACGAGGCCGATGGAGGGTCGGATGATGTTGGCCCCACCAGCGCCGACGGCGGAGGTGTGTCGCTCGTCCATCGTCACGAACAGCGTCCGTGTGGGCGGCAGCGCGAAGTCCAGCCGCCACTCGCGACGCGCGGGCTGGCAGAGGTGCACGAGCGGGGTCGGGTCGCGGACGATGTTGTTGCCGAGCCAGTCCCGGATCTGCACCTGCGCGAGGAACCGCTGCGTCGCCTGCTGGGAGGGCCCCATCGCGTCCTGCGCGATGTCGGCGTCGTTGACGAACTCGCCCGCCGCGTCGGAGCCGCAGGTGCCGTCCCCGATGAGGTGGCGCACGCGCAGCGCCGTGCGGAAGTGGTTGGTCACGTCGCCGATGATGCTCTTGAAGAGCGCCGCGGTGGTGTTGTCGATGGAGGCGAGCGTCGGCCCCGGCCGGAACATCGTCGCCCACGGCACCACGACCGCCTTGGGCTCCGGGTAGTTCTCGGGGAGGTGGCGGCACTTCAAGGCGATCTGGACCTTCGACAGCGTGGTCGTGGCCGCCCGCCACATGAAGCTCAGGCGCGTCCCGGTCGGGACGTAGAGCGGGTGGTCGAAGCGCCAGGTGCTGGCGGCGTTGCGGCAGGCCGCGCGGTTGTTGCCCCAGAGGCGCGACTCGAGGGGGGTCAGGATCGAGGTGATGGGGACGTAGCCGTTGGTGATCTTGGCGCGCCCGATCTGGATCTGGACCTCGTGCGGCGCGAAGTGATCGAAGGCGAAGCTGATTGCCTCGACCAGCAGCGCGCCCTTGCCGGGGGCCTGGAAGGCGATGGGGTTGTCCACCCCGCGCACCGCGCCCGCCGTGCTGTTGAAGGTGGTGATGTTCGACTGCAGGACCAGAGGGAAGCCGATCATGGCTACACGTTCTCCTTGCGGTCCGCGATGAAGCTGACGACCGGGGCCCACGCGTCAGCCGTGGTGGTGGCGTAGACGGGCGCGTCCGCCTGGAAGGTGAGTCGCTCGCCGCCGCCCAGCGTGAGGCCGCCGAGGCCCAGCACGCGGGTGCAGGGGTCGAAGCTCACGTTGAACTCGGACTGGTGCTGGATGATGGGGCGGTTGCCGAGCGCCATCCGGCAGTTGCAGGCCAGGCGCACGTCGGCGCAGTCGAAGATGTAGAGCTCCTTCGCCACCCCGCCGGTGCGCCGCAGGTGCCCCATGCGCCCGATGCCGTAGCGCAGCTCGAGGTCCTTGTTCAGCGGGTTGTCGAGGTCCGTTTCGAGGCTCAGGAAGGACTGCCCCTGCACCTGCGCGTCGGGCTTGTAGGCGCTGATGTACGGCACGTTGGTCGTGCGCGGGAAGTCCCCGGTCACCACCCGGCCCACCAGCGTGGCGGACAGGTAGGGCTGGTGGCTCACCAGCGGCTGGGGGTAGCTCAAGCTGCCCGCCACCGTCTTGCCCACGAGGCGCGCCAGCGCCACGAAGCCGACGCCGGACGGGATGAACATCGGCCGCGCCAACGGGAAGCGCCACGAGCCGCCCTCGAGCGTGAAGTCGCGCGAGGACGAGAGCGCCCAGAGGGGGATGGACTCGCAGATGGTGTAGGGCCCCACCCGCATCTTGATCTCGAGGTTCAGACCGCCGTCGTTCTGGAACGGTGGGTTGTAGTTGCAGAGCGGCGGCGCGTTGTCCACGATGCCGAGCCCGAGGTCCGCGTGGAAGCGGATCTCGTCCACCACGAAGGCCTCGCGGTTGGGGGTCTGCAGGTTCGCGGCGTCGAACGCGATGTACCCGTCCACCGCGGACGAGAGCGCCACGCGAGAGGTGAGCACCAGCGGGAATCCGAACTTCACGAGACCACCTCCTGCCAGCCGATGAGCCCGATCACGGTGAGCGCCGCGACGTTCTCGTTCGCGACCGTCGCCTCGTTGTTCGTGACCTCCGCGATGTAGTAGCCGCCCTCGGGCATGATGTGCTCCGCCGGGAGCTGCCGGCTGACGCGGTCGAAGACCGCGTAGACGGGCGAGAACTCGGTCACCAGCGGCGAGCCCCACGAGCTGCCAATCTTCAGCCCCACCGAGTCGATGTTGCGCTCGATGGTGCCAAGCGCCACGAAGGTGTTGGCGTCCATGTCCGCGTCGAGGATCGCCTTGAAGGTCGTGGACTGGATGGTGAGGTACTGCCGGCCGATGAAGTACTCGACGTTGAACTGCTGCCCCGCGGGGCCGACGAGGTCCTTCTCGGTGGACTCCGCCTCGTGGCGGGTGCCGTCGAGCGCGAGCGTGGGGGACACCCAGGCGGACGCGAACGGCAGCTTGGTCTTCTCGCTGTTGGTCGGCTCCTTGGCGAGGAGCTCGCCCGCGTAGCTGACGCGCACGCGGATGTTGTAGTCGAGGAAGCCCCGGTGCTCGAACGTCGGCACGAGGACGCTGCCCGGCGGGACGAAGATCGGCACCGAGAGGGGCCAGACGTACTCCTCGGCGCGGGCTTGCTGGGCCTGCCCCGGCTCGGAGAAGATGAGGCGCTCCGCCGTCAGCTTGCGGCTGGGGCCGAACACCGAGAGCGGCACCGGTCCGGCGGTGAGCGCCTTGCCGTCGAGCACGAAGCTCGCCGCGACGACCGCGCCGAACCCCAGCGCCGTGTACGTCGAGAAGGTCACGTCCGCGTTGTCACCGGGGCGCGCCTGGACCGAGAACTTGATCTCGGTGATCTTCAGCCAAGTCTTCGCCGGGGCGCGCAGCGCCTGCAGGTTGGGGGACCCGCCAGCGTTGGGGCGGATGAGCACCTGCCCGGTGAGGTGGATGGGCCACGCCTCGGGGGAGGTGACGGGGAAGGACGGCTGCCGGCCGCCGGGGACCACCATCTGCGGAGCGCCTGCCGCCATCTCGACCGTGTCGCCGTCGATGGTGACCGACTCCAGCACCGTGGCTTCGCCCGGGACGTAGGTGGGCTCCGTCGGAGCGTCGACCACCCGGGGAGCCGCTTGCCGCTGCAGCCCTTCCTGCGGGATGGGGGAGTTCACGACGAGCCCAGACGACGAGCTACGCACAACAAACAGGGGCTTCTTTGCAGGCATCGCCCGATCCTCTCTCGATGTGGGGTGCAACGCGCGGCCCCGGGGAGGGTAGTGGCCCGGGGCCGCGCGATGCGTTTGCAACTACAGCTTCTGCCGCGCCTGAACTAGCGCACGTCGCCGCGGACCATCGCGCCGAGGACGCAGGTCACCAGCGTGGCCTGGCCGACGGTCGACTGGACGCTGAAGGAGTAGGCCGCGCCGTTCGGCAGGCCGAGCACGACGACGACCACGTCGTTGCGGGCGATCTGGATCGGCACCTTGATGCGCCGGCCGCCCATCAGGGACTGGCCGTTCTGGGCGAAGCCGGACACCTTCGTGGTGTTGGTCACCGTGGTGCTGACCGAGGTGGAACCCGCGATCCCGCCCGACGCGGGGAACTGCCCGACGGGGCCCTGGATCATCACCTTGCCACCGACCTTGAACTGGAAGAAGGTCTTCGACATGAACTCGGCGACCTCCAGCGGCGTCGCGCCGTAGGTGCCGAACGTGCCGGCCGCGAGCGGCGCGGCCTGCTCGAGGTTCAGGCTGATGCTGCGGACCGCCGCGTCGCCCAGGCTGGAGCCGAGCTCGCCGGCCTTGTCCTGGTTGGTGGTCAGCTCGGAGGCGATGAGGTGGTGAGCCTCGGTCGGGGCGATGCCCACGCCCGCCATCTTGGGGATGGTCTGGCCCTGGGGCACGGTGAACATCTTCTGCTGGCTGCTGCCTCCGTGGCAGATGACGAGCGACGAGTAGATCATGTCGTCGCGCACGTCGCTCTCGCCCTCGAGGGCGGTCGCGCTGCGGAAGGAGCGGGGGATGTAGGCCTGCGTCATGACTTGCTTCTCTTTCGGAGCCTAGGGCATGCAGCCTTAGCTCAACTGCCTGGGTGGTACGCCTCGCGTTACGACTGCCCCCGGAGCTGGAAGCGCACAGCCTCCGGGGGCATTCCCTGCGGCCCTACTAGCTCAGGAGGGCTTCCAGCTCTTCGGCCGCGCCCATGTCGCCCATCGCCATCTGGCTCAGGCGGGCCATGTTGTCGCGCTGCAGCAGCCCGTAGTTCGAGCCGGCCGCGCCGCGGGTCAGCAGCCCGAAGCCGCCAGCCGCCACGCGCTTCGCGGCTTCGGAGGCGTCGGCCGGGACGGCGAAGGTCGTGTTCTTCTTGACCCAGTCCATCTCGTTGACGTAGGTCGCGGCGGTGATCGCCACGCCGGTTCCGATGGAGCCGATGAGCCAGCCGGTCGCCTTCGCCGCGCTCTTCTTGTGGTACAGGGCGTAGGCGGCCGCACCGGCCAGCACGCCGCCGATGAGCGGCGAGAACTGCGCCAGCACGCCGGGGATCTCCTTGACGATCCCGTCCTTGCCGTCCGCCGTCTTGGCAGTCAGCTTGTTGTAGGCGACCTTGATGCCGACGATGCCGAGGACGCCGAGGCCCGCGCCCATCAGGATGTCCATGCCCTTGGCGTTCTTCTTGATGTCCGAGATCTTCGGGAATGCCAGGCCGAAGGCCTTGAAGCCCCCTCGGCCGTGGCGGCGGCTGTGCTTGCGGTGCTTCGCCATGTTCGTTTCCTTTCGAG
This sequence comes from uncultured Steroidobacteraceae bacterium, assembly GCA_964586725.1. Lineage (GTDB taxonomy): Bacteria > Pseudomonadota > Gammaproteobacteria > Steroidobacterales > Steroidobacteraceae > UBA964. The sequence continues at coordinate 7,685 of CAZPJE010000227.1, read as the reverse complement.
CTGCGTTTTCAGTGAACCGGGCGAAGCCCGGGGAGGGTGGGACTAGCGGCGGTTCTTCAGCGACTTGTAGGCCTTCTTCTGGCAGGCCTTCCGCTTGGCCTTCCCCTTGACGCCCTTGCACTTCTTGGACACGCGCCCGAGAAGCTTGCCCGCCGCGCGCTGCTTTGCCGTTGCCATCGTGTGCTTCCTTCCTCGGGCTGCGCCCGAACTACCGGTGTTACTTGGTCTTCTGGGAGATGCACTTGTTGTAGGCGTTCCGGCGGGAGAGGAAGGTGCCCTTCTTCTTCCACTGGACCTTGCAGGCCTTCGCGGCCTTCGCGAACCGCGACTGGGCGGCGGACAGCTTGCCGGTGCGGTTCTTCACGCACGCGACGTGCTTTCCCTTGCCGCAGGAGCGCGCGCCCGAGCGGGTCTTCTTGTAGGCGCGCTTGAACTTCTTCCCCAGCCCGCGCTTGTACTTCGGCAGCCCCTCGAACATCGCGACCTTCATGGTGGTCTCCTTACTTCCGCTTCTTCGGGCTCAGGAGGAGGAACGCGGCGACGCCCGCCGCGCCCAGCCCGATGAGCAGGGTGGAGTTGAACGGCGTGGTCCCGGTCGCGCCGGCCTTGGTTCCGGTGGTGCCGGTGCCGGTGGTGCCGGTGGGGGTCTTGTTGCCTGTCGCGTCGTCCACGACGGGCTTGACCGTGTCCACGACCTTCTTGCCCAGGTCGAGGATGCCGGTGAGGGTGTAGCCCCCGTCGCCGCCGCCCTGCGCGCAGGAGGCCGACTTGTGGAACGCCGTCACGCCCTTGTTGGCGAGCTCCTGCCAGGCGACGAGCAGCCGGTTGGCGCGGTCCGCCAGCCCGGCCTCGGCCAGCGCCACCACGAGCGTGTTCGGATACTCGAACCGGCGCTGCATGTCGCCGCAGATCCACTCGCTCCAGACCAGGTACATGTCGTCCAGCGACTTGGTCCCGGCCGCCGCGACGTAGAGCTCGTCCCAGGTGCCGAGGAAGCTCGAGGCCCCGAAGCCCTTCAGCGCGGACCGGCCGCAGCACCCCATGCTCTTCTTGACGATCATGCGGTGCCCTTTCAGATCACGATGGCGGTGAGCCAGCGCCCGGATGGTGGATCCCATCCGACGCCGGCGTAGTCGACGGTGGTGTCGAGCCCCAGCCACTCGCGGGGGTTCTCCGCCGGGTCCAGCTTGTCCGCGGCGGCGCACGAGTAGACGTGCTCGTAGTTCTTCCGGCCCTTGGGTCCCCACGCGCGCAGGCCCGTGCGGAAGCCCACCGCGCCCGCGAGGGCGGCGGAGAGAGCCGCGTGTTCGTCGCAGTCCCCGGCGCACGCGCCGTCGAGGCACGCCGCGATCATCTTCTGCGGTGCGAGGAAGTAGTCGGCGTCGATGGGGTCGCTGACGTAGCGGACGCCCTTCGACAACGCCTTGATGCGCTTGTCTCCGCGCTTCACGGCGTCGTAGATCGCCTGCAGCTCGCACTCGTCGTCCCGCGTCGGGCAGTCCTGCACGATCTGCCGGGCGATGTGGACGACGATAGGATTGGAAGTCGCGCGACGAGTCACCTGCGCGAGAAGCGCAAGTGCCTGTTTCTGGCTGGAGACATCCCTCAAAGCGAAGGGCACGTTCTGCTCCGAACCGGAGCCGGTGACCGACGCAACGCCGCGATACTTAAAGTACCTACGCCGAGATGCAGGGAACGTCAACAGTCAACCAGAAAAAAGAGCGGGCCCGGATGATCACGGGCCCGCCCTCTGGTTGTTGGTCGCGACCTGGGAGGAGCACGACGCCGGAACAGAAGGTATCAAACTCCCCGAACCGTGTCTACCCCACTTGGCGCGTGACAGTGTGTCACACGCTAGCCGATGGACTCCAGCAGAGCGTCCATGCCTTTGAGCACTTCCTCATCGAGGATGCCGCGCTCGACGCCCAGCTCGAGCGTGCTCTTCATGACGCCGCGGGCGCGCTCGGCGTTGGCGGGCACTTCCAGCCAGTCCTCCCCGAGGTTGTTCACGAGCACCAGGCGGAGGTCGCTGTCGGCCTGCAGGTAGGCCTTCAGCACCGACGGGTCGGAGAGGTGGTCGAGGATGAACGCAGCGGCGGCTCCAGGCTCGACCTTGTCGTCGCGGACCTGCCCGATGAACTGCTCGAGGGCGTTCGGCTCGGCGGCACGGAGGCCGCCCTCAGGCTCGGGGGTGGCGACCGCCTCCACCACCCGGGGCTGGGGGAGCTGCTGCTGCTGCGGCTGCGCCTGGACCGCGCGGGCCGCGCCTCCCGAGAGCGCCACGAAGGCCTTCACGCCCTCGCGCACGATCTTCAGCGCCTGTGGCTCTTCCGGCTCGCGCTGGTTGCCGGCGAGGCCCATCTCCACCATCGAGTTGAGCACGTTCATGGTGGTGGAGGCCTGCGTCGCGAAGAGCTCGCTCATGTTGCTCAGGACCTTCGCGGACGAGTCCTCCTTCGTCAGCAGTGCGAAGAGCTGCGGGTCGATGGCAGGCTTGTTGGCGATGGAGGCGAGCACCGCCGCCATCTGCTTGCTCTGCTCCGCCGAGGCGGCCGACGTGGCCGCGGCCTGGCGCTCCGCCGCCGCGATCTGCATCTGCAGCGCCTGCTGCTTGAACTCGCGGTCGCTCTTCAGAAACTCGAGCGCGAGGGGAGCGAGCGTCGCGATGAGGTCGCTCTTCTGCTCGACCACCGGCACGGGGACGTTCGCCGCGCGGCGGCGCTCTTCCTCGGCGCGCCTCCGGTCCTCCTCGTTGCGGCGGCGCTCCTCCTCCAGCTTCCGCTCGAGCTGCTCGACCTTGCCGGCGGCGGCGGCCTTCGCGGCCTCGATCTCCACCTGCGCTTGCCGGGCGAACAGCGCCTGCTCCCGGCGCTGCATGTCGGCGAGCTGCGCGGCGAGCGCCTGCTCGACGCTGTTGTTGGGGCGACCCTCCCCGGAAGGCACCGGCGCGACGTTTCGCGGCGTTACGTCGGGCCCTCCGGGGATGGTCATGATCTGGGGCGTGGTGTTCTTCGGCACGGGCTTGGGGAACACGCAGATGCGCGGCCCTTTCCAGCCCTGCTCCTCGACCACCGAGGGGTCGGGCTCGCGGCTCTGCCCGTCCACCTGCACCGGGTAGGGGCCGCCGACCATGTTGGCGACGTTGCTGACGTGGTAGGCCGACACGATGAAGAGCCCGCCGCCCGCGATGCGCGGCAGCCAGGTCTCGGGGCTGGAGAAGTGCTCCGCCAGCGCGCCGTCCATCGTGAGCACCTGCTCGGGCATCCCGCCTGCGGTGCGGCGGCGCTGGACGCGGATGCGGAAGTCGTCCACGCCGGTGTCCTTCGCCGTCTTGGAGATGACGGTGAGGACCTCTTCGATGGTCGGGTTCTTGTTGACGACGGGGTCCATGAAGCCTCCTTAGACGTTCTGCTTGGGGATGGGGTGGGGCATCGGGATGAGACCCTGCGCGCGCAGCCCGAGCTGGACGAGCCCCGTCAGCGTGCCGAGCTGCCCCGCCACGTTGTTGATGGTCTGCGGCCCGAGGCAGAGCGCGCAGCCGGTACCGACCGGTCGGCCCTGCTCGTCGGTCACCGGTACCGACGCCATGCAGGCGTCGCCGAGGCAGGGCGCGGCCGCGATGGAGTCGCCGGTGAGCGTTGACGACCGGGCGGTGAGCGTGAGCGGGCAGAGCTTCGGTGGGGGCGGCGTCGGTCCAACCGACCCGCCGTTGATGCTGTGAATGGTCATGGCTTCAGTCCTCGGAGATCCAGCCGGTGGCTCGGCCTAGGATGTATCCGCTCGCGCTGGTGGCAAGTCCCAGCAGCGGCGCGCTCGCCCACTGGGGGTATCCGACGGGCAGCAACCAGGGCCAGCACAGGCCCCCGACCAGCCCCAGCCAGAAGCCGAGGCAGGCCGGGCACTCGATGAGCTCCACGACCGTCCGTAGCCGGCGGTGGCTCGCCAGCCACTCGCGCACGCCGAGGCTCACCTTGGCGTGGCCGACGACGTAGCAGAGCCCGAAGGCCACGAGGAACCAGAACGCGAGCGGGATCACTCCTCCTCCTCGTCCTTGGCGTCTTCCTTGTCGTCCTTCTCGTCCTCGTGCCCCTTGCGCCCCTTGGGGTACGCGTCCTCGTCGTCCTCGTCGTCCTCGATGGGGTCCGGCACCTCGCCCGCCAGCGCCTGGCCCCACATCTTCTGGAGCTGCGCCTCGAGCAGCAGGCCCTCGTGCCGCCAGACCGGCTTGCCCTCGACCATCAGCAGGTAGGCGGGCGTGCCCTGCGGGTCGAAGTCGGCGATGGTGCCGCTCTTGGCGACGTTCCTGCGGATCACCATCAGGTGAGGGTGCTTCCACGAGAACTTCGACAACTGTGGCTCGGCGCTCATGCAGGCCGGGCACCCGGTCTGGTAGAAGAAGTAGAGGCGGGCGGCGGGGATCGGCATGACTACTCCTTCGTCTTGCGCTGCGTGCGCGCGGACCCGAACATGATCTCGCGCTCCTCGGCGGTCAGGCCCATGCGCGGGTCGGAGTACAGGTAGGCCTCCAGCCGCCCGGACTTGTAGGTGTACCGCTCGTAGACGAGCGTCCGGCGCTCGAACTCGACCCCGTCCCGGTTCCGACGCTTCTCGACGTAGTCGTGGTGCACCAGGTCGAACGTGCGCTCGTCAGCGCCCTGCGCCTCGGAGAGCGCGCTCTGCTTGGCCTCGCGGGGCACCGGGTTGATCAGCTTCACCTCCCGACGCGGAGGCGGCGAGGGTGGGGGCGTCTTGGGCGCTGGCGGTGCGACGACCCCTGCGGCGATCAGCTTGTCCTGCATCGTGGCGTTCATTTCGCTGCCTTGACGACCTCAATGGCCCCGTAGATCAGGACCCCGGTGGCTACCGCGGTCACCACCGCTCCCACCGCCGCGCCAGCCCAGAACATCGTGGCCGGCTTGAGGGTGGGCTCGGGGCAGGCACCGCCGGGCTTCAGGTCGTTGGAAGAGGGGAGCAGGCACGTCGAGGCCTTCGCCTCGGCCTGGATCAACTCGGTGTACCGCTTCTCGCTCACATGGAGCCCGTCCGTCGGGGCTGGAGTGCCGGCCTTCGCAGGCCAGACCTCCGGGGCGGGCACCTCGACGGCGGAGAGCGCCGCCGTCGAGGAGGCAACACGCACGGGGGCCGAGGAGCACCCGACGAAGACCACCACCAGCAGCAGGGCCCCCGCGCGCATCTAGGCCTTCTTTCCCAGCTCGGAGAGGGCCGCCAGCCGCGCCTCGACGGGGAGCGCCGTGATGGCTGCGAGCTTCGCCTGGAGGTCCACGACGGGCCCGGCCTGCATCGCGCCGCCGTCCTTGTCCACCGTGGCGGTCGTGCCTGCGTTGGTCACCGCGTCGATGATCAGCGAGCCCACCCCGCGCTCGGCCTGCGTCTTGGTGTTCCACATGGTCATCAGCTCGTGGAAGCCGGTCGAGCCGAGGCCGGACACCAACCCGATGAGGATGGAGAGCCCGATGCCGGTGCCGCCCACCAGGTTCGAGAACACGCCGCTCACGATGCCGAGGAGGACCGCGATGGCGGGCCGCAACCACCAGCCGATCTTCTGCTTGGCGAGGAAGTCCGCGACCACCGGCCACTTGAAGACGTTCATCAGGACGTTGACGAGGGCGATGGCACCGGCGAGCCAGCCGGCGGTCTTCCAGGTGTTGACGGTGCCGAAGACCTGCTGGACGAGCTGGTCGAAGGTCACCGTCGGATCCGCGACGACCTGGGCCAGCGCGACGGCGGGCAGGAAGAGGAGGAGCGTGAAGGCGAGGACGGAGAAGAACGTGTTTCGCAGGAACGAAAAGCGCATCGGGTGGCCCTCCTTTAGGGCTTCTTCGGCTGGAAGACGGTGAGGGGCACGCGGGTCGTCTTGCGACGCACCTGGCCCTGTGCGGCGGAGAGGATCCTCGACCGGATGTCCTCGCTCTCGGCGAGGGACTCCCGGTCCTTCGGCTTGAAGCTGTCCGAGAGCTTCTCGCCGGCCGGCCCCGGGTAGTCCGGGCAGCCGCTGTTCTTCATGACGACGATGGTGTCCTTGTAGATCTCGGAGTGCGCGCGGCAGACGCCGAACTCGCTCATCAGCACCTGCTCCACGTCCACGTCGCCGTCGGGGCCCTGCGACGCCGTGCCGCTGCCGAGCACCTCGGCGCGCAGGAAGTTGACCTGCTTGCGCTCCTCCATGTCCGGGGAGAGCTCCATCTTCTCCTTCCAGCGCCGGAAGAGGTGCTGGTCGAAGTGCGCGCACAGGTAGCACTGATGCGACATGCCCGAGGCGAACGTGAGCGCGGTGCCCTCGATGGTGACGCCCGAGCCGTTGCCCAGGCTGCCGACGACGTTGTCGGTGCCGCCGACCGAGACCGGGATGGCGGTCTGCATCTGCAGCTCGGCCGGGCGCTCCTCGGCGTCGATCTGCAGGCCCTTCTCGTTGCGGTCGGCCGTGCTGACGACGATCTCTTCCTTCTCGATGACAGGCATCGGCTACCCTCTGCTCGGCTTCGACGGGTTCAGGCCCAGCTCGAGTTCCATCTCGCGCTGGAGGTCGTCCGCGAAGCGGTGGGCCTTCGTGAGAAACCAACGCTTGTGGGTCAAAAGCGACTGCACCCGGTCGTTCTTCTCCAGCGAGGCCGGGTCTCCGTTCGTGAGCCCCAGCGCGATCAGCTCGCGAAGCGTGTCCCGCGGCGTGCCGACCACGCCGGCTTGCTCCAGCGCCGAGTGGTACATCGCCACCTGGTGCGCGAGGTCCTTCGGCAAGGTGATCTGCATCGCCTTGGAGAAGATGTCGAGAGCCGAAGGAGGCCCGATCTGAATCTTGCGACGCGGCATTCCTCCGACCTACAAGATTCTCAAAAAGATGCAAGAGGTACACTCTTTTAGAAGTAACCCCAGAGATGCAAATTCTCCAAAATCTGCAAATTCCGCAAGGGTTGACTTGCGTACTTTCGCGGGGTTAGGCTCCCTCCCGAAGCACACTCTTAGAAGGAGGATTTTTCGATGACCAAGTTCTTGCAGGGGTCGTTTTCTGTCGGGGAAACCCCCGGCCTCGATGAAGAGGACCAGGCGCGCCGCTGGGAGCAAACCTTCGGAAAGAGGGAGGATCCCGGCGTGGCGACAGAATCAAAGGCGTGGCGGGAGGCTTGTGCCGAGGCGACCGGCCACGACCACCCGGACTACCAGAAGCCGGGCACCTTCGACACCGCCGCGGCCCGGTCGAACGCCTCCGAGATGACCGCCGCGCTCAACGGCCCGGACTGGAAGCTGGCCCAGAAGCGGCTCGAGGAGGCGCTCGCGCCCATCCGCAAGGACATCGCCGAGGGGCAGGCGGAGAACGTCCGGTTGAAGGAGAAGGTCAAGGACTACCGACGGGCACTGGAGCGGGTCCTCGCTGTGACGGAGGAGTCGGAGACCGCGGGCATCGCCTCGGAGGCGCTGTTCGGGGAGGCGTCGTGAACGAGATCACGACGGTGGACTTCTACGGGGACAAGCTGCAGGTCGTCGGCACCACCCCGGACGACGCGGTTCTCCTGCTCAGGCCCGCCTGTGAGGCGCTCGGGATTGACTTCTCGGGGCAGCTTCAGCGCCTGAAAACGGCACCTTGGGGATGCGTGGGTGTCATCCCCACGCACGACACCATCGGTCGCGTGCAGGAAGCGACGACCATCCCCATCAAGAAGGTCCCGATG
>CAZPJE010000226.1:0-9793 GCA_964586725.1 uncultured Steroidobacteraceae bacterium | reverse complement strand
CCGACGGCCATGCCGTCGAAGATGATCTCGCCGGCGTTCGGGTCGAGCAGCCGCATCAGCAGTCGCGCCGCGGTGCTCTTGCCGCAGCCCGACTCGCCGACCACGCCGAGCGTCTCGCGCTCGTACACGGTGAAGTCGATGCCGTCGACCGCACGGACCACCGCCGGGCGGCCGTCGTCGGACTTCTTGCCCTTCAGAGGGAAGTGCTTGACCAGCCCGCGGACCTCGATCAGCGGACGGGGCTTCTTCTCGGCAGCCTCGCTCATTGCTTGACGTCCATCGCCGAACGCAGTCCGTCGGACAGCGTGTTGAACGAGATCGAGGTGATGAAGATCATCACGCCCGGCAGCGCCGCGATCCAGGGCTGCGTGTAGATCGCCGTGCGCAGCGTGTTCAGCATCAGGCCCCACTCCGGCTCGGGCGGCTTGACGCCCAGGCCGAGGAGGACAGGCCCGAGGCGAGGATCATCGACACCGCGATCAGACTGGTCGCGTAGACGAAGATCGGCCCGAGCACGTTGCCTAGCACGTGCACCCGCACGATCGTGAACGCGCCCGCCCCCGAGGCGCGCGCCGCCTCGACGAAGTCGCGCGTGCGCACCTGCGTCGTCACGCTCTCGGCCACGCGTGCGATCGGCGGCACGAAGACGATCGTCAGCGACAGCAGCGCGTTGAAGATGCCCGCCCCGAGCGCACCCGACAGCGCGATCGCGAGCAGCACCGACGGGAACGCATAGAACACGTCGATCGTGCGCATGATCACCGTGTTGATCGTGCCGCCCGCGTAGCCGGCGAGCAGGCCGAGCCCGGTGCCGATGACGAAGGCGCAGAGCACCGGCGTGATGCCCATGAAGAGCGACAGCCTCGCACCGATGATCAGCCGCGACAGCATGTCCCGGCCGAGTTCGTCGGTGCCGAGCAGATAGCCCTCGGTGCCGATCGGCTTCAGGCGGCTCAGCATCGACGACTTGTAGGGATCGGCCGGCGTGAGCCACGGCCCGAATACCGCGAGCGCGAGCAGCCCGAGCACCACGAGCGCGGCAGCGACCGCGACCGGATCGCGCCGAAAGCGCCGGAACACGCTCGTCCAGTAACCGGGGCTGCGCTCGAAGATCGGCCCCGGGATCTTCGACTCGTCGACCGCGACGTTCATGGCGTCAGCTCCGCGAGATCCGAGGATCCAACGTGCTCTGCACGATGTCCACGATGAGGTTCAACAGCACGAAGAACATCGCGAGCACCAGGATCGTCCCCTGCAGCAGGGGCAGGTCGCGCTGGAAGATCGCGCTGTTCAGGAGGAACCCGGTGCCCGGCCACGAGAACACCGTCTCGATCAGGATCGAGCCGCCGAGCAGGTAACCGAGCTGCAGGCCCATCACCGCGAGCGCGGTGGGTGCGACGTTCTTGACGACGTGGCGGAACACACCGACGTCGGTCAGGCCCTTGGCGCGCAGGCCTACGACGAACTCCTGGGCGAGCGTCTCGGCGACCAGAGCACGGACGGTTCGCGAGATGATGCCCATCGGAATGACGCTCATCGTGACCGCCGGCAGGATCAGGTGCCGGATGTGCGCCCAGTCCCAGGCCCAGTCGCCCGAGCCGCCGGGGCCGGCGCCGGTGGCGGGGAGCCAGTTGAGCTGCACCGCGAAGACGATCACCAGCACCATGCCGAGCCAGTAGTGCGGCACGCTCACGCCGATGACCGAGAGGAACGACGCCGCCTTGTCCGCCCACGAGTCACGGAAGTAGCCGGCGACGAAGCCGAACAGACAGCCGAAGAAGAAGCCGATCGCGGTCGCGACCGCCGAGAGGATCAGCGTGTTGCCGACCGCCTTCATGACCTCCGAGGTGACCGCTCGGCCGGTGGCGATCGAGGTGCCGAGGTCGCCCTGCACCGCCCGGCCGATCCAGCTCGCGAACTGCGCGGGGTACGAGCGGTCGAAGCCGTAGAGTGTGCGCATCTGCGCCTGCAGCTCGGCCGACGCGTCGGGCGGCAGCACCGAGACCAGAGGGTCGCCGGGCGCGAGATGCACGAGCGCGAAGCACACCAATGCCACGCCGAGCATGATCGGCAGGGTGTAGAGGATCCGGCGGGACAGGTAGACAAGCACGGAGCGGTCCGTAAGCGGCGGGAGGCGCATTCAGGAGGCACGACGGGGCGGACCCCGCCGCGGAACGCCCGCCGCGCGTCGGACGGACCGGGCACCCGGCGGGCCGGGCACCCGGCGGGCCGCATCGACGCGCGCCCGGCCTCGCGGCCGGGGCGCGGCGACCCGGGTCAGTCCATCGTCATCGTCGCGATGTCGATGAACCAGCTACGGGGCTGCACGACGTTCTTGACCTTCGTGCTCATCGCGCGCGGGCCCACGTCGTGAGCGATCCACACGAACGGCGCCTCGTCGACGATCCGCGCGTGCAGCTTCGCGAGCGCCTCGTCGCGCTTCTTGTCGTCGAACGTGTTGCGCGCATCGGTGATCAGCTTCTCGATCTCCTCGTTGCCGAAGTAGCCCCAGTTGTTCGACACCGGCGGGAAGGTCTTCAAGCTGGTGAAGCGCACCATCGCGAAGAACGGGTCCATCGCCGAGAAGCTGACGTTGATCGCGTTCGTACCGTTCGCCGTCGGGTCCTTCGCGCCACGACGCCAGTTGGTGAACAGCGTGTTCCACTCGATCACGTCGAACTCGACGTCGAACCCGCATTGCTTGAGCGACTGCTGGACAAACTCGTTCATAGGCAGTGGCTGCATCTGGCCCGAGCCCGACGCCGAGATCTGCACCTTGACCTTGAGCGGCTTGTTCGGGCCGTAGCCGGCCTCGGCCATCAGCTTCTTCGCCTCGGTCGGATCGTAGCGGATGTCGAACTTGGGGTTGCCCCACCACGGATGGCCCGGGGGCACCGTGCCCTTCGGCACGCCCATCATCCCGCCCAGCAACTTCAGCAGGCCCGTGCGGTCGACGCACAGGTTGGCCGCGTAGCGCACGCGCTTGTCGAGCCAGGGCGAGCCCTCGGCGAACGACAGCTGCCACGGCCACACGTGCGGCTGCGGGTTGAAGTACATCTTGAAGCCGCGCTGCGAGATCGTCGGCATCGCGTCGGGCGCGGGCGCCTCGATCCAGTCGACCTGGTTCGACAGCAGCGCCGCGGTCCGGGCGTTCGCCTCGGGCATCGGCACCATCACGACCTTGTCGATCTTCGGCACGCGCTTCGGATCCCAGTAGCCCTTGTTCGCGGCAAGCTCGAGCCGCTCGCGCGGCACGAAGCGGGTCATCCGGAACGGACCGCTGCCCGAGGCGTCGGCCGCGAACGCGACCCAGGCCTGCTTGGCGCGCTCGACGTTGTCGGTGACGCTCGCCGGCACCGCCTTGAACTTCGCCTCCCAGTGGACGGGCGAGGCCATGAAGAGGTTCGACAGGTTGATCGGGAGGAACGCGTCCGGCTCGCTGGTGGTGAGCTCGACAGTCATGTCGTCGATCTTGCGGGCGCTGCGCAGCGTCGGCATCCGCGAGGCGGTCACGCCGACCTGGCTCGCGTCGAAGTGCTTCGACGACTTGTCGAGCACCTTCTGAACGTTCCAGACGACCGCGTCGGCGTTGAACGCCGAACCGTCATGGAACTTCACGCCCGGGCGCAGCTTGAAGACCCACTTGGTCTTGTCCTTGGCGTCGACCGCCCAGGAGGTCGCCAGGCCAGGGATCAGCACGCTCGGCGCGTCGGCCTTCGACAGGTCCCACTGCGTGAGCGCGTCATACATCGGGATGCCGGTGAACCGGTTGCCCTCGAAGCCCTGGTCGGGCTGCCCGAGGGTACGCGGGATGTCTGCAGCGGTCATCGCGATCCGGAGGGTCTTCTCCTGCGCCACGGCGGGCGAGGCGACCAGCGAGAACGCGAACACGCTCGCCGAGGCCGCGAAGGCGGCGGCGAACCGGGACGACTGGAACGGGCGGGGCATCAGTTGGCTCTCCTATTGTTTTGCGTCGCAGCACGCCGGGCATTCCGGCGCAAGGGCCGTGCCAGCGGGACTCAGTGTTCCGATCCGGTGCATCCCGCCCCCGGAGACCGATGCCGGCAAGAGCGGAGATGGGCCCGATACCGGCGATGCACCCTGAACGTGCGCGGCGCACCCTCGTCGTGCCGAACCCGACCATTCGCTCCTCCGACAGAGGACAGCGCGTTGTATCAGGAAGGCGCGCGGACGGGCGCGATGACCCGTGGTGGTACGCTGGAATAGGCCGGGGGTCCGGACGGATGGGCTCGGCGCCCGAGTTCGCCGCGGGGCGCGGCGCCCGGGCCGGTCAGCGCGTGGGCAGCTCGGCGAGGGGACCGGCGAGCTTCGGCTTGTCGTGCACGTCCATGCGGCCGCCTGCGATCTCCGCGGTCGACCGATCGCACCAGGCGATGCGCGCGGCAGGCGGCGACTCGACGATCTTCTCGAACTGGCCGGCGTTGCGTCGCGCGATGCCCGCCTCGATCAGCTCGCGCTTCTCGACGTCGAACTCGCGCGACAGCACCCGGCGGGCGACCATGACGGTGCGCGCGTTGCGCCGCGCCCACTCGTCGACCGCGCCCGAGTAGCGTCGGGCCGAAGTCGGCAGCGTCGACACGCAGATCGATTCCGTGCGCCGGACGACGTCCTCGATGTCGAGCACGCCGATGACCGCGGCCTCGACCGCGGAGTCGACCGACGGGGCGGCGGGCGGCGCGCCGGGGGTCACCGTCGCATCCGCGCTCGCCTGGGCGGCGCGGCGCGGCTCCGACGTCGTTGCAGCCTTCGGCCGGCCGAGACGCGACGCGGTGTCGTTCGCCGAGCCCGGATCGACGGGCACGGACGCGACCGGCGCCGGCACGGGCGGCACAAGGGCCGGACCCTTCGGCGCGCGCAGCACGTCGATGCGCCCGTTGGGCCCGACCGACGACGGGGGCTGGTCGGCGTAGGTGACCCGTCCGTCCGGCCCGACGATCTTGTAGACCCCCTGCGCGTGCACGCAAGCCGGCCCGGCCGCGAGCGCGAACGTCGCGGCGGCCAGCATCGTCGCCCAGGCTCGGGGGCCGTCGTGCATCCGCGTCCTCGACGGGCGCCGCGGGGCGCCCCATGCCGCGGGCGCGCGTCGATCGCACGCCCTGCCGCGCGAGGTTAGCCTTCGGCGCCCGGGCTCGTCCCCGCGCCTCCCCGAGGGGACGCGCCCGGCCGACGGAAGGCGGTCTGGTCCGTCGCCCGCTGCCCGTCGGGAGCGGCTGGCCGGACCGTCGGAGCCCGCGCGGCGCGGTGCGGGCGAGGAGCTCCCGAATAGAAGGAACCGCCTGCGGGCGGTCCTTCGCGGGCGTGAGGGTGGCCGCCGATACCCGCATGGATAGGTCGCGCGAGAGACGTGCCGGTTCTGCCCCACCTGCGCGCCACCCACACTTCAGCCGTTGCGCCGCCGCACTGCCCGGGTACGACGGGGCGAGCCCCCCGAGACCGCGCTGCCGTGGCCGACCCGCTCGCCTACACGAGGGCCAAGGGGGCGCGTCTTCTCGCGCTGCCGACGGCGACAATGCGGGCCTCGCTCCTCGGGATGCGCAACTCGACCGAGCGCGAGCACGTCGGGTGCTGACGTCAGTAGGCGATGCGCGAGGTTCTCCAGCAGGCGGTCTCGCGCATCGAGTGGAATGCTCGCGTGGTGGTCAGAAGCTGTAGCTGAGCGCAACCAAGGCCGAGGTCGTACCTGTGTCGCGAACGATGGGGCTCGTCCGTGCGTCCCCTTGCAGCTCGGTGTACGTGACCGAGCCCGTGAGGCTCCAGGTCGCATCGATGCGATAGACGAGAGACGCGCTGACGCGCGCATCGCGAATGCCTGACTTCGGGGCGTACGGCGCATAGCCACTGCGGACGGCTTGATTCGCATCGATGCCGAAGAACTCCTGCAGATAAGCGGCATTGGCCCAGGAGGCTGATGCGCCGAGCCCCAACAGAAGACTCGGGCTCAGACTGGTGCTCCAACCGGCGCCCAGGTCCAGAACGAGACCGTCTCGCCCGTTGCCGCTTCCAAATCGTAGCGAAGAGCTGAGCGTGACGTCCCTGGCGGGGCTGAAGTTGAAAAAGGCACCGAAGTCGAACTGGGGGTCAATGTCGCCAAGGCCACGAAGCGCTTCGCTGCGGCGCTCCTGCCGTCCGAACTCGGGTGTCACGCGAACCCCATAGGACAGGTCAGGTCGCGAAGAGGCGTTGTAGCCAACGCCGCTGACGACGCCCGCGAAGAAGCCATTGCGCCACTGGTACTCGAGGCTGGGCAACACTCGGACTCGCGACTCGTCGGAACCTTGGTATTCGCGTCCGACGAGCATCACCACACCGGCTCGCCCGCCTTCCAGGACGCCGGGAGGCGTGATCCGCCTGTTGAAGTCGAACTGTGCGTGAGCGAAGGTGCAGGTGCCGGACATTGCGGCTGCAGCAAGGAAGAAGGAGACTCGCTTCATGTCTTTCGAGTGCATTTCTCAAGAGGGGTGTCTTGGTTGGGGTTTACGCTGGCAAGGGCCTTGAGGCATCGATTTCCGTTCTCGGCGGTGAAGGCTCCCATAGACATCGCCAGAACACTCGCATGACCGTCGAATGCAGGGGCTTTGACCTCCTTGTCCGCGGTCGGCAGACGGATACCCGCGACGAGGACATGAACATCCGTGAACACGGTGAACGTTCCGTCGCGCGGCCCACCGTCCAGCGTGGCGCGGCGCATCCCGGATTGGATGAAACTGCGCGAAAGCGCGTTGCTCGGCGCGATGGCGGGGACCTTCAGCACGACCTGGTTCCGCTCGAGTGCAGCGAGGCCTGTCGACCAGTCGTCAATGAAGGCCCGGTGTCGACGGTCGAATCCGGGGAGCAGAACCGAACCGCGACGAGGCAGGTCCGCAGTGAGACGGAACAACTCATCGCTGAGCGTCCGACCTACGACGTCAGGAGTCCTGGCCGGGTAAGGCGGCGTCGCGCTTGCGCATGCCGCGCTCGTCATGAACGCGAGTGCGAGGAGCTTTCGGGCGATGTGCGTGGTTGCATTCGAAGCAGTTCCAAGTGTGAGCGCCACCCGCTGCCCGACAGTCTTGATCGGTACGAATCGCATGGTGGGACGATTCACCGCCTCGCAGATCGCCTCGGCATCGGCCGCGCCGTTCTCGTAGCGCTTGACGTAGGGCTTCACGAACTGCGGCGCCATGGAATCCTTGCGTCTTCCACCGGTTGGATGGATTCGGGCCCACCGAAGTCCCCGATCTCCAGACGCCCGATGGTCTCGGCCGGCAACCTCATGCGCGCCGCCCAAATGCGCGCCATAGGAACAGAAGCCCCAGGGCCATGAACCAGACCTGGATCCCCGTCGTGGACAAGACGATCGAAACCGGCGGCGCGATACCAAAGAGTTCAAGGGCAGGAAAGGCAACGAGGACGCCGACCACGACGCCCATCAGACCCGCCCAGGCCGGCACCTGCTTGTCGCGCAGCATCAGAAGGCTTGCGGCAATGGCCCAGATCGAGGCGAAGGCCGCGACGCCCAACGTCTCTCCGATGGCACCTCCCCAAGCGTTGATGGCGGCCTGCATGTTCTCGATCGCCGCACGGCCTTCCGCGGACAGTCCGGGGGCGGCATGGGCCTCGGCCAGGGCCACGCTGCCCGTCAGCCACCGCAGGATGCCGATCGCCCGAGCGAGTGCCGAGGCTGCAGCCGCTCCGATCGCGATGAAGGCCAATGCGCCGAGCGCGCCGGGCCGGGCCGCCACGCGAACCGTCAATACGCCGGTCACCAGGAAGAGCAGCGAATAGGCAAGGTAAAGCCCGTATCCCAGCCGGACGGCGTCCAACTGCTCGCGCAGCAGCGGCAGCATCTTCGATGGCGCATAGTCAAGGCTATCGGGCCAATTGATGGCGCTGCCGAGCACGGCCATCGGCGCAAAGAGGCTGAAACCCTGAAGGAGCAGGACTAGCCCCGCTGCCAGAAACAGTCTGCGGGACCTTGGGTTGTCGCCGGAGGGTGGACTATGGGTTGTCATGAGGGCACCAGCAAGGCCAAATGCGGCTATTGTGTGGAGGCTTCGTCCGGTACGCAATTGCTTGTTTCTGGGAATCTGTATTTCATTTATGAATAGCTTGTTCGACTGGTCGCTTGTGCGCTCATTCCTGGCCGTGCTCGAGCAGGGCAGTCTTCTCGCCGCCGCACGACAGTTGCAGTCGAGCCAACCCACCATCGGTCGGCATGTGACTGAACTGGAATCTCAGCTGGGCCTGGTTCTGTTCGAACGGACCGGACGGGGTCTGCTGCCTACCGAGGCTGCACTTCGACTGGCCGAATCCGCACGCGCCATGCAACTTGGGGCTGATGCACTCGCCCGCAGCGTCATGGGTGCTGATCACGCGGTATCAGGGACAGTGCGCATCACGGCGAGCCAGCCAGTGTCCTGCTATGTATTGCCTCCGTTGCTGGCTCAGATGCGCCTGTCGCTGCCCGACGTCCAGGTGGAATTGGTAGCCAGCAATGCCGTAAGCAATCTCCTGCGGCGAGAGGCCGATATCGCGGTACGAATGGTTCAGCCCGAGCAGGCCACGGTCATTGCGCGCAGGGTCGGAAAGGTGGCGCGCAGAGCTTGTGCCCATCAAGATTACCTGCGTCGGCGTGGCATGCCGCGCCAGCCTGCCGACCTGCTCGAGCACCACCTCATTGGGGGTGACCGCAACGACGAGACCCTCAAAGGCTTCGCCGCCGGAGGTATCCCTGTGACACGGGAGCAGTTTGCTTTCAGGACGGACGACTTGATCGTCGTGTGGGAAGCCGTACGGGCCGGGCTGGGCATCGGCTTTGTCAGCGAGCACCAGATCCGAACGGATCCCGCGGTCATACCGTTGCTGCCGAAGCTGAAGATCCAACCCTTCCCGGTTTGGCTAGCTGTCCACAAGGAGGTCCGAACCAGCAAGCGAATCAAGGCGGTCTATGATTTCCTGGCAGAGGCGCTGCCCAGGGCCATCTGAGCGCTGATCCCGGCGCAGTTGCTTGCGTCGCACGGCTTTGCCGTGCTCGTTCGCCCCGAGGATCCGGAAGACCCAGGCGCATCCCAGTTCCCCGAAACGCGTGAATACTCGATCTTCGGGTTGATCAAAGCGGACTACTCGACACGTTCGACGGATTCCGGGTCCGGGCGACGCACGCCATCCTCGCAAACACGCCGTGCTGTGCGGCGCGGGCAAAACATGCGCCTGGTGCTGCGAGCGCAGGCCATCCCTTCCTGCCCACGGAAGAGCCATAGCCTTTGACCGCTGGACACTTGGAGGCTCTGGTCCCGGCTGCAGGCGGATGGGCACGAGGGCCGGCAGCGCGGCCCGGTTGGCTCGCCAGTTGAACCGCCAGAACTCCGCGTCCTGCGCGGCGGCCAGCGAGTCGCAGCGCCTGGGGCTGCCGGTCGAGTCCGCATGCTCGAGACCCTCGGCGAAGGCATGGAGATGTCGTCGGACAGCCGAACATGCGCTTGAACGTGCTGCTGATATGCGCTGAACTCGAAAAGCCGGCGGAGTGAGCCGTTTCGGTCAATTTGCCGCCGGCAGCGATGGTGCGCATCACGGCGGCCATGCGTCGCCACAGACGACAGCCCCGGGCCAACGTACAGCGCACGCGCCGGACCCCCAGATGCGCGGAACGACAGGCGATTCTTGAAAGCCCGAACCGCCCTGCTCCGACACGATGTCGACATCGATTTTCCGGTGGGTGCACTCCATGCAAGACCTTCCTGTCCTTCTCGCGATCGCCGGCTTCGCCGTCATGGGCATCGGCGCGATTGCCAAG
>CAZPJE010000225.1:0-1605 GCA_964586725.1 uncultured Steroidobacteraceae bacterium | reverse complement strand
CGCGCAGCTCTTCTTCCATCACTTGGTGCTGCACGCGGAGCGACTTCGCCGCCGTCTCGGCGTCGAGGACGACAGGCGTGCTCAGTACCGTCGGCGCGTCGGTGCGCGGGCTGATCTGGCGCTCGCTGAATTGCTTGTCGGCGCCCTGCCCGCCTTCGACGTCGAAGTAGCTGAGGTGAAGCAGGCGCGGCACGCTGATGCTGTCGCGCGTGGTGTCCGCCTCAGGCTCGTTCTCGCCGTCGACGAACTCGTCCTCGGTGAGGATGGCGCGGAAGTCGCCGCCACGCGGGATGAACCGGATGCGGCCATCGGCATCCTGCGGATCGAAGAAGTAGATTTTCGAAAGCTCTTGAATCGCCGAGGCCGCCGTGTAGTCGGGCGAGGTGGCGAAGCCGGGGACACCAATCGCCGGAAGCGCGCTCACATCGACAAGGCTCGGCTGGAGCTTCGCGTCAGCGCAGATGGCCGAAACAATGGCTGCGAGGCTGGACTGGTTGCCTTCGGTCGGCGTTCCGCAGTCGCCGACATAGTCGATCGTCACGGCGCGGTTTCGCGCCTGCACGACGATAGTCGAGTCGTTGAAGGACAGCCCCCAATTGATCGATCCCTGATAGAGCGCGCCATTGAAATACGGGAGCTGAATCTCTTGCGCGAGCGACCAATCCGACTTTCGGCGGACAAACAGCGCGCTCTGCCCCGGAACCAACGTAGAGACGCCGCTGTGGAAGAAATACAACCCATCAGCGCCGATGGGGCGGCCGACAGCGGTCGGCGGACTGAAGGAGCTAATCAGCCCGAGGTCGGCGCTGAAGATCCTCCAGAGATTGTCCTCAACGCTGTATGCGTGAATGTTTCCTTCGCGGTCGCGATGGAAGAGCATGTTTGGCGCAGGGACGCCGGTGTTCAGTCGGATGCTTGTTGCATCAGGCAAAACCTTCGCGCCCGTCGCGGTCAGTGGCCATCGATAGATTCGGTACGCGGCATCATTGGCTGCGGGCGTGGCCGACGATGTAGTGAAGCAAAGGAATACGTGAGTATCACTCCACCAGACGCAGTCGCTTCGATTTTGCAGCGCATTGAAAAACCAACCGTCCGGAACGGTGTTGTTGGGGTACAGGTAGGCGCGCCATGTGCCAGCGTCAAACAGCCCGCACACGCCGCTGTTTCCGTCCTCGGAGAAAACAAGCCGCTCAGCACTGCCAGAGAAGAACTCCGCGTTTGAGCCCGGCGCCGGGACGCTGCCTCCTGTATAGCCTCGGTCAGAAACGCTGGTCAGCGCGTTGCTCAGGTCTAGGAACTGGACGCTCTGCCCTGAAAATGTGCCAATCGGCCCGCTTGTGGCATAGACGCCGTCAGCAGTCGCGCGAATCGTCGCGTCAGGGTGCGTGGCTTCGAACGTGTCGCGCTGCGTGTCACCGGGAACTTGCGGGCACACCGAGGCGCCGACCTCGAACTGATAGGCTGGGATCGCACCACGGAGGTCGGTCAAATCCTCATCGGTGACAACCAGCAGCGCCGTTCCGCGCATGGCAGGCGCGTTGCCCGCGCCGGCCTCGGCCTCGATGGTCGGGTGCGGGAGCTGGCCCCAGCCGCCGAGCAAGATCG
>CAZPJE010000224.1:0-2112 GCA_964586725.1 uncultured Steroidobacteraceae bacterium | reverse complement strand
GATAAAGTGCCTTCGTTGTGCGGCATCCATGCCGCAATGCGCTGAGCTAGGGCGTTAGCCGTCATGCCTTTGGTACTCTGCCATCAACGCTTCTTCGCTAGCGTCAACACGAGCCGAGACAATTCCATGGGGAAGATACGTATCGCGCTCTCTCTGTTGTTTCTAGCCGTTATGACCCGGAATGCATTTGCCATTGAAACGCACTGCGATAGTGAAGAGCGAATCATTTTTAACTGCAAACTCGCCGACTCCATGAAAATTGTTTCGGTCTGCAAGGTCGGGCCTGAGCCGTTGGAGGCACAAAACCTTCAATACAGGTTTGGTGCCCCCAGAAAACTCGAACTAGTCTTCCCAAAGCAGGGACTCTTCAAAAAACACCAGTTTCTGTACGAAAGGACATACAGCAACAGCGCGGGGTATCTTCTTTATGAGCTCACTTTCAGTATTGAGCGTAACAAGTACAACATTTACTGGGAGGAGGTTAACGAGTCTGACGACGCCGGGAATTGGGTAAGAACTCGGATATCGAATGGAATCAATGTGACCACAAGTGGCGGAAAATCACGCAACCTTCTCTGCGACAAAAATGCTGTTAACGACTTCATCGCAGCAGATTTTCTTTACAACGTCATACGCGATGAGCAATAGCGACAACAAAAAGTGACTGCCAACCCCTTGCTCAAGCGGAGCACCAACGGCAAGCCACCAAGCCCGGTCTGGCAGTACGCGGTACATTTTCGCGAGTCCGGGCCTGGCGTCCTGCCGTTGGCGCCCGCTTAGCTCGAACGTTAGGCAGCACAACCAGTACCTGCTCTCGTCTCCAGCCCTCGAGTTCCGCTCACACAACCCCATGAACTGGCTCATCCTCGCATCCGCCTTCATCGCTGGCGCCACCACCTTAATCCACGCACTCGTTGGAGGCAGGGAAGTCGCTGCGCCACTACTGAGATCCCAAGTGTCTGAGGAGGTTAGGCTCACGATGTATGCGTGCTGGCACATGGTCACCGCGGCGTTGGGTCTAACGAGTATTGCGCTTCTACTCGTCGGTGTGGACCTCATCAAAGAGAAAAGCCTGGCTCAGTTTCTTGGAATCCTCTGGCTGCTCTTCGCTTTTGTCTTCCTCTTCGTGACCATGGTTCTTGCCAATCCGCGAGGGTGGTTTCGCTTCCCTCAATGGACACTACTTCTTCCTGTAGGCGTCCTCGCGCTCCTTGGAAGCCTGCAGCACCCTTGAGCAGTGCTGCCTAACCCCTCGCTCAAGCTGACCCGCTATGGCACGCGCTGTAAGCCTGGTCCGCGGCACATGGTGCATCATCGCGTACCAGGCTAACAGCGCCTGCCTCCGCGGACAGCTTAGCTCGAACATTAGGTGCTACTAGTGAGCACCGCACGCTTTCGACGACAGGTTTACGAACTTACGCCGGATGACTTGGAGCGGTTCCCAGTGTGGGAATTCGCTCTTGATGAGGAAGGTGAGGAAGGACAGGACGAGGCTACCGTTCGCCCCTTCGAGACAAGCGGACCGCTCGACCCGACAGAGGGAATGTTCATCGTTCGCGCCTCACTGACTCTCTCCGATGGCACGCGGTTTAAGGGGTACGTCACTCCGCCGGTCCAGGGTGAGACTGACCTTGGCACCCTTCAACCAGCGGTAGTAGTACCTGGCGGGCAGGTTTCATTCTGGTGCGGAACGATCGCTCCTCCGCCAGAGCATATCGCCAAGAGCTATTCGCTCCTCGGTAAAACTTCGCAATCGCGAGTCTTTCCTCTTCGCTTCGAGTCAGATGTTCCCCTGATCGGAGGCTCAGTAGCTGGCGAAGTGCCCGGATTCTTGATCCTCGAAGATTTCGAGACCATGCGCACAAGGTTTGTGGCGTGACACCTAACAACTCGTTCGAGCGGACGCGGGGACGATAAAGTGCCAATGAAAACACCTGTGCGCGCGGCGCTCAGAAAAACCGTTAGAGGCCGACTTGGACAGGCGTTCCCGCCCGAGGTAACGTAGGCGCATGGCAGACAGCGTCCTCTCGGCGTCGGCAGACATGATGGGCGGCACACCGGTTTTCGCCGGTACGCGCGTGCCCGTTCACACCTTGCTGGACTACCTCGAGG
>CAZPJE010000223.1:0-4743 GCA_964586725.1 uncultured Steroidobacteraceae bacterium | reverse complement strand
GTTCTACGACGTCGAATCCAACCTGCACTACAACTACTTCAGGGATTACGATCCGAGGATCGGCAGATACGCTCAGTCAGATCCCATCGGGCTCGAAGGTGGCATCAACACGTATGCCTACGTCGAGAGCCAGCCGACGATGAAGGTAGATCCGCGAGGGCTGAACCCAGAAGAATGGACTGGTCTACCACCGCCAAATCGGCCCGACGGCAATCCGCTTGGCTGGGGCTGTGGTACAGCCGGCAATGACTTAATGGTTCCGGACGGTTTCCGTCGAGCAGATTTCGTTCCAGCCTGCCGCAAGCACGATCAGTGCTACGAGACTTGCCGTAAACCGAAAGGCCAGTGCGACAACGACTTCCTTAAGGACTTGCTGGCTGCATGCTCCAGGAGCGGAAACCCAGCCGGCTGTCAGTGGGCGGCTCGAAGGTACTACGGGGCAATGCAGACTGAGACAAGTAGGCAGGCCTACGAGCGAGCCCAGAAAGAAGGCTGCGACAACTGCAAGAAGTGAACATGCTGCGCCTTTTTGATCTGGCTCTCCGAATCGCCACAGCTGCTTGGCCGTTGCTGACCGAGTTGCTTGCTCTGGCCTTTTGGTCATCTAACCTGCTGCCGACCGGCCTCATCCAAGCGCTAGTTGTCATCGGATCCCTCTGCGCCTTGGTATTCACGCCGATCACTGGCTCACTCGCTCGGGTTTCCTATGTCGCGGTGGTTGTGTTACTTGTTCACTCGGCCTGGAGCCTTGTTGTTCAAGGGGGATCCCAGTCAGGGATTCAGGCAGGTGCGCTGGTTAACGCAGGATTCGCGCTGACTTGGCTGGTGTACCTGATCCTTCGTGCGCGACACAGCCGCACCATTGCTGCTTTGCCTTGAACGCAGGACTTGCAGGCCTCGCCTCGGGGTCACGTCTTGCCTTTTGCCCCCGAGGTCTTCTTGCTGCCCTTGTCCTCGGGGTTGATGAACCCGATAGGCCGCTTGGGCGGATCGGGCGGCGTCATGAGTTCGCGCAGCACGTCGAACACCTTCTTGAGCTGGGCTCGGGTGTTGTGGCTGAAGGTGTCGTGGTTCATGGCCGGGGCTTCGGTCTTCTCTTCGAGTTCCGCCAGCCGCTTGGCCAGGTCGCCATGCGTTGCGGCCAGCGCCCGCACCCGCACGAAGGTGCGCATGATCTCGATGTTCACCGCGATGGCGCGCGGGCTGCCCAGCACCGTCGAGAGCATGGCTGCTGGTCAACGTGCACGCCAGCCAAAGCGACGGTTACGCAGAGCGTGACGTTGCCGCGCAGATGCTGGCCGATGTGGCCGCCACGGGCAAACGGATCACGGTAGGTGCTGACAAGGCGTACGACACGCGCGGCTTCGTGAAAGCATGCCGCGAAATGAACGTGACGCCGCATGTGGCGCGCAACACGGCGCGCAGCGGCGGTAGTGCGATCGACGCGCGCACGACGCGGCACGCGGGTTACGCGATCAGCCAACGAAAGCGCAAGTGCATCGAGCAGTGCTTTGGCTGGGGAAAGACGGTGGGACCGCTGCGCCAGGTGATGGTGCGCGGCCTGAAGAAAGTCGACCAGTTGCTGACGCTGACAATGACCGCGTACAACCTCACGCGGTTGCGCTCGCTGGCCAAGTCAGCTCAGGCGGTGGCTGTTCCCCGGGACTGCGTGGTAGTTGAAGTAGCCCTGAACCACGCGGCGTAGCCAGTTGCCGATCACAGGGACCGGCTCGTGTCTGCGCTGATGCAGTTTCTGTCGCAACGCTTTGAGGGTGGCGCGCATTCGCTTGCTCGAGAAGAAGAACTACGCCGACTATCTGGACACCATCCCGCACCTGTTCCACTGGAACCAGCTCGTGGTGATCTCCAACGGCCATGACGCGCAGTACGGGTCGATCACGTCCAGCAAGGAGCACTTCTACCGCTGGAAGCGCCAGGATGAGGACGACCCCGAGCCGCAGAAGGATCAGCCCCTGTTGCCGCTGCTGCTCGAAGGCATGCTGGACCGCCAGCGGCTGCTGGACATCGTCGAGAACTTCATCCTGTTCGATGCGTCCGAGGGGCAGACGCTCAAGATCGTGCCGCGCAATCACCAGTTCCTCGGCGTGAACCGCGTCATCGCGCGGCTGACGTCCACCAACCCCAAGGTTCGGGCCGAGGTGACCGCGGGGCAGCTGGGCGTGTTCTGGCACACGCAGGGCTCGGGCAAGTCGTATTCGATGGTGTTTCTCAAGGAGAAGATCCACCGCAAGCTGTCGGTCGCGCGGTCGTTCGTGGTGGTCACCGACCGCACCGAGCTGGATGACCAGATCGCCTCGACCTACACCAACTGCGGGCGTGCCAACAGCAAGACCGACCAGGCCTCGAGTGGCGATGCGCTGCGGCGAATGCTGCGGGGCCAGAACCGACGCTATGTGTTCGGCCTGATCCAGAAGTACCGCGAGCGTGTGGTCGAGCCGTACTCGGAGCGCGAGGACATCATTGTCATCAGCGACGAGGCGCACCGAACCCAGTACGGACGACTCGCGCTGAACATGCGCAAGGGTCTGCCGCGTGCCAAGTTCCTGGGCTTCACTGGCACGCCGTTGATCGATGCCGGCGAAAAGCAGCTGACTCGCGAGATGTTCGGCGACTACGTGTCGATCTACGACTTCCAGCGAGCTGTGGCTGACGGTGCGACGCTGCCGCTGTTCTACGAGAACGCCGGCGAGAAGCTGAAGATCATCGACCCCAAGGTCAGCGAGCGCATCGCCGCGCATATCGAAGCCGCGCGGCAGGCTGCGACGCTCGAAGACCCCTGGACGGACGAGAAGGAAGAGAAGCTCTATCGCGAACTGGCGCGGGACTACCCGATCCTCACGGCGCCGACGCGGCTGGACAAGGTGGCGCAGCATTTCGTCGACCACTTCCATCAGCGATGGCGTGTCGTGGAGAACGGCGGCGGTAAGGCCCTGGTGGTCTTCCTCGACAAGATCACGTGCGTGAAGATGCACGATCTCATCATGGCCAAGTGGCGCGACAAGGCCGCTCAACTTGAGGCGGCTGTCGCGGTCGAAGAAGCGCTGTTCGCCGCGAAGGGCAAGGCGCCGTCGGGTCTGTTGAAACAACGCCGTGAGCATGTCGAGTGGATGAAGGCTACCGAGTGCTGCGTGGTGGTTTCTCAGGAGCAGGGTGAAGTGGCCGAGTTCGCGAAGTGGCGGAACCTCAGGGACGAACCCTTGGACATCACGCCGCACCGCGAGAAGATGGTCAAGCGCGACCTGGAGAAGGAGTTCAAGAAGGTGGATCACCCCTTTCCGCATCGGCATCGTCTGCGCCATGTGGCTGACCGGCTTCGACGTGAAGTGCCTGGCGACGCTGTACCTGGACAAGCCGATGCAAGGCCACACGCTGATGCAGGCGATTGCCCGCGTCAATCGTGTTGGCGGCGGCAAGAAGCACGGGCTCATCATCGACTACAACGGCATGATCAAGAGCCTTCGGCGGGCGCTGGCGACCTTTGCACAAGGCGATCGTGCCGGCACCGGCAAAGGCGAAGCCGAGCAGGACACTGTCCGCGATGATGCCGAGGCTCTGGCCGAGTACGCCAACAGCCTCCAGGCGGCGCGCCACTTCCTCACCGATCTCGGCTTCGACCTGGATGCGCTGATCGCAGCCAAGGGCTTCGACCAGCAGCAGCGGATTCTTCAGGCGGTGAATCTGCTGTGCGAGAGCGATGAACGTCGAAAGACGTTCCAGGTCATCGTCGAAGACGTTGAGGCGCGACATCGCGGGCTGTTCCCGCATCCGGGGCTGTTCGACTTCGACGCCGAAGAGAGCGCCGTCACGGCGATCCACAACAAGTTGCAGGACGCGCGCGTCGCACCCGACGTCAGCCGCCTGCTGCAAGACCTGTACGACGTGGTCGACACCGCACTGACCGCCGACGATCAGGCTGCGCGCTTGCCCGCGAACCAGCCCGCACCGCGTTACGACCTCTCCAACATTGACTTCTCTCGCCTGCGGGCCGAGTTCGAGAAGACGCCGTTCAAGAACGTTGTGGCGATGAACCTGATGGAGAAGATCGAAGAACGCCTGGCGGCCATGGTGGCGCGCAACCCGACCCGGGTGGACCTCTACGAGCGCTATCAGGAGATCGTGCAGGAATACAACAAGGACAAGGACGCCGCTGAGATTCAGAAGGTGATGGACGACCTCTTCGCCTTCAATGACGAGTGCAGCGAAGAGGAGAAGCGCTACCTGCGCGAAGGGCTGGACAACGAGGACCAGCTTGCCGTGTTCGGCCTGCTGCAAAAGGAGTCGCTCACCAAAGGCGATCGCGAGGCCATCAAGAAGGTGGCGCGTGAGCTCCTGGACAAGCTGACCAGCGGCAAGCTGCAGATCGACCATTGGCGAGAGAAGGCGACGGCACAGGCCCAGGTGAAGGCCGAGATCATCAAGCACCTGTTCGAGAACCTGCCGGCCGGGGCTTATGACGCCGACGAGATCAACCTGAAGGCAGGCGCCGTGTTTGCGCACATCTACAGTGCCGGCGTGGGCGGCGGGGCGCGGGTGCTTCACTGATGGCGGTCTCCAAGAAGAGCGCCCCGTCCTGGGGCGATGTCAAGGCCAAGCTCGCCGATTTCGACCGCGCCGGCCTCATCGGTCTGGTGCAAGACCTCTACGCCGCCAGCAAGGACAACCAGGCCTTCCTGCACGCCAGATTCGGGCTCGGCGACGATGTGCTGAAGCCCTACAAGGCCA
>CAZPJE010000222.1:0-1795 GCA_964586725.1 uncultured Steroidobacteraceae bacterium | reverse complement strand
AGGCGACCTCTAACAATTCGCTGGAGCGCACGCGTGACAAATAAAGTGCCCGCCTCTAAAGCCTATGCGCGCGGCGCTCAGCGAAACCGTTAGGCGGCAATCGTGGGGATTCGCGGTAACGACATTCGATGCGTTGGCGGTGAGTGCTACGCGCACGTCTTTGAGAATCCAAGAGCGGGTTTGAAGCGCGGACTGTTTTGGAACTTCATTCTTGAGTGCGCCCCGATCGTCTGGGGAGAAGAGGAGTGGGAGACATCGCTTCTGTGCGATTGGGTGACGCTACCAACGCGTAACTGGCCAGCACTGGGTCGGGTCAGCCTAAGTGAGCTACCGCATCGCAATCTGATTGAGGCATCGCTTTATCTGTCCGGTCATCACGACGTGAAGCTCAGCCGCCTTGAAATCGCTCATGAGCGAGAAGATCTATTGCGAGTCCACATAGGTGGCAAATTTGACCTCCAGGGATTCAACGACCTCGATGGGGTCGCCATTCCGTTCGATGCTTCCGGATCCGTTCGTTTCATCGGTCTCATCGTCGTGCCAGACAACCTATTTCCTAAGCCGAGCGATGCAGCGGGCGCCGCCGCAGTTGCAAAGGAGTTTCTTGATCTCGAGAACTTAGCCGAGGCGGCTTGGGACGGGTCGAGATACCTTTTTGAACCGAGGCGGTGTGCCGCCAAACAACAAGCTGCAGCGCACGCGCGGGCTAGCTTCGGAGAGCGCAGATGGGTGAGGGTGGGAAGATAAAGTGCCTTTGCTGTGCGGCATCCCTGCCGCGCGTCGCTGAGCTTGGGCGTTAGGCGCCTCTTGTATGCCTAACCCCATGGCACAGGCGTGGCTAGATGCGTCGGCGGATCTTGGAATACGCGTTGTTCATCCGTTCAACTTCGTAACCAGATCTGGCGTACACGCGACAACGGTGGGCGTCTACCTGCCCGACTTCGGTCATCCATCGGGGACCGTGCTGACCTGCCGATTTGACGCCGAGGAAGTAGGCGAGCTGGTTGACGACACCGACTACTTTACGTCTGGACTCAATCCGCGCAGTTATGAGCCATACAACCGAACGCGCTTCGTCCAAACTTTGTCAGATTGGGGTTGGTGCGGTAAGGACGGAGCTGCACCGTCGTGGTATGACCCGAGCTGGCGCGAGAAGTTGCCTGGAGGCGCCTAACAACAAGCTGCAGCGCTCGCGCAGGGCAGCTTCGGAGAGGGCAGATGGGTGAAGTCGGAAAGATAAAGTGCCTTCGTTGCGCGGCATCCATGCCGCGCTGCGCTGAGCTTGGGCGTTAGGCGGACAAAAGAGGTCTCACCACGATGAAGTGTCCCAGAACTGGTCACAACCTCACCCGGAAGAAGATCGGCAGCATCGAGGTTGACTTGTGCACCGACTGTGCCGGGGTGTGGTTCGATCGATTCGAATTGCCCAAGGTGGATGAATCACATGAGGCGTTAGGGGAGCTACTTCTCGGCCACCTTTCCGAATGTCACCGAGCGTTGATAGCAACCGCGCCCCGGTTGAAGTGCCCACGAGATACGACCGTAGTGATGATGCGTCGATACTTCAGTCCCAAAGGGCAAATTGAAATCGATGAGTGTCCCGCCTGTGGCGGCGTTTGGCTGGACGCTGAGGAGCTGGAAGGCGTACGAGCATTATTCAGGAATGCTACTGAGCGCCGTGTCGCCAGTGAAGCATTCGCCGAAGCCGTGCTGTCTAGCCCGGAGGCAACGACCCACGAGAGGGACGTCCAGCAGTTCATTGAGAAGATGAACGGTGTCTCGGCTGCGTTGTGGC
>CAZPJE010000221.1:0-2277 GCA_964586725.1 uncultured Steroidobacteraceae bacterium | reverse complement strand
CGGCCCGCCGCAACGATGGTGCCGGCCCTGAACTTGAGCGGCAGGAACAGCTGGGCCGGAACCCGAGCCCAGACGGGCATGCTGTAGTAGTTGAGCTTGAGCAGTGAGCCGAGTTGGACGCCAGCCTGCGGCGTGAAGGCGAAGGCCGTCTTGTTCGCCCGCCGATCCATGCCGATCTCCGAGTACACGAACAACCCGGCAAATCGTTCGTTGCTGACCCAATAGTCGAAGTGACTTCTTATGCCAACCCGGAGAGCCCAGCTCCCCGCCGTGTCCTGCGGTGACACCACACGGCCCCGGCCGTACGAAGCGGTGTAGCCGTGCCAGGAGTCCAATTGTCCTCGCTTGGTGCCTTGGTCATTGAAGCGGTACGCCGAGCGCAGCAGGCCGAGGTTCAGCCGAAGGTCAATCCCCTGATAAATCTCCGGTGCGGTGACGGCTACCGTGGTGAAATCCAGAACCACCGAGTTCGCCACGCGACTGCGGACGAAATCCCGAAGGTACGGCATCTGATTGGCACGCTGGATATCCGCTCGGCGTGCCAGCGAATCCGGCATCAGGTCCTTCAGTACCGTCCCGTAGGGGAGGGGTACATGGGACAGCGACCGGTACTGCCGGAAAAAATCCGAGGTGCGTGACGTCGGGCTGGACGGGACGATCGAGGCGCGCGTGAGGCTGTCGTCGGCCAATGAACGACCGCGCTCGAAGGCGTCGGCAAGATCGCCGAGTGATGCCGCGACCGCGTTCACGATCCGCTGCGCCTCCGGGGTGAGGAGCGGATATCGGATGTCGCGGATCGAGCCATCCGCCAGATAGGCACCGTGCGGTTGATTGAAGGCCGCGTCCCCGAACGCCGTCCAGATTTCCCCGTTCGCATTGACGACGCGGGTGCCGTACTTCGAGTAGAAGTCATGCAACGACTTGTTGTTGACGAGCATGGTCAGCATGGTGCGCCTGACCAGCAGGTGCCCCGAGGAAAAGGCGTCCTGGAGAAAGTGGTCCGCGAAGCCGTTGTATAGGAACGCGTAGTGCAACCACTCCCTTGATGCGACCTCATCGGGTTCGCGTCCGGCCTTCTCCGCCGCACGAATCGCCGCGGCGTGCAGCGTGACGTACATGGTCAGGGCGTTCGTGCCATGCAGCCGATGCAGCACCGCCTGGGCGTGCGCCGGTGACAGCAGGCGGTCGATGTCCGCGGAGTCGAATGGGGCGAGATTCTCGCTGGCCCCCTTTCCATACCAGTAGAAGTGCGACTGGTTGCGCATGGCCAGCGTGAGATACGCCGGGTCGAGCTTTGCCAGGTCGCCGTCGGGCGCGCTCGCGTAGTGCGCCGCCGCGAACTGCTTCTGCAGGGCAATCACCCGCAGCACCCGGCTGTTGGGCGTGAGCAGATGCTCCTGGAGCGCGAGCGGGCTTACCGTGTGATCGCCACTGAGGGCGTTGATCGTGCCGTACCCGATCGATGTCTGGTACCGCGACAGCAGCGG
Source organism: uncultured Steroidobacteraceae bacterium (assembly GCA_964586725.1). Taxonomy (GTDB): domain Bacteria; phylum Pseudomonadota; class Gammaproteobacteria; order Steroidobacterales; family Steroidobacteraceae; genus UBA964. Next base: position 790 of record CAZPJE010000221.1, on the reverse strand, counting down.
AAACGCATACGTTGCCGACGCCGAGTCGTAGGTCAGTGGGAGCAGTCTCCAGAATGGCGACGTCGCAGCGCCACGACTCCGCAGGAACATCGACATGGCCGCATTGCCGATGACCTCGTGCTCATTGAAGTAGTACGCAAATGCGGATCGTGGGACGAGGAGCATCAGTGCGACGAGCATGCAGACCCGCCGACTCGCACGGCTCAAGGTGGTACGAAGCGCTGGATTCACGGGCGACCGGGGAAACATGTTACCGGTTTGGACTGCGTAGGTGTGGCGGACCGCGAAGCTAGGAGTCCCGGGGCGGCGCGGCAACCGATTGCCCTCCGGATGGTCCCGCAACCGGCCCGAGCGGTTGTCGGCGCCGCCGAGTGGGCATCGGGAGTGTCCCGCACGACGACGTGGTGGCGCAGCCGTTCGTCCGGTTGCCTGTCCGTTGGCTGCCCGCCTTGTGCCGTTCGCGTGAGCTGCTGTTGGTCGAGCATGACCACGCTCTACCGTCCACGAACATGGGGTAGTTCCAACGCGGAGTGCCTATGGGCTTCGCGCACCTTGGAGGTCATGGCCTCATGAGCGCGGTGGCCTTGGCCTCATGGTGCTCGAAGGCCGAGCGCATGCGCTCGAGTGCCAACGAGGCAATACCCAGGCCTTGGCCCGGGCACCGCACCGCGACGACTTTGGGGCGAGCAGGAGGCGTAGATCCTCGGTGGTGTGCTGGTCGGCCAGATACGGCTGTGCCGCGTCCCCGCGCCGCAGCCGAATGCCATCTCGCCAACGGCGCCGAGCACGG
>CAZPJE010000220.1:0-2390 GCA_964586725.1 uncultured Steroidobacteraceae bacterium | reverse complement strand
CCAGCTGCTGCGGATCGAGGCCGAACTGGGCACGGCGCCGCGCTATGCCGGGCGTGAAGCGTTCCCCGTCAACATCGCCGTAAAGGGCTGAAAGGAATAGCTTTCCTTCCCATTACAGGCGCGTTACGCTGTTGCACCCATGAAATGGTTCGCCCTTGCGCTCGCTGCCGCGACGCTGCTGTTGCAGCAGCGGCTCTGGCTGTCGGAAGACGGCGTGCGGGAAGTCGCGCGGCTGCAGGAAGCGGTCGCTTCGCAGCGTGAACACAACGACGGTTTGCGGGCACGCAACCTGCAGCTGGCGGCCGAAGTCAGCGATCTCAAGAAAGGCATGACCGCGCTCGAAGAACGAGCGCGCAGCGAGTTGGGAATGGTCGCGCCCAACGAGTCGTTCTTCCAGGTCGTGCCGCGCGGCGCTACGCCCGACGGCGAGTCCCGCGCGCGCACCGCGCAGCGTTGACCGTCCCGCTCCGGTACTGGCTGGCAATGCCGGCGGCAGGCTCGGGCCGCCGCTTCGGCGCGAGCATCCCCAAGCAGTACGCCGAGTTGCCGGGCGGGCGACTGATCGAACATGCGCTGCAGGTCTTCCAGTCCGATCCCCGCTGCGCAGGCATCGCGCTCGCGATCGCAGCCGACGATCCCTGGTGGCCGGGGATCCGCGAGCGCTGGCCCGCACGGGCTGCTCCGCCGATCGAAGCCGCGGGCGGCGCGGAACGCTGCGATTCGGTCGCCCACGCGCTCGACGCGCTCGCGGCTGCCGGGTGCGGCCCCGATGACTGGGTGCTCGTGCACGATGCGGCGCGGCCCTGCGTCTCGCGCGGTGAAGTCGACCGGCTGCTCGCCGCGGCGAGTGCGGGCACCGCGGGCGCCCTGCTGGCAGTGCCACTCGCGGACACGCTCAAGCGTGCGACCGGAGCCGGCACTGTGGCTGATGGCGGCGCTGCGGCCGAGGTGGCCGCGACCGTGCCGCGCGCTGGCCTGTGGCGCGCGCTGACGCCGCAGATGTTCCGCCGCGGCGCGTTGCAGCAGGCGCTGGCCGCGGCACGCGCGAGCGGTCGCCAGCCGACCGATGAAGCCGAGGCCATCGAGTGGGCCGGCGGGCGCGTCGCGCTGGTCGAGGGCGAGACCACGAATTTCAAGGTAACGACCGCCGGGGATCTCGCGCTCGCGCGCGCGATACTGGCGGCCCGCGTTTGAGCACCCGAGGAAGCGTTCCATGAGTCTGCGGATCGGCAGTGGCTTCGACGTCCATGCCTACGGCGACGGCGATCACGTGATGCTGGCCGGCGTGCGCATCCCCGCGACGCGCGGCGTCATCGCGCATTCGGATGGCGACGTGATCCTGCATGCGCTCTGCGATGCCTTGCTCGGTGCGGCCGGGCTCGGCGATATCGGGCAGCACTTTCCCGACAGCGATCCGCGCTGGCGCGGCGCTGCGAGCGCGCGTTTCGTCACGGCCGTGATGGCGATGCTCGGCGAGCGCGGCTGGCACGTCGTCAATGTCGACGTGACGCTGCTCGCGGAGCTGCCCCGCATCGGGCCGCATCGCGACGCGATGCGCGCGCAGCTGGCGGAACTGCTGGGCATCGGCGCGGCAGTCGTCAACATCAAGGCCACGACCACGGAGCAGCTCGGCTTCGTCGGCCGCCGCGAGGGGCTGGCGGCGCAGGTGGTCGTGCTGCTCGAGTCCGGGGCGGCCGCAGGCGCGGCCTGAGCCGCGCGCTACGCCTCCCGCATGCTGCCCGAACACTGGATCCGCGCTGCGCTCGACGTGCCGCTGGCGTTTGGCGGCGCAGCCGGGCGCGCGCGGCTGCGCGTCGAACCCGAGGATTTCCAGGTCGACGAGCAGCTCGGTTTCGCGCCGGCCGGCGCCGGACCGCATGCGCTGCTGCGCGTGCGAAAGCGGCTGGCCAATACGGAGTGGGTGGCGCGTGAGCTCGCGCGGGCCGCGCGCGTGCGGCCGTTCGACGTCGGCTATGCCGGCCTCAAGGATCGTCGCGCCGTCACGACGCAGTGGTTCACGGTGCCGCTCGGCAAGGCGACGGCGGAGAGCTGGCTCGGCGCGCAGGGCGAGGGCTGGCAGGTCATCGAGGCGCATGCGCATGGCCGCAAACTTCCGCGGGGCGCGCTCGCCGGCAATCGGTTCACGCTGCGGCTGCGCCAGTTCGAGGGTGATCGCGATCGCTGCCTCGAATTGCTGCAGCGGGTCGGCGAGGCGGGGACGCCGAACGGCTTCGGGCCGCAGCGCTTCGGGCGCGAGCTCGGCAACCTGCAGGCGGCGCTGGGCGCCGCGCAGCGTGCTGCGGAGGGCGGCGGCGAGCCACTGCGCGGCATGGTGTTGTCCGCCGCGCGCAGCCTGATGTTCAACGCCGTGCTCGCGCAGCGCATCGCGC
>CAZPJE010000219.1:0-2546 GCA_964586725.1 uncultured Steroidobacteraceae bacterium | reverse complement strand
CCCAGCGGCAGCCAGGTGCTTTGTTGGGAGGCCAAAGTCACGGATTCCCGGCAGGAAGGCGCCATGCTCGGCGAGTGGAACGTCTCTGGCGGGTTGGATGTCGACGCCGATCCCGAGGATTTCGTGGTCGGCAACTGCCCCACGCCCTGGCAGCCGAACGTCGCGGGTGTCTGCGTGTTCGCCGGCATGACGGTCAGGATCCAGGATGACGGAGCCCCGGTGAGGTTCTTCGTCGGCCCGATCCCCGGCTCCGTCAGCTTCCCCCAGGGCGTTCCGGGCTACGTCCACACGCTGGGCTTCAACACGCCCGCCACGGTCTGCAGCGGCGATTTCGACGAGCCGGTGTTCAGCATCAACGGCTCCGTAGCAGCGGACAGGGATAATTGGGGGGCGATTAAGAGCGCGTACTCGGGGGGGCTGGCGGTGGGCAGATGACCGAATTCAGACGGCGAGTGCTTGTTATTTCACTTGTGTTATGGTAATATCGGCGAGTCAGATCGCCCGATGTGACACCCCCGAACCGCAGTCGGCGCTCGTACGCCCGCGCGCAGAGGAGTCGGTTGTGCACCATCGGCTTCCGCTCATTCCGCCGCTCGCACTCCTGACGTGGCTGATCGTCCTCGTTCCCGTGACGGCGTTGTCCCAGTCGATCGTCATCACCCTGCAGGCGCACGGCGACGCGGTCGTCTCCGACCTCCACCGCTTCGGCGTGCACGATGACGCCCTGATGGGCCTGGACGGCTACGACCTGCCGGAACCGCCGCCTCCTCCCGGCAGCTACCTGAGACTGTCCTTCTTGATGCCGGGAGCCGCGACGGACCTGCCGAACCGCTGGCGTCATGAGCTGCGCCCCTCGGAGATCTTCATGGATCAGACAGAGACTTGGGAGCTGATCCTGGAGACCGACCAGGTCGGCCGGCCGCTGCTGCTGGACTTCGCCGCGGAGATCGGCGCGCAGTACCCGCTGGCGGTGACGATCCTGGCGCCGCCGGAGCGGGCGTACCGCGTCGAGCTGCCGGCGCAGCTGCCCTTCGTGGCGCTGGCGCCCGTCACGACGCTCCTGCTGGAACTGACTTCCGACGATCCCGTCGTGGCGCGCGGCGCCACCTGGAGCGAGATCAAGCGACTGTATGGGGGGTGATCAAGATATTCTAGTCAGCGTCGGAAGGTCTTAAGATCGGATGAGTCAAACGCTATGGATCCCTGTTGATTTGGCAACATCGCCATAAGGAGAGTCGACATGCGAAGAGTCTGTGTTCTGGCAATCACGATATCGATGGCCTTCAGCATCGGGGCTCACGCTCAAGTCAGCCCATGTCCGGACGGCTTCGGCGTCTACTTCGACACCGGCGCCACCTCGTTCAACGTCACGTACCCCGGCGGCTTCGCTCCCATCAACGTGTACCTGATGATCACCCGTCCGTCGGGCGCCTTCATCCGGGCGTGGGAGTGCACGATCGTGGAGACCAATAACTTCACGGTCGCCGGCACCTGGGCCCTCAACGGTGGCCTGGACGTCGACGGCGACGCCCTGGACTTCGTTGTCGGCATGGGCACCACGCCGCACGCGGCTGCTCCGGCCATCATTCTTGCGAGCAAGACGATGTACGGCGCCGCCCCCGGCGCTGGCTCGGCTGCGACCTTCACGGTCAGGGGCGTCGCTGGCTCCGTCAGCTTCCCCACGCAGCCGGGAGAGTCCATTAACCCGCCCGGCTACGTGCACACCCTGGGTATCAACACCCCGTGCCAGGTCCTGACGGGCATCATGGCCGCGCCCCAGGCCTACATCAACAGCAACTGCATGGTCGTCGCGAACGAGGACATGTCCTGGAGCAACGTCAAGGCTCTGTACTAGTCTTCGCCCAGCGATCTGTGCGACTGTCAGCTAGGGGCCGCCCTCCGGGGCGGCCCCGTTCTTTTGCGGTTCACCCCTCCCGTCGCTGTCGCCGGCCGTCTCCCGGCGCCGCAGGCTTGCATCAACAGCAACTGCATGATCGTCGTCGACAACTGCAACATCGAAGAATACTTCACGGTGACGCTCAATGCGGCGGTCGGCGGTTTCAGTGATCTCGACAATGTCGCCGGTTCCTCGGACCTTGCCTCGGATGGCCTGGACCCGGCACTGGACATTCCCGAACCGCCGGCCCCGCCCTCCGGTTTCGTGGAGCTGACCTTCCCCCATCCGGAATGGATGTCGCCACTGGGTGACAACTTCCGCACGGACATCAGGGCTTATTACGCACCCGAGGACGAGGCCAAGATGTGGCCGGTCGAGTTCAAGACGGACCAGGCCGGCACGGCGACCATGACGTTCCAGCCGGACTTCGAGCAGAGCCAGGCCTGGGGGCTGTCGTTGATCGACGTCGACAGGGCGGAAGTCATCGATCTCTGGGCCAGCGGGCTGAGTCACTCGTTCACGGCAATCCCAGATCAGATCAGGCACTTCCGGCTCGTCGTGGGCCCCAACCCGGTGCCGCCACTCAGCCCGGTTTCCCGGGCGTGAAACCGAGATGCCGGAGCGAATCGGCGACCGTCTCGCGCAGCGG
>CAZPJE010000218.1:0-13033 GCA_964586725.1 uncultured Steroidobacteraceae bacterium | reverse complement strand
CCGACCAGCAGCTCGTCAGCATCGGTCGCGCGGCGTCCGCTCGCGCCGACGCCACCGGACGCTGGCAGCTGACGCAGTATGGCGAGACCCGCTTCGACGGCGAGCGCGTGCTGGTGTCGCGCAGCGCGACCCGCGAACTGGAGTCGAACATCAGCGCCGAATTCCTCGGGCTGTCGGTCAACGATCCGTCGCAACTCGACACGCCGGCGCTGCAGCGTCTGATCGGTCACCTGCAGGCCAACGACCTCGACGCGCGCGGTCCGGTGTTCGCGTTCTGGAACCGGATCGCGCGCGCCTTTGCGGTGGTGTTCGGCGTGCTGCTGGCGGTGCCCTTCGTGTTCGGCTCGCTGCGCGCGGCCGGCGCCGGTGCTCGCACCATGGTCGGGCTGCTGCTCGGCATCGCGTTCTTCGCGCTGCAGAACATGCTCGAGAACGGGGTCGTCGTGTTCGACGTGAACCCCGTGCTGCTCGCGTGGGTGCCGGCCGGGTTGATGGGCGGGCTGGCCGCCGTGCTGATCGCGCGGGTGCGCTGAGCGGCGCCGCGCGCGCCGGTCAGGGCGTGACCAGCAGCTCCTCGAGTGGCCGGAACAGCACGCTGGCGCGGAACGCCGGCAGCTCGAACTCACGGCCCGTGACCTGCGCATTGATCTGCGCGGCCTCGGCGCGCGACGCCTCCGAGCTGCCCGCCGCCTCGATAGTCACGAGGCGGCGCGAACCCAGTTCACGCTGGCGCACATCCAGCGTCAGGCCGTCAGTCGTCTCGAAGCGCGCCTCCGCCCCGCTGGACAGCGAGCGCTCGCCCACCGGTTCGCGCGGCAATACGTCTTCGAGGCGCAGGTCGGCGAGGGCGCCGGCGAGGGCATCGACGCCAGCAGGGTCGGCCACCGCGCGGCCCGCGGGCACGGCGGTCAACGCGAGCGCGGCGCCGGCGTCGCTGGCGCGCTCCGCGATGTAGGTCGGCTGGCCGGGCGTGGTGATCGACACGCGCCGCACGCGCTCGGCCTTGATGTCGAGAAGCTGCGTCGCGAGCCAGCGGCGCGGATCGGCATCGGCGCGCAGCTGCGGACTGGCCAGCAGCGTGGCGGCCGCACCGGACGGGCGCACGAATACGTTGCGGCTGCCATCGGCCTTGCCGAGGATCAGCGTAGTCGCCTGGTCGGCCTTGCCATCCTCGAGCAGTGTCACGAGGGTGCCGCGCGCGGCGGGTCCGGTGACGTCGTCGACGTCCAGTTGCGCGTAGCGCTTCGGGTCGGAGGTTTTTTCCTCGACGATCTCGAGGGCCGCGGCATCGAGCAGCAGCCGACGGATCGCCGCGTCGTCGGCGGCAAAATCGCGCTCCAGCACGCGCCAGCCGGTATCGCTGCGACGTAGGGTGGCGGCCGTGCCGTCGCCGCGCGCGATGCGCAGCTCCGTGATCGCATTCAGCCTGGCCTCGAGGCCAGGCAGCACGGGTGCACCGGCCTGCACGGCGCGCGGCAGCCCGCGCTGCGACGACAGCCAGAAGGCGCCGCTGATGGCCAGCAGCGCCACGACCCCGATCAGCACGAGCCGGCGGGGGTTCATGCGTCGCCGCCTGCGGCCGTCGCGCCGCTCCCGGCGAGCGTGCGATCACGCTGCAGCGTCACGATCGCGGCCTGGCGGCGGCGGCGCCACCAGGCCATCAGCATCGCGACGCCCGCGAACAGCAGCGGCGCGACGACGATGTTCAGCAGCTTCAGGCGATCGCCCAAGGCCTCGATTTCCTGGTCGAGGCCGCGCCGCACTTCGCGCAGCTCGCGCCGGATGCGCAGCTTCTCGCCCTCGAAGCGCTCGATCTCGGCCTGCTGCTCCGGCGACACCAGTACCCCTGGTTGCGTGCTGCCCTGCGACTGCAGCTGCGTCAGCGTCTGCTCGGTGGCCTCGAGCTCCTGCTCGAGCTCGACTTCCTTGGCGCGGAAGCGGTCATCCGCATCGCGGCGCAGTGCTTCGACGCGCTCGAAGGGGCGACGGAAGCTCGCGCGGCCGCGCAGGCTGATCAGGTCGCCGCTGCCGGCCAGGTTGTCGATGGCGTTCCAGACGAAGTCGCCGTTGTTGGCCCAGGCCTGCGCGACGCGCTGGCCGAAGAAGTTCTGCTGGCGCACCCACAGGAAATCCGACAGCAGGTCGGTATCGGCCACGACGATCAGGTTCAGCGGCTGGGTCGATTCGCTGAGCGCCGTTGCGCCCGCCGGTAGCGTGGCGCCGCTCGGTGCGCCGTTCGCGAAGGCCGTGCGCACCTTGCCCGTCACGCGTGCCGCCAACGTCAGACGCTGGCCGCCGGCCTTGAAGCCATCGCGCAGCGTATCCGGGTCCATCAGCATCTCGAAGCGCTGCGCCGGGATCGGCGCGGCATCGACGCTGGTCTGCAGCAGCGGCTCGAAGCGCGTGCTCGCGCCGGCGGCGGGCGCGACGAAGCCGCTCGAGGCGAGGTTGATGCTGCCGAGCGTCGCCGTCGTGACGTCGTCGGCGGACAGCGCCGTCTGGTCGAGGCCGAGGATGCCGATATGCCGCGACGGCGGCGCGCCGGGCTGCATGCTGACCGTGATGCCGTAATTGAGGTCGCCGACGGCGTTGGCTCGATCGAACTGCACGCCCCAGGCGGCCAGCAGGTCGTCGAGCTTCGACGCGCGCTCGGCACCGAAGGCAGCGAGCGGGTTGCCCGGCTCCGCGGCGCTCGAGTCGCTTTCCGCCAGCGGATCGACGAACAGCAGGATGCGCCCGCCGCGCAGCGCAAACTGGTCGATCGCGAAGCGGGCCGCGGGCGTCAGCGACTTCGGGTGCACGAGCACCAGCACTTCGATCGCCGGGTCGATCTGCGTCAGCGTCGGCTCAAGCAGGCGGACGTCGAACAGTTCCTGCGCCTGCGACAGCACCAGCCAGGGCTCCGTCGGCTGGCCTGCGGCCGGATCGAAGCCGCCCTGCATCGGCAGTTCCGACAGCCAGCCGACCACGGGCTTGCGTGCCGCGCCGAGCTGCTGGACCAGCTTCGCGATGTCGTACTCGAGGAAGGCTTCCTTGGCCGGGTCGAGGAACTCTATGACCGCCTTGCCGTCGGTGGAGTTGCTGCCCGCGAGGCCGAACCACAGTTGGTTGCCCGCGCCGCCGAGCGGCACGCTGCGAATGCCGAGCTCGCTGGCGCGGTCCTCGTCCTCGGAGAACGGTTGCGGATCGATGACCGTGAGCCGCAGCTTGCCGCCCGAACGCGAGGCGAGTTCCTCGAGCAGTTCGCGCACGCGCGCCGCATAGGTGCGCAGCTGTGGCAGGTCGGCCGCGGCCTCGGCCGAATAGAACAGCGTCAGCGTGACCGGCTCGGGCAGCGTGCGGACGATGTTCAGCGTGCCGGGGGACAGCGTGTAGAGCCGGTTCTCGGTCAGGTCGAGCCGCGCGCCGCGCAGCAGCAGCCCGGACAGGACCGTCAGCGCGATGAACAGCAGCGCGAGCACGGCCACCGTGCCGCCGCCCAATGCCTTGCGGGTGCCTGCGGTGCTCACTGGGATTTCCTCACGTCGAGCACGACCGTGGTCGTGATCAGGAAGAACGCGATGGTCAGCGCGAAGTACAGGAGGTCGCGCAGGTCGAGCACGCCCTTGGACAGCGCCTCGAAGTGCGTCAGGAACGACAGCTGCGCGATCGCGTCGACGACGAACTCCGGCGCCCAGCCGCGGAAGGCATCGAGCACCAGCGGGAAACCCGCCAGCAGGAAGGCGAAGCAGACGACGACGGCGGAGATGAACGCGATGACCTGGTTGCGCGTCAGCGCCGACATGCACGAGCCGATCGCGAGGAAGCCGCCGGCCATCAGCAGGCTGCCGATGTAGCCCGCGAGGATCGCGCCGTTGTCGGGCGAGCCCAGCCAGTTCACGGTGATCCAGATCGGGAAGGTCAGCGCGAGGGCGAGTCCCGCGAACGTCCAGGCGGCGAGGAACTTCGCGACCACGGCCTGGCCCAGCGTCAGCGGCTGCGTCATCAGCAGCTCGATGCTGCCGCTCTTGCGTTCCTCGGCCCACAGCCGCATCGAGATGGCTGGAATCAGGAACAGGTACAGCCAGGGATGGAAGTTGAAGAACGGCGCGAGATCAGCCTGGCCGCGCTCGTAGAAGCCGCCGAGGTAGAACGTGAACGCGGCCGCGAGCACGAGGAAGATCAGGATGAACACATAGGCCAGCGGCGTCGCGAAGTAGCTCGCGAGCTCACGGCGGAACAGGATCGCAACGGTACGCACGCGCGGAACTCCCGGGGCGTCAGGCGGTGATGGAACGGAACACGTCGTCGAGTCGACCTGACTCGAGACGCAGGTCGCGCAACGGCAGCCGCTGCGCCGCAGCCCATCCGGTGATGGCTGCCTGCAGCGCCAGGCCCGGTTCGCGCGGCAGCGCCGTCAGCCGCCGCTCGCGCAGCTGCAGTTCGACGCCGGCGACACCGGGCAGGTCGGCGAGCGCGGCGCGCGCCGGCTCGAGCGCCGCGCTGTCATCGAGCGCGAACGACACGGCGTCGTGGTAGCGCGAGCGGGCCGCGAGGCCCTGCGGCGTGTCGTCGGCGACGATGCGACCGCGCGCGATGATCACGGCGCGCGTGCAGACTGCGCTGACTTCCTCGAGGATGTGGGTCGAGACGACGATCAGCTTGTCGCGCGCCATGTCGGCGATCAGGCCGCGCACTTCATGCTTCTGGTTCGGGTCGAGGCCGTCCGTCGGCTCATCGAGGATCAGCACCGGCGGATCGTGCACGACGGCCTGGGCAAGGCCGACGCGGCGCCGGAAGCCTTTCGACAGCGTCTCGATGCTCTGCTCCATGACCTGGCCCAGCTGCAGGCGCTCGATCACGTACTCGAGCCGCAGGCGGCGCGTGTTGCCGCTGAGGCCGCGCAGGTCGGCGATGAAACCGAGGAAGCTGCGCACCGACATCTCGCCATAGCTCGGCGCGCCCTCGGGCAGGTAGCCGAGGCTGCGCTTCGCGGCCAGCGGCTCGCGCTCGACGTCATGGCCGCAGATGCTCGCCGTGCCGCTGGTCGGCGCGATGAAGCCGGCCAGCATGCGCATGGTCGTGGATTTGCCCGCGCCGTTCGGCCCCAGGAAGCCGAGCACCTCGCCGGGCTCGACCTTGAAGCTGATGCCGTCGACGGCGGTCAGGGCGCCGTAGCGGCGCGTGAGGTCTTGGGTCTGGATCATGGCGGCGGATTCTGGGCGGGCAGGGCAGCAGAATTCAAGGTGACTCCTGGGCGGGCGGCGCTAGAATCGGGTTGTGAGTACGCTGGTCAAGAGAACGACTCTGATCGTGCGGGACCTGCCGAGTTCCATCGCGTTCTATCGCGGCGTGCTCGGCCTGTCGGTCTGGTACGACGACGCAGTCGTGCTGTCCGGCGTGGGCCTCGCCGCGGGCCAGCGCGGCGACCATACCCGCCTCGTCATCATGAAGTGCCAGGATCCCTTGGTCGGCATGATCGGCCTGCTCGAATTCACCGAGCCGCGCCTGCCCGAACCGCCGAGCCGGCGCGAGCGGCTCGGCATCGGCGACATCGTGTTCGTGATGCAGGGTGACGATGCCCAGGCGACCTGGCAGCGCGCGGTCGGCTTCGGCGCACGCATCCACGCTCCGCCGCATGAATTCCGGGTCCGCGGCGCCGACGGACACGAACTGCGCATGACCTCACTGTCGTTGTGGGATCCTGACGACTACTTCATCGAATACAACCAGCGCCATCAATAGGGAGACTTCCGCATGGAACGACGCGAACTGCTGCTCGGCAGCCTGACCGCCCTGGCCGCCACCGGCGCAGTCGGCGGCGATCTGGCCGACGCAGCGGCCAAGGCCGGCAAGGCCGCACCGGGCCTGACGGGCCCCTATCTCGACCTGACGACGGCGCGCGGCACGATGCTGAACGTCGCGCGGCTGGTCGGCGACCTGAACCTCGGCCAGCAGAAGGCGGGCTGGTACAACGGCTACGTCAGCGGCGTGCGCCCCGACGAAGCCGTGCGCGATCTGTTCGGTTTTGCCGGCTTCGGCATGGCGCGGTTGCTGCCGCACGAGAGTGGCCAGGGTTACCGCAAGGTGCTGCGCGAAGTCGGCATCTACTACGACCTCAAGTCCGAAGAGCCGATCGAAGAATGGCTGAACCCGTACACGAACGAGCGCGTGCGCGTGGTGCCGGTGGCGAATGATCCATTCAACCAGGTCATCCAGGAAACGACGCAGCCGCCGCCGCAGTACGGCGGCCTGAACGCCGGCCCGCCGCCGCCGCCGCGCCCGCTGATCCTGCCGTGGAAGATGCAGGGCGACCTGATCAAGCTCGAGCGGCACATCCATCTGTTCTACCGCAACGCGCTGCAGCCGGATAAGTGGCCGCGCGAATCGGCAGGCACGATGGCGCGGGTGTCGGAGTTCTTCACGTACTTCATCCGTGCGGCCGACGTGCAGAATCCCAAGATCACGAAGCTGCCGTTCCACGGCACCTGGTCGCGCATCACGCCGTGGCTGCCGTGGATGCTGATGGGGCAGAGCCCGGGCAACTGCCAGTACTTCACCTACCAGGGTGGCGGCAACGAGCTCGAGGATGTGATGCCGCGCAAGGTGCTCGACTACATCGAGAAGAACTACCCGCTGTACATGAACGCGCCCGACAAGTGGGTCGATCCGTCGCTGTCGTCGATCGAACGCTACGCGCTCGAGCAGAAGCCGGCGCCGGTGCGCTAGCGCGTCGACGCGACCCGGTCCGCAGGGGTTTGCAAAGTGACGTCGCCGACGACGCAGGTTTCCGCCTGCGTCGCGGCGGCGTGCGATGATCCACGCAGCGAATGGTCGGGTCAGGACAGGGGATATCCATGCAGCGGCTCAACTCAGGGCTGGCCTCGGTGCTGGTCTCGGCCGCGTGCGCAATGGGCAGCGCCGCAGCGTGGCCGGCTGACGCATCCAGGGCAGAACCGCCGCAGGTGTCGGCGCAGGCGCTCGCCGTGCATCGCCGCCTGCTGACGCTCGACACCCATCTCGACACGACCATGCACCTGGCGCGACCGCGCTGGAGCATCGTCGAGCGGCATTCGCGCGCCACGGATCCCAGCCAGGTCGATCTGCCGCGGATGCGCGCCGGCGGTCTCGACGGCGGTTTCTGGGCGATCTACCTGTCGCAGGGGCCGCGCACACCGGAGGGCCATGCGCGCGCGCGTGACCAGGCGCTGCGCATCACGTCGCGGTTGCGCGAAATGGTCGCGCGGCATCATGAACAGTTCGAACTCGCGCTGACCGCGGACGATGCGGCGCGCATCGCCGGCCGTGGGCGCAGCATCGTCTATCTGTCGATCGAGAACGGCTACCCGCTCGGCCAGGACCTGACGCTGCTGCGCACCTTCCATGACCTCGGCGTGCGGATGTTCGGCCCGGTGCATTTCGCCAACAACGAACTCGGCGACTCGGCCACCGACCCGAAGGGCCCGGAGTGGGGCGGTCTCAGCCCGCTCGGCAAGGCGCTGGTCGCCGAGGCGAACCGGCTCGGCATCGTGCTGGATGCGTCGCACGCCTCGGATGCCGTGCTCGACCAGATGCTCGAGCTGTCGCAGGCGCCGATCATCCTGTCGCACTCGGGCTTCAAGGCCGTCTACGACCATCCGCGCAACATCGACGACGACCGGCTGCGGCGCATCGCCGCCGCCGGTGGCGTGATCAGCATGAACTCGTTGCCGGCCTACCTGCAGCGCGTCGACGTGCCGCCCGAGCGGGCCGCCGCGCTCGCGCCGCTGATGCGCCGCTTCATGAACCTCGGTGAACTCACGCCCGAAGCCGCGGCCACGTTCGTCGCCGAGCGCGACGCCATCGACCGGCAGTATCCGGTGCGACCGGTCGACTTCGACGACTTCATGGCGCACCTGCTGCACGCGCTCAAGATCGTGGGGCCCGAGCATGTCGCGATCGGTCTCGATTGGGATGGTGGCGGCGGCGTGATCGGCATGGACGACGTCACGCAGATCCCGCGCATCACGGCGCGGCTGCTCGAAGCGGGTTACAGCGAAGCGGACATCGGCAAGATCTGGAGTGGCAACGTGCTGCGGGTGCTGCGCGCCGCCGAGGGGGTGCGCGACAGCCTGGCGCAGGCGCAGCGGTTGCACGCGCGCATTCTCAATCTGGATGCGCATGCCGACGTGCTGCACCCCGATTCGCGCGCCCAGTACGTGGCGCCCGGCGCGCGTTCGCGCATCGACCTCGCGCGGCTTCGGGAGGGTGGCATCGATGCGATCACGCTGGCGGTGGCCGTAGGGCCCGGTCCGCGCACGGCGGAGTCGCACGCCGCGGCACAGCGCGAGGCGCGCGAGCGTCTCGAGACCCTGCGTGGCTTCGTGGCGTCGAGCGGCGGGGCCGCAGAGCTCGCGGGCAGCGCGGCCGACATCGAGCGGATCGCCGCGGCGGGGCGCATCGCCGTGCTGCCGTCGTTCCAGAACGCGCGCATCCTCGGCGGGGACGTCAAGGGAATCGATGGCTGGTATCGCGACGGCATCCGCGTGTTTGGTTTCACGCACGCCGGCAACAACGAGTTCGCTGATTCGTCACGGCCGACGCCGCCCGAAGGGGTGCTGCACGGCGGCCTGTCGCCGCTCGGTCGCGAGGCCGTCGTTAGGTTCAACGACCTCGGGGCGATCATCGACGTGTCGCAGCTGACAGCCGCCGGTGTGCAGCAGGTCGTGGCGCTTAGCCGCGCCCCGGTCGTCGCGACTCACTCCGCAGCGCGCGCGCTGATCGATCACGTGCGCAGCCTCGCCGATGCCGAGATCGATGCGATCGCCGCCCGAGGTGGGCTCGTCTGCGTGCCGCCGTTCAGCAGCTACATTGCGCCGCTGACCGCCGATCTGCCGCAGCGAGTGCGGGGGTTGCGGGCCGAGTTCGGGCTGCCCGACGACTTCCCGCCCACGCTCGTCGGCTACGCGAGCGGTCTGCAGGCCCTGCCGCGCGAACGACAGGGCGTTTTCCTGGCGCGGCTCGGCGGACTGCGGCCGCGCGCGACCGTGCGCGATTACGTCGATCACCTCGAGCATGTGATCAAGCGCGTCGGCGTGCAGCACGCCTGCATCGGCACGGACTTCGACCATGGCGCTGGCATCGGTGGTTTCGACCATGCCGGTGAAGCCGTGAACGTCACGGCGGAGCTGCTGCGGCGCGGCTATCCGGAGGCTGACATCGAGCAGCTCTGGGGGGCGAACTTCCTGCGAGTGTTCAGGGTCGTCGAGGCCGCGTCACGGCGTTAGCGTCGAGCGAAGCGCGGCTTGCCTCTGCGCCAACCCCGGACGGGCTTGCGCTAATATGTGTCGACATTTTGTGCCGGAGGCGCCGTCGATGATCCAGATTTCCTACCTCAGCAGAACCGCCACGCCGCTGTCCGCCAGTGAAATGGTGGTGCTGCTGCAGCAGTGTCAGGCCAACAACGCTGCGCATGGCATCACGGGCATGCTGTTCTATGGCAACAGCACGTTCCTGCAGGTCGTCGAGGGTGAGGCGGCAGCAGTGGATCAATTGATCGACAACATCCACCGCGATGCTCGCCATACCGAGGTCCGCATCCTGAGCCGAAAGGCGGTGGAGCATCGCGAGTACGGTGATTGGAGCATGGGCTTCGAGGCCGTCTCCGATGCGGGACTGCGCGACATCGAAGGGCTGCGCGATTTCTCAGCTTCCGACTTCACTCCAGCCCGCCTCGCCGCGCGCGAAGATGTCGTCGACACGCTGATGGAGCGGTTCCGTGCCCCGCATTGGGATCCGCTTGTGCGCGAGCTCGACGCCAAGGACAAGGTCATCGCCCACCTGCGGCATGAATTCGTGCAGCAGCGCGGCCGGGCCTCGTTGGCGACGCTGGTCGTCGAGA
The DNA here is from genome assembly GCA_964586725.1 of uncultured Steroidobacteraceae bacterium. Lineage (GTDB taxonomy): Bacteria > Pseudomonadota > Gammaproteobacteria > Steroidobacterales > Steroidobacteraceae > UBA964. The sequence goes on along the minus strand of CAZPJE010000218.1, from coordinate 3,174 downwards.
GCCTCGCCGAGGCTGTGCGCAGCGGCGCTGTCGGCGAAAAGCACTTGCGGCTGTGCGAGTGGGCGCTGAAGACGCTGCGCGGTAGCTGACGCCAGCGGTCGCGACGTGGGGGCACTTGCGCGATAGCGCGCGCGTGGCGTAAAAAACTCTCAAGGGAGTCCAACCCAGCGCTAGACCGGGGGCTGACATGCGCAACGCATGTCTACTGGCACTGCTGCTTCTGCCGAGCGAGGCGTTCGCCAGCTGGTATGAAGCGCGCACGAAGAATTTCATCGTGCTGTCCGATGGCTCGAAGAGCCAGGCCGAAGGGTTTGCGACCCGGCTCGAGCGCTTCGACCAGATACTGCGCCTCAATACCGGCAACCATAGCGCGGAACACGGCTTGCCCCTGCGCGTCGTCCTGAGGCGCAACGCGCGCGAAGTGCAGGAACTGATGTGGTGGGGCGGCAAGAACGTCGTCGGCTTCTATACGACCAGCCTGCGCGGGCCCATCGCCGTCGTCGATCGTTCAGCTGTCCAGAGCGAGTATGACCTCTCCGGTGAGGCGGTGCTGTACCACGAATACGCGCATCACTTCATGCTGCAGTACTCGCCCTTCGCGTATCCGGTCTGGTACACGGAGGGCTTTGCCGAGTACCACTCGAGCGCGCTTTTCCGGGGCAACGGCGACGTCGATCTCGGGCGACCGGCGATGTCGCGTGCGCCATCGCTTGCGATGGAAAAGTGGCTGCCCCTCGACAAGCTGCTGAAGATGACCTTGAGTGGTGAAGGCGGACGCGAAGTACGGATGCTGTACGCGCAGGGCTGGTTGCTGACCCACATGCTCTCGAGCGACAACGCGGGCAGGCGTCAGCTCAACGCCTATCTCTCGGCGCTTGGCAGCGGTAGTTCCGTCGACGAGGCCTGGCAGGCCGCCTTCGGCAAACCGATCGCGGAATCCGACAAGGACTTGCGCGCCTACTACGAGCGGCTCAAGACCAAGGGTTTCAGCATCCGCCGGTACTACGCGCCCAAGTTCGAGCTCAGCCCGGTTGCCGTGCGTGAACTCAGCGCAGCCGAAGCTGCTTCGATCGAACTCGACATCAAGCTGCGCGATGACATCCACCCGGAGAAGCGCGACGCTGTCTGGAGTGAAGCTCAGGCCCTCGTGCAGAAGTTTCCGCAGGACGCCTATGTGCTGACACTGGCTGCGGAGGCGGCGTTGGCCACGGATCGCTTCGCCGAGGCCGCGCAGCTCGCGGACCGTGCCATCGCAGTCGATCCCAACGCGCAGCGCGCCATGGTCGTGCGCGGCGCCAGCGGCATCGAGCCCATGCTCGGAGCCGGCGAGGTCGTCGAGGCGCAAGTCGCGGATGCGCGGCGCTGGATCGTGCGTGCCAATCGGCTGAATCCGGAAGACCCGATGGCCTTGCTCTACAACTACCTGACCTACACCGCGCGGCAGATCGAGCCGCCGGAGAATGCGGTCGACGGCTTGCGCGTCGCGCATTCCGTGTTGCCGCAGTCTGCGCGCGTGACGCTGACCCTGGGTTCAGCGCTGCTGGCGCGGAACTCCGTGGCCGAGGCGAGGCGCGTGCTGTCGCCCCTTGCGTACGCGCCCCATGCGAGTGGTGCCAGTTCCACGGCCCGGGACATGCTCGAGTCCGCCACACGCTCCCAGCGCTGAAGCCACCGGGCTGACGCCGCATGCCTGCGCTTTGCGGCGGGCGCTGCAGTACCATCTTGCGTAACCATGCAGGCCTCGATCGTCACCAATCTGCTGCTGCCGCTGGCCCTCGCCATCATCATGCTGGGGCTGGGGCTGTCGCTGACCGTCGCGGACTTCCGGCGGGTGGTGCGCTATCCGCGCGCCGTGCTGATCGGCCTGTTCACGCAGACCGTGATCCTCGTCGCCGGTGCGTTCGTGATCGCCAAGCTGTTCGCGCTGGGCCCGGAACTGGCCGTCGGCCTGATGCTGCTGGCGGCGTCGCCCGGCGGGGCCTCGGCCAACATCTACAGTCACCTCGCGCACGGCGACGTCGCGCTTAACATCACGCTTACGGCGGTCAACAGTGCGCTCGCGCTGCTGACCCTGCCGCTGATCGTCGGCGCCGCGATGCAGTACTTCCTGGGCCAGGACCAGTACGTGCCTCCGCCGACCGGCAAGGTGATCGAGGTTGCGGCGCTGATCGTTCTGCCCGTCGTGCTCGGTATGAGCCTGCGCGCGATCTGGCCGCGGTTCGCCGCGAGCCTCGAGCGACCGATACGCGTGTTTGCGGTGCTGGTGCTGGCGGCGGTGGTGCTGGCTGCCATCGTGTCCGAGTGGGCGAGGCTGCCGGGTTTCATCGCTGCCGTGGGCGCCGCGTGCCTGGCGTTCAATGTGGTGAGCATGGCGGCCGGCTACGGCGTGCCGCGGCTGTTGCGCCTGCCGCGCGACCAGTCGATCGCCATTTCAATGGAGATCGGCATCCACAACGGCACGCTTGCGATCTTCATCGCGCTGAACGTGCTCGGCAATCCGACGATCTCGATTCCCGCGGCCGTCTACAGCATCATCATGTTCGTGACGGCCGGGGCCTTCACCTGGTGGCTCAATCGCCAGCGCTGAAGAGCGGTCGCAGAGCGAAAGGCCGGTGAGGGGCAAGGACCCGGATTGGCGCTCCCTACGGGATTCGAACCCGTGTTACGGCCTTGAGAGTCGACTCGGGTGTCTTTCGACGTCTACCAGGGTCTACTAATAAAATAATATAAAACAACGACTTAGGTAATCATGTTTGCTGGTGTCCATGGGCGGTATAGTGCGTCCATGCCAGAAACCTACCTAAACCTACCTAAGCTTTTTGCGCTTTCGGAGGCTGCCAATGTGCCGTAAGCGGCGCAGTGCCAGGCTGCAGACCATCGCCGCGAGGCACGCACTCCAGGTACGTCACGAACCCTACTGGCACGAGCTTCGCCGCGGGTTGCATCTCGGCTTCCGCAAGGGGCCGACGGCCCACACCTGGATGCTGCGCGAGCATCGCGACGGCCGGTTCATCAAGCGACGCCTCGGGCTCGCGGATACGGCAGACATCGCCGCCGATGGGGCTACCGTGCTTTCGTGGGAGGACGCTCTGCGACTCGCCGTCGCGGACGAACGCCCCACCGTTACCTTAGGACCGCGCTACACGGTGGCGCAGGCGCTCGAGGACTACTGGG
>CAZPJE010000217.1:0-2313 GCA_964586725.1 uncultured Steroidobacteraceae bacterium | reverse complement strand
CTGCTCGCCCTCCCAGAACGGCGACGAGCACGACAGCGCGAGCAGGTGCGGCAGGAAATACGCCATCTGGTTCATCAGGTCGATGCGCATTTCGTCATCGTCGATGCCGACGTGGACGTGCATGCCACAGATGACCATGCGGCGCGCCGTGGCCTGCGTTTCGCGCGCGAGCGCGAAGTACCGCTCCTTGTCCGTGTGCTTCTGGCTCAGCACGCGCCCGAACGGGTGCGTCGAGGCGGCCACCGGCGCGAGGCCGTGCTTGGCACTGACGTCGACGATGATCGCGCGCAACCGGGCCAGATCCGCGCGCGCGTCGGCCATCGTGCGGCAGACCCGCGTGCCGACCTCGATCTGGCAGCGCAGGAACTCGGGACTGATCTGGCCGCCGCCGCGTTCCGTGCACTCACGAAGCAGGTCCGGAGGTGGATCGTTGTCGAGATCGCCGGTCGCGCGCTTGACCAGCAGATACTCCTCCTCGATGCCGACCGTGAACGGTGGTTCGGCGCGTCCAGGACTCGAAGTCACCTGTCCCCCCAGGGCGCATACAGCGCCGGATCGTCCAGCAGCGGTGCCAACACGCGTGCGAGCCGCTCGACCCATTCGGCCACGCCGCGCTCGTCCAGCAGCAGATCCTGCCGTATTTCCAGGCACACGTGGGGGCGTCCGTGCGCGGCGGCATGCCGCGATACGGTGTAGTCCGCGGGATCACGGCCCGAGTACGGCTCGTTGTCGCCCACCACGAGGCCGGGTTCCGAGCGCAGTGCCGCCAGCACCGCCACCGGCAACCGTGGGTCGCGATCCCACAGCACCCCGCAGTGCCAGGGGCGCGCCCGCCCCTGCATCACGGGCGTGAAACTGTGCACGGCGATCAGCGCCGGATACGGGTTCTGCGTCGCCGCCAGGGCGGCGGTCACGGCAGCCTGATAAGGCTCGAAGATCTCGGTGAGCCGGGCGGCGCGCTGCGCCGGGCTGATCGACTCATTGCCCGGAATCCGGTCGCCATCGCTCTCGGCCAGCATCGAAGCCGGGCGGCCCGGGTCACGGTTACAGTCGACCACGAGGCGCGAATAGCCGGCCAGCACGCAAGGCAATTCGAGCCGCGCGGCCAGCGCGCTGGCGAGCGCACCGGCGCCGATATCCCAGGCAACGTGCCGGTTCAGCACGTCGGCGGCAACGCCCAGCCCAGCCAGGGCCCGCGGCACGGCATTGCTGGCGTGGTCACAGACGACGACGGCGGGACGCCGCTGGCCCCAGGGCCGGACGGTGACGGCGGGTGGATCCAGAGGCCCCAGCAGGGTTGGAACGGGCTCGATGGGCAAGCGACTCGGTGCAAGTCAGGGACTGCGCCGAAGTCTACCCCAAGGTCGTGGAATTGCCGCTCAACAACGGCTGCGGGCGGGCGATGTGGTAGCCCTGGGCGTAGTCGACGCCGATCTCCATCAGCAGTTCGAGCACGTCAGCCGTCTCGACCTTCTCGGCCACGGTCGCAATGCCGAGCGACCGGCCGACCTGCACGATCGCGCGCACGACGCTGCGGTCGACCGCGTCCGTGCCGACGTGGGCGACGAACTCGCCGTCGATCTTCAGGAAGTCGATCGGCAGGTTCTTCAGGTAGCGGAACGACGAGAGGCCGCTGCCGAAGTCATCGAGCGAGAAGCGGCAGCCGCGCGCCTTCAGTTCGCGCATGAACAGCACGGCGGTGTCGAGGTGGCTGACCGCCGCCGTCTCGGTGATCTCGAAGCACAGCGAGGTGGCGACCCCCGAGCGGTCGACGAGGGCCAGCACGCGCTCGAGGAACGACTGGTCGCTGAGCGAGTTGCCGGACACGTTGACCGCGAGCAGCGGCCGCAGCGCCGTCGGCGGCAGCGCCTGCAGGTGCGACACGACGCGCTCGAGTACCCTGAAGTCGATCGCGGGCATCACGTTGTAGCGCTCGGCCGCCGGGATGAACTGATCCGGGGGGATCAGCTCGCCGGATTCGGAGCGCATCCGCACCATGACCTCGTGGAACACGCGCGGCCCCCCGGCGCCGAGCGGCCGGATCGGCTGGTGCACGAGCTCGACGCGGTCCTCCTCGATCGCGCGCGCGATCTGCGCCACCCAGCGCATCTCGCGATGGCGGTCGCGACCGCGGTCGGCGTGGTAGAGCTCGATGCGGTTTCGGCCGCTGTCCTTGGCCGTGTAGCAGGCGACGTCGGCCGCACTGAGCAGCGCGGCGGCGCTCTCGATCTGCGCATCGACTTCGACCACGCCGATGCTCGCGCCAACGGCGAGCGAGGAGCCGTTCCACTGGAAACGGTGATCGCGAATCGC
>CAZPJE010000216.1:0-2752 GCA_964586725.1 uncultured Steroidobacteraceae bacterium | reverse complement strand
TCACAGGGCCACCGGCATGAAATAATGGGTGGTTACTACAGGCTCCGACCGTTTTCGAACAACGGCGCCATTTGCCACCACCCTGCAACGGAAGTCCGATCATGCCCCGCAAAACGCCCCTTGCCGACATCCGCAACATCGGCATCATCGCCCACGTCGATGCCGGCAAAACGACGACGACCGAACGCATCCTGTACTACACGGGGCGCAAGCACACGATCATCGACATCCACGACACGAAGGACCTCAAGTCCTCGACGACGACGGATTACCTCGAGCAGGAGCAGAAGCGCGGCATCACCATCCAGAGCGCCGCGGTGTCGGCTTTCTGGCGCGGCAAGAAGATCAACGTCATCGACACCCCGGGGCACGTCGACTTCACGATCGAGGTGAACCGCTCGCTGCGCGTGCTCGACGGCGCGGTGGTCGTGTTCGACGGCGTGGCCGGCGTCGAGCCGCAGTCGGAGACGAACTGGCGCCTCGCCGACAACTACGGCGTACCGCGCATCTGCTACGTCAACAAGATGGACCGCAGCGGCGCCAATTTCCTGCGCTGCGTCGACATGATCAAGAAGCGCCTCGGCGCGCGGCCGCTGCCGATCCAGATCCCGATCGGCTCGGAAGACAACTTCAAGGGCATGGTCGATCTGGTCGAGATGAAGGCCCTGGTCTGGGAGTCCGACGACAAGGATGCGGAGTGGCAGTCGCTCGAAGTGACGCCGGATCTCGCCGACAAGCTGGGCATCACCGTGCCGAGCGATCGGCAGTTGCTCGATGCGGTGCCGCGCTTCCGCACGGAGCTGATCGACACCTGCCTCGAGCAGGACGATGCGGCGATGGAAGCCTACCTGGGCGAGGGCACGATTCCCTCCGTCGAGGTGCTGCGCAAGGCGCTGCGCAAGGGCACGGTGAATTCCGCCTTCAATCCCGTGCTGTGCGGCTCGTCCTACAAGAACAAGGGCGTGCAGCAGGTGCTCGATGCCGTCGTTGATTACCTGCCGGCGCCGACCGACGTCGCGGCCATCAAGACCGTCGACGCCGATGGCCAGCCGATCGGCGAGCGCATCTGTTCGGATGACGAGCCTTTCTCGGGCCTCGCGTTCAAGGTCATCAACGATGCCTACGGCGCGCTGACCTTCGTGCGCGTCTATTCCGGCGTGCTGGTCAAGGGCGCGTCGGTGACGAACTCGACCCGCGGCAAGCGCGAGAAGATCGGCCGCATGGTCGAGATGTTCGCCAAGGAAGCGAATCCGATCGAGGAAGCGCGCGCCGGCGACATCATCGCGCTCGTCTCACTCGCCGAGACGGACACCGGCGACACGTTGTGCGACTCGGCCAACCAGGTCGTGCTCGAGCGCATGCGCTTCCCGGATCCTGTCATCAGCGTCTCCGTGTCGGCCAAGACCAAGGGCGAGCAGGAGAAGTTCAACGCTGCGCTCGGCAAGATGGTTCGCGCCGATCCCTCGCTGCATCTCGAAACCGATCGCGAAACGGGCCAGACAATCCTGCGCGGCATGGGCGAGCTGCACCTCGAGGTGACGCTCGATCGCATGCGCACTGAGTTCGGTGTCGAAGGCAACATGGGCCAGCCGCAGGTGGCGTACCGCGAGACCTTCACCAAGAAGATCGAGGAACAGTACGTCCACAAGAAGCAGACCGGCGGCTCCGGCCAGTTCGCCGAAGTCTGGATCACGTTCGAGCCAATCGAGCGCGGCAAGGGCTTCGAATTCATCGACGAGACGGTCGGCGGCTCCGTGCCGCGCGAGTTCGTGCCGGCGGTCGAGAAGGGCCTGAAACTGCAGAAGGAAGAGGGCGTGCTGGCGCGCTATCCGACCGTGGATTTCCGCGCGACGCTCACGGACGGCAGTTATCACGACGTCGACTCCAACGCGCTGACGTTCGAAATCGCCGCCAAGGCCTGCTTCCGCGAAGCGATTCGCAAGGCGGCGCCGATCCTGCTCGAGCCGGTCATGAAGGTCGAGACCGTCACCCCGGGCGACTACCTCGGCGACGTGATCGGCGACATGAACCGCCGTCGCGGCTCGATCCAGGATCAGATCGAGCGTGGCGCGAACATCGCGGTGGTGGCGACGGTGCCGCTGTCGGAGATGTTCGGCTACATCGGTCAGCTGCGCAGCATGACCAGCGGCCGCGCCTCGTTCACGATGGAGTTCTCGCACTACGACGCCGTGCCGCGCAACGTGGCCGACGAAGTCATCGAAGCGGCCAAGAAGTCCGCCGCCGGCTGAGGCGGCGCGGCTTCGGCAGTCTCGAGCTGGCTTCGCTGCACCACACCTCGCCACACAGGCGTGGTGCAGCGAACGCATCGCGTCGTTCCGCATGGCGTGTGGCAGGGGGGCGCGCAGTGCGCCGCCGAGGAGGGCTGATGCCGGAGTTCCAGTGGGTCGCGTTCGCGGGTTTGTTCGTGGCAGTCATCATCATGCTGCTCGTCACCCAGACCAAGGAAGCAGTCGCCTGGCCCGCCTGGCTCGTGCCGGTGCTGGTTGTCGTTCCCTTCGTCGCGTGGACGGCGCTCGCGTTCGTCGAAGAGGGGCCCACCGCATTCTGGGCCGCCCACACCGGATCGATGTGGGGAATGCAGATCTGGTACGACCGGCTGTTGAGCGTGACGGTGGCTTTCTTCCTGCTGCAGAACCGTGCGCGCGCGGTAGGCATGAAGTCAGAGGTCTGGGTGCTCCTCGTCATCTTCACCGGCAGCATCGGCTTGCTGTCGATGCTGGCCCAGACGCTG
>CAZPJE010000215.1:0-11785 GCA_964586725.1 uncultured Steroidobacteraceae bacterium | reverse complement strand
ATCATCGAAGTGGGCGATGAGCGCGGTGATGCGGGATTCGACATCGAAGGGTTCGAGCATGTGGCCGCGCACGAAATCCGTTAGATTTCCCACGGACTTCATCGAGACCGTCTGGTGGAACAGCTCCAAGGCCTGTTCGTGCTCGATGCCGAAGCGCCGGCGAAACCAGGCCCCATACGGCGGGAAGCTGTCGAACAGTTCGCAGCCCGCGCCCCGCAGCTTCTTGCGCAGGGCAATGATGTCACTGCCGAAGCCGCTGAAGTCATCCGTGATGGTCAGCGCCCGCTCAGCCGCCACAAACAGGCGTGCGGGTTGGCCCTGCGGGTCCTTCAGCCAGAAGACCTGTGCCAGCGTCACGGCCTGGCCATAGCCCTCGTTGCGGAAGACACCGAGGATGACCGAGTAGCTCGACGCATCGCGGAGCGCCACGGGCCGGGTACTGCCCGTGACCTCATTGCGCTCGCTCTTGTAGTGGCCCAGCACGTACGACCGCAAGGAGCGCTCGCGGGAATCCGCCCCGGCCGCCTTGTTGTAGGCCACGCGATGCGCCGGCACGAGCAAGGTCGTGATGGCATCGACCAGCGTGGACTTGCCCGAACCGATGTCGCCCGTGAGCAGGCCATTGCGCCCGTCGAGCTCGTAGCGCCAGACACGCTTGTCGAAGGTGCCCCAGTTGAGCACTTCCAGCCGCTGCAGCCGAAAGCCCACCCGGGTGTCGTCGGCCACGAAGTCCAGCCCGAGTGTCGACGCTTCAAGCATCGGCCACTCCTTTGCTGGCCGCCTTGTCAGTCGCTTCGGCAGGCGCTGCGGACAGCGCCGTGCGGTAGACCTCCAGCCGCGCGTCGAACTCCGCCAGCCACTGCGCGTCGACGAAAGCCTTCAGGATGCGCCGCACCTCGTAGTGGCCTCGGTCCTGCCCACCGCCAGCAGCAGGCTTGAGCCGGCGCAGAAAGCCCAGATCGACCACCTTGGTGATCGTCGCGTCCACTTGGTCGATCAGCCGGGCCTCGTTCGTGCCATCGGGCAGAAACACCCGCATCAGCTCGGCGATGTCGTCGCGCGAGAGCACCAGCCGCGTGTCCCCACCGCCTGCGTCGAACTCGGCCATGCGCTTGCGCAGGAGCGCCAGCAAGAGGCTCACCGGGTAGGAAAGCGGCCGGCGTGCGACCAGCCTTGGCAGGCGGGGGGCTCCCTCGGCCTCGTCCGGGTCCGGACGACTCTTCAGGAAGGCGTGGCCCTCGGCCTCGTCCAGCACCAGGTCGAGCAGCAGCACGGCGGCCTGTTCCCGCACCCGCCCCTGCAGGCGCAGCAGGCTGGCCCACAGGCGCTCATCGTCGTCGCGGTAGAGCACACCCTTGAGCAGGTGCACCATCAGCTGCGACAACTCGGGCACCGCCGGCAGCACGCTGAGCGGCGTCTCCACCGAATCGTCCTCGTGCCGTGCGTCGTCCATGTTCATGTCCCCCTGGCCGCTCGATACCGTCAGCGCGTGAAGATCACGCGCGGCAAGCGCGCCTCGCGCGTCACGGCTTCGCCCACTGCGTTGTGGGCCAGCCAACGGATCGGCTCTTCCACAGCCTCGTCGACCAGGGCGCGCAGGCCCTCCAGGCCTTCGCCGCCGTCCCCGGCGTGGGCCAGCTCCAGGTAGGCCACCAGTTCGGCCAGGCCCTGGTGTAGAGGCTCGGCGTCCAGCAGCTCACGCAGCGTGATCTGCGGCTGGCGGCGCAGTGCGCGTTGCACGGTTGACCGCAGGCGCGCCTTGTCCACCACGATCTGGTCGAACAGGCGCGCGGTGTCAATGTCGTCCTCGCCAGCGACGAGCGCCATATCAGCCAGGCGCGGCTTCACGCTCGGCGTGAACAGCGGCCTCTCCAGCGGCGGCTCGATGTCCGCCGCCATCGCGTCGATGTGCATCACCGAGCCAGCGGGCGTCGCCCCGCGCAGAGCCAGCGCCTTGCTCTCGATACCGTGCAGCAAGTCAAGAATGCGGCGGTTCTCCAGAAAGGCCCGGTCGTCCAGGAATCGGCGCAACTGCTGCGACAACTGGGCCACCGTGCGCTGCGTGTGTTCGCCCGCCTCCAGCCAGTCATGATGCACGCGGCGAGTGCGCGGCTCGGGCGACAGCTGAGCGACGGCGGGCAGCGCCAGCACCTGATCCAGCCGCTCGGAGAGCTCCTCCTGCCGCTGGGTGGACATGAGGAAGTCCCAGAAGGCGCGGAAGCTGCGGCCCTGGTCGGAGTCGCCGATGGCATCGCGCTCGCCCATGATTTCGTCGAGCAGCGCACCCTTGGCGCCTTCCCACAGCGCGATCTTCTCGCGCACCTTCCGGTCGAGCAGGCGGAAGTTGTGTTCCACCTCGCGGAAGTCGGCCAGCAGCTCGCGCGCCAGTTGCTGGAACTGCTGAAAGCGGTCCTTGACCGCCGTGTCGTCCAACAGCGGTACGTCGCCCGCCAGCACGCGGGCGATTTCGGCGTCCAGCTCGTCGCGCTTCTTGCGCAGGTCGGCCACGCGCTTGATCGGGTCGGCCTCGGTGCCGGCGCTGATCTGCTCCAGCAGCGCGAACAGCGTGAGCAGGCGCGATTCGGTGCCGACGAATGGGCGCTCGGTCAGCGTCAGCAACCAGGCGATGGCCTTCTCGGTGGCCGGCGTCAGGTCGAACTGCGCCTCGTCCGTGCCCGGCTTGTAGAACTTGCGCAGCCAGCCCTTGTCGGGCGCGGCCCAGTCGTTCAGGTAGTCCTGCGCGCCCTTGGGGTAGGCCTCGGGCCCCGACTGCTCACGCAGGGTGAACAGCTCGTCCTCCAAAGCTTCCGCAAGATCGGCCTCGCTCATCACCCGCACATTCGGCGCCACAAACACCCGGTGCAGGAAGCTCGCCACCAGCGGCGCGTGCGGCGAGGCCAGCAGCCGCCAGGCGGGGTGGCGGTCGCGCAGGGTGGAGAGGGTTGCGTGGTCCACCACGATGAACTCTCGGGATCAGCTCTGCCGAACCAGCGATGGGGATAGCTTCTCCTCGATCCACTCCCACCGCTTGTCCTTGACCATCACGAAGCGGCAGCGCCCCCCGGACAGGTTTGCCCATAGGCCGCCAATCAACCGGTCATCCTCCGCACCAGCCCAACGATCCGCGCCTTTGTATTCGACGGCCAGGATCGGGCCGGGCTTGTCTGCGCTGCCCGGCAGCTGACACAGGAAGTCAGGGTAGAAGCGCCCGTCAGCCTTCTGCAGGAAGAACGAACTGCCTTCGCGCCGAACGAGGTTGCGCACCCAGAACCGGATACGTCCCTGCTGTGCCTGGATGTCCAGCCAGCACGCGCACTCGAACTCCTCCTTGCTGTCGAAGTCGCCGATGCGGCCGTAGAAGTGCTTGCGGAAGTCGAAGTGCCCATAAGGTGACTTCGGGCCGTCGTAGTCACGGCTGGGCGCGTAGGCCTGCGCGTGGAACTCAAAGGCGTACTGATCCGTCACCGCGACGCGCGATGCCGCATCGTCGCCAAACAGTGCCTGCTGGAACGCCTTTCCTACAGCCAGCCTGCGCAGCTCACGAATGCGTGCTTCCAGCAGGTTGCGCAGCATGAACTTCTGCAGATTCGCACGGGCCAGCGTGAAGCCCTCACGGCGCAACAGTTCGGTCAGCCACTTGGCCACGAAGGCTTGCTTGTTCGCGTGGGTGAGTGACGGCTCCGGCAGATTCCGGCACAGCCACGTCGCGAGACGTACCTCGTCCCAGTGCTCGGGCTGATAGACCAGCCCCAGGTCACGCTGCAAATCGGGCAGGAATCGCGAGACGACCTTGCCGCTCTCGCCATCGACATCGATCTCGCCGCCTTCGGAGACCTTGAGGCCCGCGCCCAGCGCGGTGATGTCGTCACCTGTCGGCGCGGCGTCATACGTCGACAAGTCCCACGGGTAGTCGAGCACCTCCGGGTCGTCGAACAGTTGCAGCTCACCCTGCACGCGCAAGGCCAGCTGTGGCACGCGGAAGCGCTCCCCCAACTCGGCCGGCGTCTGGAAGAACTCGATGGCCGTTGTCCGGCTGATCTCGGCCGCCTCGACGATGGCCGCCGCCGCCGAATCGCTGGTGACCGAGGCCTTGAGCACTTCGGTCTCGTCCTCGGTCAGCGGCGTGGTGATGGTCAGGGTGTTGAGCTTGCCATCCCAGCTCACCTTGTCGCGCACCGGCTTGGGCACGCTCTTGAGATCGGGCTTTTCTGTCAACGTGATCGCCACTGGCCGCACCACGACGCGCCCGGCGTGGCCTTCCAGGTCCAGCCGCGCCTGCTCGGCCTTGGCTGCGGTGACGAACTCGGTCACCTCGCGTCGTTCGAAGCCCGCGCCCGCCACCAGACGGTCTCTCAGCGCACCCGCCGTCTCGGCGAAGTTGCGCGACACCACGAAGGCGTAGGACTGATTCAACGCCTTGGCCTGCCGATGGCTGGCGCCGGGTTGACGCAACACGCGCCCGAGCAACTGCTCCACCGCCGTGGCCGATGACAGCGAGGCCATGCTGACCAGGATGTAGGCGAACGGGCAGTCCCAACCTTCGGCCAACGCCTTCTGGGTGATGACGAACTTCACCGGGCAGGCCGGGTCGGCGATGCCCAGCTTGTAGTCGGCGTCGATCTGCTCCAGCCCCTTTTCCTCGCCGGTGGCCACGACGATCTCGCTGGCCGGGATGCCGTGGTTGGAGATCAGCTCGTTCTTCACGCGCTCGACGTCCAGCGTCTCTACCCCCGCGCGTCGCGGCTCCGCCTGAATCAGCACCAGCGGCCGCAGGTAGGGGCTGCCCGCGCGGCGCTCCTCATCGGCCAGCTTGTGCAGGGCATCGCGCCGGCCAATGGCGTCGGCCAGGCACTGTTGCCAGTTCGGCTCGGTTTCCAGCACCACGGGCAGCTTGATCATTTCCTCCGCCTTCAACTCGGCGGCGGAGACGCTGTGCAGCACGTTGCTGGGCGTGCGTTCCAGGTCGGGCGTGGCGGTCAGCTCCATCACGCCAATGGGGCGGAAGCGCTCCAGCATGTCGAATGCAAGCTCGGTGCGGCTGTTGTGCGCCTCGTCCACCACCACGAAGGGCCGGCGCAGGCGCAGCACGTTGGCCAGCGAGCACGGCGACGTGCGGTCGGCACCTTCCCCTTCGCTCAACAAGTCGTCGCGCTGCGTGGGCGACAGGTTGTCGAAGTGGTGCATCAGCGCGCCGCTGCTCTGGTACACCTTGCGGGATTCCTCGTCCTCCACCTGAAACGCCTGCCGGGTGGCGACGATGATCGTGGTCGAGGTGTCGAGCGTCGCACGGGTCACGCTCTTGGCCTCGTCGAGATCCATCACCGTGATGGGCCCGGCCTCGCGCAGCGCCGTGTGGTACGGATGCAGTCGGTCGCGCAGCGCCCGCAAGGTCTGCTCGCGGATGGGTTTGCTCGGCACCAGCCACAGGATCACGCTGTGCTCGCAGCGCAGCAGGTGTGTGTTGACCAGCGCACGCTCTTGGCCGCCAGCCAGGTCTTGCCACCGCCGGTGGGCACCCGCAGGCAGAAGTACGGCATGTCGGGCGGGAAGCCCGACAGCGGGTGGTATGCGTTGCCACGGCCCCACAGGCGCTCCGTGGTGGCGGTGAAGGCGATCGAGGGCGACGGCAGCTCGTGGCAGGCCTTGAAATAGGCCTCGACGCTGTCGAGCACCTGCTGCTGGTACACCTTGGGAGAAAAGCTGCTCATGGCTGGCCGTCCGCGCAGGGTGCAGGCGGCTCCTGCACGGCCGGCGCGGGGGCAGCGACCACCGCCGCTGGGCAGATGGTCTGAAGCACACCGTGCCGGCTGACGACGATGGCGGTGCCGGTCTGCGCCGCGAGTTCACGCGCTCGCTGCGCGGCACGGTGCATCGCGGCCACCGAAAGGCGCAGGTCGGCATCGCGGGCGGCGGCGATCGGTTGCGGGTTCATGGCTTTTCGCTCCAGTCCAGCAGTACCGGCTGGGAGCCGGCGTTGTCGTACAGCGCCCAGGCATCGACCAGCGGCGCGTACAGACTTTCAAAGTTCCGGCGACCGGCGGCAAAGCGACGCCGGATCGTCTCTTCCGGGATGTGGTGGCCGCCCTGGCGCACACGCTGCGCCACGCGGGCGATGGCCGCCTCGGGGCTGTCGAGCTGCAGGAAGATCAGCTTCACGCGGTAGCCCGCCGCCTGCCAGGCGCGGATGTGCGGCACGTAGCCGCGACCGGCCAGCGTGGTCTCGAAGGCGAAGCTCTCGCGGGCAGCGAAGTGCCGCGCCAGTTCCTGCAGCATCAGGCGGCCGGCGTGCACGGCGGCCGTCTCGGGCGCGAAGGGCGCCAGGCCAGCCGCGATCAGGTCGGCGTTGACGAACACCGGGCAGCCCGCCTCGTTGGGCAAGAACTCGCGCGCGAAGGTGGTCTTGCCCGCGCCGTTGGGGCCAGCGATGACGATGACCTTCAAGGCATCGGGCATCGCTAAACCTCCAGCGCGTAGGGCGTCTGCTTGAAGGTGATGCCCTCGCGTGCCGCGCGGCCACCCATGCGGTTGGCAGCGGCGTAGATCACTTTAGGGCCGGCGAACTTGGGCAGCACATCAAACACCGGACCGGTGAGCACGTTACCGCCAGCGACCGAGCGGTCCTTGAGGATGCCGTTGTAGAGCAGGTAGATCGCGCGGCCCTCGTGCACGCCGAGCAGCGGCGAATCGGCTTGGCCGGTGTAGCCGGTGCCGGTCTCGGCGAACCAGACGAAATCGGCCAGTTGAGCGAAGGTCACGTCGCGGCGGATTTGGCCTTCCGCATCGAACAGAGGCTCAGCCGAGCGGCGGCAGAACTGGAAGCCGCCGCCGAGAGCGTCCACTACAGCGCCATTGCCATTGGCGTGACCTGCGACGACACGCTTGACTCGTTCGGCGGTCACATTTCGCGCAATGTTGTTGTCCATCTCCACGAGGATGAACCGGCGATTTCCTCCATCCTCGGCATTTTGCTTCAGTACGGCGTGCGCGGTGGTTCCAGTGCCTGCGAACGAGTCGAGTACCAAGCTTCCCGGTGGAGCGCAGTAGGAGATCACGCGCTGCATCAGCGCCAGCGGCTTCGGAAACGCGAACACGCGTTCACCGAGAATCTCGTCGAGCTCTCGCGCTCCAGACTGCGTTTTGAACTCCGGCCAAAAGCTGGATGCCGGCATTCGTTCTTGCGTTTCGGACAGAAAGCGCTTCTTGCGAGGCCAGCCGGTTGCAGGTTTCGGTGGCCACCAGATGCGGTTCGCGGACAAGAGCCGCTCGTAGCCAGCACGGTCGGTGATCCAGCCCTTCGCCGGGTCTGGCTTCCAAACATTGGTTGTCCCGGGCTGCTCCATGTTGTAGTCATGGAGATTGGGACGTTCGGAAGCGGTTGCCTTTCCCTTGAGGGGATCGGTGACATAAGGACCCCTGGGATCGTTATCTGGATTCTTAAAGTCCGATCGGTCGATTACCCGGCCTTCAATCGTTGACGACTCGGACTTCCCGTAAACAAAGATGTATTCATGATCTGGAGAGAGTCGCGTCTTAATGCGGTTGTCGGTGTTACGGGTGTTCCAGACGATTGTTGCGATCCGACTCTTGAATCCAAGAATCTCGTCCAACAAGAGTCGAAGATACCCGGCTTCGACATCGTCCAATGAAATCAGCATTACTCCGTCGTCCGATAGGAATTGCCGTAGCAGCAGCAATCTCGGATACATCATCGACAGCCAGCGGTCGTGCCGGTCCAGCGTCTCGCCTTCCTTGCCAACCACCTCACCCAGCCACTTGCGGATCTCCGGGCTGTTGACGTTGTCGTTGTAGACCCAGCCCTCGTTGCCGGTGTTGTACGGCGGGTCGATGTAGATGCACTTCACCTGGCCGGCGTAGCGGGGCAGCAGGGCCTTGAGCGCGTGCAGGTTGTCGCCCTGCACGATGAGGTTGCCGCTGCCGCTGTCGCCGCAGGAGAGCTCGGGCACCGGCTCCAGCAGGCGGAAGGGCACTTCCTTGTGATGCTTGACGACGGCTTCCTTGCCGATCCAGTTCAGTGTGGGCATGGCGCCTCGTGACCTTCAGTTCTTGCGGGCGCTGTGGCCGCCCGCGCTTTGTTCGTCATCCGCGCCCCCGGCGCGCACCCAGTCGTCCACTTCGGACAGCTTGAACTTCCACAGCCGCCCGACGCGGTGCGCCGGCAGCCCGCGGTGTTCCCGCCATCGGTACACCGTGTCCTTGGCCACGCCTAAATGTTGGGCGACCTGCTCGACGGAAACCCACGGTTCTGTGCTCATGGTGTCCGCGCTTGCCAACTGGAAGCGCCTCAAGTGGATTTAACCCGATTAAAGTCTATCAGCGCGAGAGTGCTTTCCCAAGCTTGGCTTGGGGCGGAACAGCGCGTGAATCAGGGCATCGCGATCGACCCGGAGACTCCGATGCGCCACACCGATCCCCGCGCCGCCTACGCCGCGCGCACCATGCAGATCCACGCCAAGTTGGCGCGGCTGCAGCAACTGGCCGACGACCACTTCGGCCACGACCCAGATGCCGTCCACTGGGGCCACGTCGGCGACTTGGGGCGGGTGGAGCAGGCGCTCGACGAACTGCTCGCCATCTTCGACGGTCGGCCCGAGTGACGGAGGCCGCGATGGAAACTTGCCCCAATCTCACCCCGACCCAGGCCCTGCTGCTGCGCGGCGTCGCCCGCCGCGCCGATGGGCGCGTGATCCCGCCCGCCAACCTGCGCGGCGGCGCGCGGGTGAAGTCGATGACCGCGCTGATGCGACGAGAGTGGATCGAGGCAAGTGACGGCGGCTTCGTGCTGACCGACGCCGGCTACGCCGCCGCCGGGCGCCAGCGGCCCGCACTACTGGAAGCAGAGGGCATGCAAGAGATGGGACCCTCTGACGACCTCCAGATTCTTGAGGGCATACCGGTCGGTGCGCCCCGGCACCAAGCTCGCCGCGCTGGTGGTGCCGATGCGCCGGCCGCAGGGCGCGACCAGCCTACAACTGATGCGGGCCGCCGGTTGGCGGCCGCACTCCGTGCGCGGCGCAATCTCGGGCCTGCTGCGCGAGCGCCTGGGCTTGAACGTGGTGCTGACGCGCAACGCCGCCGGCGAGCGCGTGTACCGCATCGACTGACGGTCAGCCGCGCCGCCATGGGTCGGAGTTCAGATCCGACCCTTGGGGTACGCACGAGCTGCGTACCCTGGCCGTCCTTCCTGTCGCTGGCTGTGCTGGCGGCGCCGGCCTGCAAACCGCAAACCCCGTAAATCTGGGTTTGCACCCCGACGGTGGCGAAGCGCCGCGCTCGCGCCCCCCGTATGGGAACTTCGCCAGGAAGACCCCTTTCGCCGGGAGCAGCCGATGGGGTCACGAAACGTGAGGGCACCATCGACCCCGCAGCCAACCTTCAGGCGTCGCCGGGTTCCTGCATCCAAGCCGGGATGTCACGCTGCCCGTGCAACACACGCCAGACGTCGACGTGATCGGGGTGCTCGACGTAGAAGACCAGATAGAGATACCGCGTGAGCGGCCAGGAGCGAAGGCCCGGCAGGTTCAACTCGTGGGCGTATCGCGGCGAGCCCGTGGCCGGGTGCCGGCCGATGTGGCGGTACGCGTCCTCCAGTGCGTCGATGAAACCGAGCGCGGCGGTCTCGGCACCTTCGGCCAGGTAGTGGGCGACCGTGTCCTCGACGTCCCGGTGGGCCTGCTCGCGCGGGACGACGGGCTTGGCCTTCACGACCGGCTGCGTGTCTTGGCTGTCGCCTTGGCCGCGCCGCGTGCCCGCTCGCGCAAGCCCTCGAAGTAGGTCTCGGTCACCGGCTTAGTGGGGGCCGACGATGCGCCCGCGAGCAGCAGCGTGCGCAGCTGAAGCCGGTCCTGATCGCGGCGGATCAGTTCGCGCACGTACTCGCTGCTGGTGCCGTAGCCGCGTTGGCTGACCTGCTCGTCGACGAAGGCCTTGAGGCTGTCGGGCAAGGAGATGTTCATCGTGCTCATGCCGGCAGGTTAGATGGCTTGTCAAAATTTGGCAAGACTGTCCCGCAGCGGGCAGCCATCAGAGGCGAGGGAGGTGAGCATTCCCGATGCTCACCATCTCCAAAAGGGGCAACCACCGGGAAGCCGGGAACTTGACGCGGGCGTTCTGCAGGCAGCACCTGCTCGACGTGGGCGTGGTGGACAGCGGCAGCGAGATCGCCCGGCGTGAAGGCCTGCACCACTCCACGGTCAACGAACTGCTGCGCCTCACGCTGCTGGAGCCCGCCATCGTCCAGGCCATCCCGGCGGGCGAGCAACCGCGCTGCATGAGCCTGCTGTAGTTCCAGAGGAATCCGCTGCCGACCGACTGGGCGGCGCAGCGACAGATCCTCGCTTGGTTCGACGTGTGATGCCCTGAACTCGGCTCAGGCCATCACGACCTGGGCACGAACCTCGACCTTCAGCGCGCGCTTGATGACGGCGAAGATCGCGGATGCATTGGTCATGGTCGGATCGCCCGACTGCGACAGCATCCGTTGCAGGCTCCTGGCCGGCATGTCGATCTCGTCGGCCAGCGCCTGCGGTGGGCCCATCACAGGTGCTTCCTCGCATCCTTCACAAGCAGAAGCAATTGCTGCTCGCGCAGCGGCGAGGCGATGAACCCGAACCGGGTGTAGAGGCGCGCCGCATCTTCGTCGATGGGGTGGGTCAGCATGGCCCGCACACCGGCCTGCTCGGCGAGCACCAGCGTGCGGCGGATCGCATCCTGAAGCATCCCGACGCCGATCCCGCGGCCATGGTGCTCGCGTGACACGGCGAGCCTGGCCAAGATCACCACCGGCACCGGGTACTGGCCCATGCCCTTGCGGATGCGCTCCGGCGCTTCCAGCGTGTCGACCTGGCCCACGGTCAGGCTGAAGTAGCCCGCGACGCGGTCATCACCGTCGGCCACGACGAAGGTCTTGGCCGAGCCGCTGCCCTGCGCCTGGCGGGCGTGCCGCAGCAGCCAATCGTTCAGCGCAGGCTTGCCGCAGTCGAAGCCTTCCAGCCGATGCTGCGAGGCCAGGGGCTCCGGTGCCCGCAGCGTCACTTCGCGTCCCAGGGCGCCTTGCGAGCGAACAGGTCACGCAAGCCGTCGTTGGCCTGCTCGGGGCGCTCCAGCAGATCCATCAGGGCCTGGTACTGGCTGCCCGAAACCATGAACAGGCGCTGATCCAGCAGGGTCTGCTCGGCAGCGAGGCAGGCGCTGTCGAGGATGAAGTCGGTCAGCGACTTGTGGGCCACCTCGGCGGCACGGCGCAGCACGGCCTCCTGTTCCGGCGTGGCGCGCAAGCCCAGGCGGGCGGAACGGGCAGCAGGCGAGGATGCGATGGCAGTCATGGCGGCGCCTCTCTTGTTCGATCAACAGGCGCAATGTTAGTACAATCGACGCACGCGGTCCAGTTGCCAATCTCCGCAGCTCAATCCTGCCGAGGATACGGTCAGTTCAATTCCCATTTGCGGAACCGAACCCGCGTCCGCACAGGTCGCTGTGCGGCGAAAAGGCCGATCTATCGCCGCATGATTTGCAGCGAATAACTTGCGCATGCGGAGAATACGACTCATGATCTCCGCATGAACGGCGGCGATTACACTTACATCTGGCAGGCCAGCAACTGGCCAAGTTGGCGCTACGACCTGGCTGCCCTAGCCCGGTCGTTGGCCGATGTCAGCCGCGCCCAGGGCCTATTGATGGGCAGACTTGCCGACGTCGGCATGGCCCTGCGCGACGAGGCCAGCCTATCGGTGTTGACCGAGGACGTCATCAAGACCAGCGAGATCGA
>CAZPJE010000214.1:0-23243 GCA_964586725.1 uncultured Steroidobacteraceae bacterium | reverse complement strand
AAGCCCTCGAAGCACTCACTGCCATAGTGCAGCGCGTGCGCAGCCGGGTGCAGCGCTATGGGCGCGACGGGCTGGATCTGCGCCGGGCTCCAGGCCCCGTCCTTGAACCACGCGACCGACATGCGCGTTGTCAGCACGCTGCCGAAAGGGGCGTTCTGGGCGGGATGGGCGGGCTGCAATGACGCGTTCATCGACTCGACTCCTGCGGCTGATCGTCTGGTGTCGTCTGGTTTCTTGGCGGGTCTACATGAAGATCGTGGCCGGATGCTCGAGCTTCGTCTTCAGGGCCTGGATCATCGCGGCGGCGTCGTAGCCATCCACGAAGCGATGATCGAAGGACGAGGACAGGTTCATGATCCGGCGGATCGCCATCTTGCCATCGTGCACGACGACGCGCTCGACCGCCTTGTTGATCCCCACGATCGCCACCTCGGGCGCGTTCAGGATCGGCGTCGAGACGATGCCGCCGAGCTTTCCGAGGCTCGTGACCGTGATGGTCGAGCCGGAGAGGATATCCCGCGGCGCCTGCCGCCCCCGCGCGAGCTCGGCGAGGCGCCGGATCTCGGCAGCGAGGCCGGCGAGGTCGCGCTGCCCAGCGTCCCGCACCACGGGGACCTTGAGTCCGTCGGGCGTCTGGGTCGCGATGCCGACATGCACGGCGCCGTGCCGCAGGATCATGTTGCGCGCTTCATCGTAATGGGCGTTGCACTGCGGGAAGTCGCGCAGCACGCGCACCAGCGCCGCGACGATCAGCGGCAGCAGCGACAGCGGCGCCGTACCGGGCGCGGCAGTCGCATTCAGATGCTGGCGCAGCGCCTCGAGTTCGGTGACATCCACTTCCTCGACATAACTGAAGTGCGGGATCTTGCGCTTCGCCTCGGCCATGCGTTCGGCGATCAGCCGACGGATGCCGATAACCGGGATCTCCTCGATCGCGCCAGGCGGCGTGTCGGCAGCCTGGATTGGCAGCGCCGGCGCCGACTGCGGGCGCAGCGCCTGGTCGAGATCCGCGGCCTGGATGCGTCCGCCGGGACCGCTGCCGGCCACCTGGTGCAGATCGACACCGGCCTCGCGCGCGCGACGCCGCGTGGCCGGCGAGGCCTTGACGCGGGCACGCTCCGCCGCCGCAACCGTGGCCGTCGCGTCAGCGCGGACGGCGACGGCGGCAGCACGCTCGCCGACGGATGGCGCCACGGACGCCGTCGTCGCGGCCGGCGGTGCCGCAGGCCCCGCGGCGCCAGCCTCCGTCTCGAACAGCGCGAGTTCGGCGCCCACGGCAACCGCCTGCCCTGGTTGCCCAGCCACGGACACCAGCCGTCCGGTCACCGGCGATGGCACCTCGACGACGGCCTTGTCAGTCGACATTTCCACCAACGGCTGGTCTTCGGCGACCACGTCGCCCGGCTTGACCCGCCAGCTGATGATCTCGGCCGAAACCGTGCCCTCGCCGAGGTCCGGCAGCTTGAAAACATAGCGGCTCATTGCGACTCCAGCAGCGCCTGCAGTGCCAGCATCACGCGTCCCTTGCCGGGAAAATACTCCCATTCGAACGCGTGCGGATAAGGAGTATCCCAGCCGGCCACGCGCGCGATCGGCGCTTCGAGATCCCAGAAGCAGCGCTCCTGGATCGAGGCAGACAGCTCGGCGCCGAAGCCACCGAAGCGCGTCGCTTCATGTGCGATCAGGCAGCGCCCATTGCGGCTGACCGACGCGGCGATGGTGTCGATGTCGAGCGGCACCATACTGCGAATGTCGACGACTTCGGCGTCCACGCCGAGTGCCTCGGCAGCAGCGATGCAGACATGCACCATCGTGCCGTAGGTCACGATGGTCACCGCCGTACCGGGCCGCGCAATCGTCGCGCTGCCGAGTTCGACCCGATAGTACCCCTCGGGCACTTCGCCGCCCGGATGTTGCTCCCACGAGATCGCGGGCTTGGCCGGGTCGCCATCGAACGGCCCGTTGTAGACGCGCTTGGGCTCGAAGAAGATCACGGGATCGTCGTCCTCGATCGAGGCGATCAGCATGCCCTTCGCATCGTACGGGTTGGACGGCATGACGACCTTCAACCCGCTGACATGCGCGAAAATGCCTTCCGGGCTCTGCGAGTGCGTCTGGCCGCCGCGGATGCCGCCGCCGCAGGGCGTGCGGATCGTGACCGGCGCGAAGAAATCCGATGCGCTGCGATAACGCAACCGCGCCAGCTCGCTGACGATCTGGTCGTAGGCCGGGTAAATGTAATCGGCGAACTGGATCTCGGCGACCGGCCGCAGGCCGTTGACGCTCATGCCGAGCGCAGCGCCGACGATGCCACCTTCCGCGATCGGCGTATCGAGCACGCGATGCGCGCCATATTTTTTCTGCAGGCCCTCGGTGACGCGGAACACGCCGCCGAAGTAGCCCACGTCCTCGCCCAGCAGCACGACCGCGGGATCGCGCTCGAGCATCACGTCCATCGCCGAGTTCAGCGCCTGCACCATGTTCATGCGCGCCATGCTCAACCCTCCCCGAGGCCGTGGGCGGCGCGCAGCGCATCGAGGCGCGCGCGCTCGGTCGCGAGTTCGTCGCGCTGCCGCGCCAGGTGCGCCGGCAGCTCCTTGAACACGTCGTCGAACATCAGGGCCGGGTCCAGGCGCGGGCCGTCGTTCATCGTGCCGTACCCGACCGCTTCCTTCCACGCGGCGGCGACCACGGCATCGAGTTCGGCGATGAGTGCGGCATGTCGCGCCTCGCTCCATTCCCCGAGGGTGATCAGGTGCTGCTTCAGGCGTTCGACCGGGTCACCCAAAGGCCAGTGCTCGAAGTCGTCCTTCGGCCGATAGCGCGTCGGATCGTCACTGGTCGAATGCGGACCGGCGCGGTAGGTCACGTGCTCGATCAGCGTCGCGCCATGCCCGGCGCGAGCCCGCTCCGCGGCCCAGGCCGTAGCCGCGTGGACGGCCAGGAAGTCGTTGCCGTCGACCCGCAAGCCGGCGATGCCGACACCCGGGCCGCGCGCCGCGAACGAGCGTTGCTCGCCGCCTGCGAAACCCTGGAACGTCGAGATCGCCCACTGGTTGTTGACGACGTTGAGGATCACGGGCGCGCGATAGACCTTCGCGAACAGCAACGCGTGGTGGAAATCCGCTTCGGCCGTGCTGCCCTCGCCGATCCAGGCCGCCGCGACGTGGGTCTCGCCGCGGATCGCCGCCGCCATCGCCCAACCCACCGCCTGCGGGAACTGGGTCGCGAGGTTGCCGGAGATCGAAAAGATGTGGCGCGACTTCGAGTGATACATGACAGGCAGCTGGCGCCCGCGGCACATGTCGCGGCTGTTCGACAGCAGCTGGCACATCAGATCGACGAGCGGGATGCCGCGCGACAGCACGAGACCCTGGTTGCGATACGACGGAAACAGCATGTCCTGCGAGTCCAGAGCCAGCGCTGCGGCGATCGACACGGCCTCTTCACCGTACGAGCGCACGTAGAACGTGATGCGCCCCTGCCGTTGGGTGCGCTGCATGCGATCGTCGAAGATGCGCGTCAGCAGCATGCCGCGCAGCCCTTCGCGCAGGCTTGCCGCATCGAGCGCGGGATTCCAGGGCCCATGCGCGCGGTGGTCGTCCCCGAGCACGCGGATCAGGTCCTCGGCCAGCGGCACGGTCTCGCGCACCGGGACGTCGACCGGCGGGCGCGGGACGCTGCCCGCCGGCGACAGGCGCACATAGCTGAAATCGGGGGTTTCTCCGGGCCGGGCTGGCACGGCAGGGACATGCAGTCGGGACGGCGCTTTCATGCCATCAGCCTACCCGTGCAGTGCCGCAAAACTCTGTTCGATTTGGTTGTTCTGCACGGTTGTTTTGGCTAGTGTCGCCGAAACTCACCCACTATGGGACTTGGTTATCCATGAAACTGGATCGGCTGGACCTGAATATTCTGGATGCACTGCAAAAAGACGCCACGTTATCCACAACGGACCTTGCGTCGCAGGTAGGCCTCTCGCAGTCGCCCTGCTGGCGACGGATCAACCTGCTCGAGCAACAGGGCGTGATCAAGCGCCGGGTCGCATTGCTGGCCCGCGAGAAGCTGGGTCTGGAGGTGCTGGTGTTCGTGCACGTGAAGCTGACCAGCAACGGCTGGCAGTCGCTGCCGAAGTTCAAGCAACAGGTCGTCAGCTTCCCCGAAGTGATCCAGTGCTTCGTGCTGATGGGCGATATCGATTTCATCCTGCTGGTCGCCACCCGCACGATCGACGACTACAACACCTTCGTGCAGAAGAAGCTCGCCCAGGTGCCTGGCGTGCAGTCGATCGATTCGCGGATCGTGCTCGAGGAAACCAAGAACACGACCGAACTGCCGCTCGACGCCGTCGCGCTCGATGCCTGAGTGGCGCGCGGCGCTCGACCGCGAGCCCTGAGCGCGACTCAGAGGCGGGCGAGCGCTCCGGCCAGATCACGCCGCAGGTCGTCGACGTTCTCGATCCCGACCGACAGGCGCAGCAGGCCGTCGACCAGTCCGGCCGCGGCGCGCGCGGCAGGATCCATCGCGGCGTGGGTCATCGTGGCCGGATGGGCGATCAGGCTCTCGACCCCGCCGAGGGATTCCGCGAGCGAGAACAGTTCCAGCCCCGCGACGAAGCGCTCGACCGCGGCGACGCCACCGGCGAGTTCGATCGTCACGATCGCGCCGTAGCCGCTCTGCTGGCGCTTGGCGACCGCGTGCCCCGGGTGCGCAGGCAATCCCGGATACAGCACCCGCGCAATGCCGCGCTGCGCGCTCGCCCACTCGGCGAGCTGCTGCGCGTTGCTGCCATGCAGCCCGAGGCGGGCGTGTAGCGTCCGCAGGCCGCGCAAGGTCAGGAAGGAATCGAACGCCGAGCCCGTGATGCCGAGGCAATTGGCCCACCACGCGAGCTTCTCGGCGAGCTCGGTCGTACGCGCGATCACGGCACCGCCGACGACGTCGCTATGGCCGTTGATGTACTTCGTCGTCGAGTGCACGACGAGATCGGCGCCGAGCGCGAGCGGTCGCTGCCAGCCCGGCGACAGGAAGGTGTTGTCGACCGCGGCGAGCGCGCCGGCGCGATGCGCCTGCGCAGCGACCGCCTCGATGTCCGTGATGCGCAGCAACGGGTTGCTCGGCGTTTCGATCCACACGAGCGCCGCGGGCTGCGCGAGCGCAGCCTGCAGCGCTGCGGCATCGGCGAAGTCGACGAAATCGACCTTGAAGTCGCCGCGCTTTGCCCAGGCCGTCAGCAGCCGGAAGGTGCCGCCGTAGCAGTCGTGCGGCGCGACGATGCGCTGCCCGATCGTCAGCAGCTGGCCGACGAGCGCGATCGCGCTCATGCCGGTGCTGGTGATCACGGCACCCTGCCCGCCCTCGAGGTCGTTGAGCGCGTCGGCGAGCAGGTCGCGGGTCGGATTGCCCGAGCGCGAGTAGTCGTACTTGCGTTTGCGGCCATATGCCTCGAACGCGAAGGTCGAGCTCAGGTGGATCGGCGGCACGACGGCGCCGGTGACGGTGTCGGACTCGAGGCCCGCGCGGACGGCGCGGGTGGATGGATCGAGGGTGTCGGTCATGGGGTTACCTGCAACGCACCGCCCAGGGCGCGCGCAAAAATGGGCTTCAACAATTCGGCCTCCTTCAGGAACGCATCGTGGCCGAACACGGATGAGATTTCATGCAGCTTGGCATTCGGCAGCCGCGCCGCCATCGCGCGCATGTCGGCGAGCGGCACGAGCTGGTCTTCGCGCACCGCGATGGCCGTGGTCGGCACGAAGATCCGCGACGTGTCGACACGATGCAGGTCGATCGACTCCGACAGGCACATGAAGCCATCGGGCTCGTAGCGCGCGGCGTAGTCCTCGCCGCGTGCCAGCAGATAGTCTTCGACCGGGAACACGAAGCCCTGCTCGGTGGCGCGCGGGCTGCCGCTGAAGCGCGCCGCGAATTCCTCGGGGCTGCGATACGTCGACATCGCCAAGGCACGCGCCAGGGCGAGCCCGTCGCGGGCCGCGCCGTGCTCGCGCGCGAGCCGGACGATGCGCCGCTGCACGCTGCGCCACGCCGTCGACATCGGGTGGGTGCGATCGGCCGCGCTCAGCACCACGAGCTGCGAGACCCGATCGGGATAACGCTCGGCGAACGCGAGCGCGACCATGCCGCCATAGGACGCGCCGACGATGCCGCGCAGCGCCTTGATGCCGAGGTGGTTCAAGAGCCGCAGCAGCAGGTCGGCCTGGTCATAGGTCGAGATGCTGGGAAACGAGGCACCGCCGCGCGGCCCCGTCGTGTCGCCGCTGCCACCGAGGAAGTCGAACGACAGGATGCGGACCTGCTCCGCGGGCAACGCCAGCCCTGGGCCTACGACCTCATGCCACCAGCCGAGCGCGGGCTCTTCCGTGCTGTAGACGCGGCGCCCGGCCGAGATGCCGCCCAGCGCGGCAATGACCGGCGCCTGCGGCGGCCCGCTGAGCCGCCAGGCGACGCGCACGCCCTGCAGGCTGCCGCCGTGGTGCAGGCGCACGTCGCCCGGAATCTCGAGCACGGCGTCGCGCGTCTGCAATTGGCTTGCTGCAGCAGGGACGTCTGGCCGCGGCGGTGGATAGCCGGACCCCGGTGCGCTGTCGAAGTGAGTCATGCTGGAACCGATCCCCCAGGCCCTGCCACGAACACGCAGAGACTCCGAGCGGCCGCGTGGAACGCGGAATTCGCATCTCCCCCGGGAGGATCGTGAAGAACACCCCGGGCCCAGCGAACCGCTCATCTGTGCCGGGCTCGCGCCTGGCAGGAGTTGGCACCGTAACGGAGTGGTGGGCTCCGCAGGTTGCCCCGGCGTCGAAGGGCCTGTCCCTCAGCCGGTCTCGATGAGTGGCGAAATTGTCGCGGATCAGGCCCCGCGACGTCAACGGTGATTTGACCGCGCTTGTAGCAATGTGCTAGCGTACTAACACGTTAATACATCATGAAGCAGCCCCGCAACATATCGCCGCGCCAGCAGGCTGCGTTCGAGCGCAACCTGTACCAGGCCGTACTGACCCTGCGCACCGTCGAGGAGTGCCGGGCGTTTTTCCGTGACCTGTGCACGCCGGCGGAACTCGAAGCCATGGCAGACCGCTGGGCCTGCGTGGAAGGGCTGGAGCGCGGCCTGCCCTATCGCGAAGTGCACCGCACGACCGGCGTCAGCGTCACGACGGTGGGGCGCGTCGCGCGCTATCTGGCGGATGGCAACGGCGGCTACCAGCTCGCCACGCAGCGCCTCGACAGCCAGAAACACGACGGCAGCACCGCACGCAGCGCAGCGACGCCGCGCTGACACCCGATCCCCGACTTCCGGAACCCGAACATGGACAAAGACAACCGCCTCAAGCTTGCGGTGCAGAAGTCCGGTCGCCTGACCGACCCTTCTGTCGACCTGCTCACGCGCTGCGGTCTCAAGGTATCGCGCGGCAAGGACCAGCTGATCGGCTTCGGCGAGAACATGCCGCTCGACCTGCTGTTCGTCCGCGACGACGACATCCCGGATCTCGTCCAGGAGGATGTCTGCGATCTCGGTCTCGTCGGGTTGAACGTGCTCGAGGAAAAGCGCCTCGAGCTGGCCGCGCGCGGTGCAAAGGCCAGCTTCCAGGTGCTGCGCGAACTGGACTTCGGTCGCTGCCGGCTTTCGATCGCGATGCCGGAGGGCGCGCCCTACGCAGGCGCGGACTCGCTGCGGGGCAAGCGCATCGCGACGACCTATCCCTACATGCTCGCGCGCTTCCTCGGCGAGCGCGGCATCAGCGCCGAGATCGTCACGTTGTCGGGCGCCGTCGAGATCGCGCCGCGCCTCGGTCGTGCCGACGCGATCTGCGACCTCGTCTCCACCGGGTCGACGCTGCTCGCCAACCGGCTGCGCGAAGTCGAGACCGTGCTCGAGAGCCACGCCGTGCTGATCCGCACGCCGCTGCCGCTGACGCCCATCAAGGATGAATGGGTCGAGCGCCTGCTGATGCGCATCGACGGCGTGCAGCAGGTCAAGGAGAGCAAGTACATCATGCTGCATGCGCCGCGCTCGGCGCTGGCTGCGATCCGCAGCCTGCTGCCCGGCAGCGAATCGCCGACCGTGATCCCGCTCGAGGGGCACCCGGACAAGGTCGCCATCCACGCGGTCTGCCGCGAGACGGTGTTCTGGGAAACGCTCGAGAGCCTGAAGAAAGCCGGAGCCAGCGCGGTGCTGGTGCTGCCCGTCGAGAAGATGCTGGCCTGATCATGAGCACGCGCGCATGAAGACCCTGATCTGGAGCGATCTCGACGACCCAGCACGGCGTGATGCCCTCGCCCGGCCGCAAGGCAGCGAGCGTGGCGGCATCCATGACAGCGCGCGAGCCACTGTTGCCGCCGTCCGTCTGCGCGGCGACGCTGCCGTGCGGGAGTTCACGGCGCGTTTCGACGGCATCGAGATCGATGAACTGCGCGTCGACAAGCGCGAGTTCGCGCGCGCGCGCGCGGCCGTCTCGATCGACCACATCCGCGCGCTGGAACGCGCGATCGGCAACATCCGCCGGTTCCATGAGGCGCAGAAGCTGGCGCCCATTGTCATCGAGACCTCGCCCGGCGTGGTCTGCGAGCGCATCGTCCGGCCGATGGCCTCGGTCGGCCTGTACGTGCCTGCGGGCAGCGCGCCGCTGCCATCGGCGCTGATCATGGCAGCCGTGCCAGCGCTGCTCGCCGGCTGCCCGCAACGCATCCTGTGCTCGCCGCCCGGCGCCGACGGCAAGGTGCATGCGGCGATCCTGGTCGCAGCCGACCTGTGCGAGATCGACACGGTGTTCCGCATCGGCGGCGCGCAAGCCATCGCCGCGATGGCCTATGGCACGGAATCCGTGCCCAAGGTCGACAAGATCTTCGGGCCCGGCTCCGCCTGGGTCACGGCCGCCAAGCAGATCGTAGCGGCCGATCCGGCCGGCGCGGCGCTCGATCTGCCCGCGGGCCCTTCCGAGGTGCTCGTGATCGCGGATGCAACGGCGCGCGCCGATTTCGTCGCGGCCGACCTGCTCGCGCAGGCGGAGCACGACCGCCTGTCGCAGGCGATCCTCGTCACCGATCACGCGCCGCTCGCCGCGGCGGTCATGGTCGAAGTCGAGCGCCAGCGGGCGGCACTGTCACGCCGGGAGATCCTCGCCGAGTCGATCGCCAACAGCCGCGCGATCGTTGTCAGCGACATCGCCGAAGCGATCGACGTGTCGAATCGCTACGCGCCGGAACACCTGCTGCTGCAGGTCGCCGAGGCGCGGCGCTGGCTTGCCAAGGTCGTGCACGCCGGCTCGGTGTTCCTCGGGCACTGGACGCCCGAGCCGATGGGCGACTATTGCTCGGGCACCAACCACGTGTTGCCGACCTACGGCTACGCGCGCGCGTACAGCGGACTGTCGCTGCTCGATTTCACGAAGCGCATCACCGTGCAGGAACTCTCCGCGCACGGGCTGCGCGACCTGGGCCCCACGGCCGCGAGCCTCGCCGACCTGGAAGGCCTCGATGCGCATGCCGAAGCCGTGCGACTGCGACTGCGCGAGCTCGACGCATGAGCTCGCCCCGTGCCATGCCCGACCCGCTGCAGCTCGCCCGCCCGGACATCGTGGCCATGAAGCCGTATTCGCATGCGAGCTGGAACCCGGCGCTCGAGCGCCTGCACGCCAACGAGCTGCCGTGGCGTGTCCACGGCGACCAGTCGCTGGCGGGACTCAACCGTTACCCCGAGCCGCAGCCCGCCGCACTCGTGCAGCGGCTCGCGGATCTCTATGGCGCCGAGCCACAGCAGGTGCTGGTCGGACGCGGCAGCGACGAGGGCATCGACCTGTTGACCCGCGCATTCTGCCGTGCCGGCGAGGATGCGGTGCTGATCTGCCCGCCCACGTTCGGCATGTACGCGGTCGCGGCACGGATCCAGGGCGCGGGCGTGGTCGAGGTGCCGCTTGCGGCGGCGCGCGGTTTCGCGCTCGATGTCGATGCCATCGTCGCGCGGCTCGGCGGCGTCAAGCTCGTGTACCTTTGCACACCGAACAACCCGACAGGCAATGCGCTCGATCCCGTCGCGATCGAGCAGGTCGTGGACGCTGCCGCCGGGCGCGCGCTGGTGGTCATCGACGAGGCCTACGCCGAGTTCTGTACGGCCCCGAGTTGGGTGGCGCGGCTCGGCAGCCACCCGCACGTCGTCGTGCTGCGCACGATGTCC
This sequence comes from uncultured Steroidobacteraceae bacterium, assembly GCA_964586725.1. GTDB lineage: Bacteria > Pseudomonadota > Gammaproteobacteria > Steroidobacterales > Steroidobacteraceae > UBA964. Next base: position 13,054 of record CAZPJE010000214.1, on the reverse strand, counting down.
AAGGCCCATGGGCTGGCCGGCGCTCGGATCGGCAGCGTGATCGCTGCCCCGGCCGTCATCGCCCTGCTGCGGCGGATCATTCCGCCCTACGCGCTCGCGCAACCGACGGTCGAGGCTGCGCTCGCGGCGCTCGAACCGGCGCAACTCGAGATCATGCGACTGCGCCGCGACGACATCCTGCGCGAGCGCGACAGCGTCGCCGCCGCACTGGCCGGCAAGGCGTGCGTGCGCCGCGTGCTGCCGAGCGCAGCGAACTTCGTGCTGGTCGAGTTCGACGATGCAGCACGGGCATTCGAGCGCATCGCGGGCGCAGGTCTGATCGTGCGCGACTTCCGCGGCTTGATGGGCGTGGGCGAAGCGCTGCGGATCACGATCGGCACGCCGGAACAGAATTCACGCATGCTGGGATGCCTGCCATGAAAGTCGTTTTCGTCGATCGCGACGGCACGCTCGTCGAGGAACCGCCCGACGAGCAGGTCGATGCGCTGCAGAAGATCCGCTTCATGCCGGGGGTGTTCGCCGCGCTCGCACAGCTGCGCGACGCCGGCTACCGCTTCGCGATCGTGACCAACCAGGATGGCCTCGGCACGGCGAGCTTCCCGACCGCGAACTACGAACTGGCGCAGGGCTTCATCGTCGATGCGTTCGGGAGCCAGGGCATCGTGTTCGACGCCGTGTTCGTCTGCCCGCACTTTCGCGCCGACGGCTGCGACTGCCGCAAGCCCTCGACGCGGCTCGTCGCGGACTGGGTTCGGGACCACGGGGTCGACCTCGCGGCCAGCGCGATGATCGGCGATCGCGACACCGACCTCGAGTTCGCCGCGCGCCTTGGCGTGCGCGGCCTGCGCGTGCTACGCGACGGACCGGCCGACACTGCCTGGCCGGCGATCGTGCAGGCGCTGCTGGCGCGCCGCGCGACGGTCGAGCGGCGCACGAAGGAAACCAGCATCGTCGTGCGTGTCGACCTCGACAGCCCGGGGCCACAGCAGATCTCGACCGGCATCGGCTTCTTCGATCACATGCTCGAGCAGATCGGCCGGCACGGCGGCTTCGCGCTCGACCTGCAATGCCAGGGCGACCTGCACATCGACGAGCACCACACGATCGAGGACTGCGCGCTGGCGCTCGGCGAAGCCCTGCGCAAGGCGCTCGGCGACAAGCGCGGGATCCAGCGGTATGGCTTCCTGCTGCCCATGGACGAAGCCCGCGTCCAGGTCGCGATCGACCTGTCCGGCCGCGCCTATGCAGTGTTCGAGGGTACGTTCGGGCGCGACCAGGTCGGCGGTTTGCCGAGCGAACTCGTGCCGCATTTCTTCCGCTCGCTTGGCGAATCGCTGGGCGCCGCGATCCACGTGAAGGTCGAGGGCGACAACACCCATCACATGATCGAAGCCTGCTTCAAGGGCGTCGGCCGCGCGCTGCGGCAAGCGTTCAAGCGCGAACACGGCGACATCCCGTCGACCAAGGGCGTGCTGTGACCGCGACTGTCGTGATCGTCGACTCCGGCGGTGCCAACCTCGCGTCGTTGAGCCACGCGCTCGAACGCCTGGGTGCGCACTCGCAGGTCAGCGACGACGCGGCCGTGATTGCGGCCGCCGCGCGCGTGCTGGTACCGGGCGTGGGTTCGGCGCTGAACGCGATGCAGCGCCTGCGGGCCCGCGGACTCGATCGATTGCTGCCCACCTTGCGCCAACCGGTGCTGGGCATTTGCCTCGGCATGCAGTTGCTGTTCGAACGCTCGGAGGAAGGCGACACCGCCTGCCTCGGCATCCTGCCCGGCAACGTTGAGCGCCTAACCCCCGGTCCTGGTCTGCCGGTGCCGCACATGGGCTGGAACTCGCTGACCGCGCGTCGCGACGACCCGCTGCTGGCGGGCATCGGCGCCGACGACTGGTTCTATTTCGTGCACAGCTATGCGGTCAGGCCGAACGCGGCCACTCTCGCCTGCGCGAGCTATGGAACAGACCTGGCCGCCGTCGTGCGACGCGAGAATTTCTGGGGCGCCCAGTTTCATCCCGAGCGCTCGAGCGACTCGGGTGCCAGGCTGCTGGCCAACTTCCTTTCGCTTTGACCCGGAGGCCGCCGATGCGCCTGATTCCTTCGATTGACCTGCGCGGCGGCCGCTGCGTGCGCCTGCTGCGCGGCGACTTCGCCGCAGAAACCCAGTACGACTACGAGCCGCACGAACTGCTGGCGCGCTATCGCGCCCTCGGCGCGACCTGGCTGCACATCGTCGACCTGGATGGCGCGCGTGACGGCCGGCTCGCGAACCGCGACGTCATCGTCTCGCTCGCCAGCCAGAAAGCGGTCAACCTGCAGGTCGGCGGCGGGCTGCGTGCGCTGGCCGTCGTCGACGACCTGCTGCGCCAGGGCGTCGATCGCGCAGTGATCGGCAGCGCCGCCATCGAGCAGCCGGCGGAAGTCGCAGGCTGGCTCTCGCGCTTCGGCGCCGAGCGGATCTGCCTCGCACTGGACGTTCGCCTCGATGCGAACGGCGCGCCGTTGATCCAGACGCGCGGCTGGACCCAGGGCACGCAGCGCTCGCTGTGGGACGTCGTCGAGAGCTTTCTTCCAGCTGGCCTCAAGCACGTGCTGTGCACCGACGTCGATCGCGACGGCGCGCTCGAGGGGCCCAACAATAGCCTGTACGCCGAAGCGCTGCGTCGCTACCCGCAGATCGAGTGGCAGGCGTCGGGCGGCGTGCGCGACGCACGCGATCTCACCGCGCTGGACGCGCTCGGGATGGCGGCGGCGGTCAGCGGCAAGGCGCTGCTGGAGCAGCGCATGACGGCGGCAGAACTCGCGCCCTACCTCGCCTGACCGATGCTCGCGCGCCGCATCATCCCCTGTCTCGATGTCCGCGATGGCCAGGTCGTCAAGGGCGTCCGGTTCCGCGATCACCGGGTCGTCGGCGACATCATCGAACTCGCCCAGCGCTATCGCGACGAGGGCGCCGATGAACTCGTGTTCTACGACATCACGGCGAGCCCGGAGGGCCGCTCCGTCGACCGCGGCTGGATCGCGCGCATTGCCGCGATCCTCGACATTCCGTTCTGCGTCGCAGGCGGCATCCGTTCGGTCGCGGATGCCGAGGCCATCCTGAACGCCGGCGCCGAGAAGGTCTCGGTCAATTCGCCAGCGCTCGCCGATCCCGCGTTGATCGACCGGCTGGCCGAGCGCTTCGGTGCGCAGTGCGTCGTCGTGGGCATCGACAGCGAGACGACTGCGTCGGGCTGGCGCGTGCATCAGTTCACGGGCGATCCGGATCGCGCCCGGGACAGCGGCCGGGATACGCTGCAGTGGGTGCGCGAGGTACAGGCGCGCGGCGCGGGCGAGATCGTGCTGAACTGCATGGCCAGCGACGGCGTGAGGCGCGGCTACGACCTCGAGCAGCTGCGCGCAGTTCGGGCCATCTGCGAAGTGCCGCTGGTGGCCTCCGGTGGCGCGGGCAGCGCGCAGCACTTCGTCGATGTCTTCAATACAGCCGGCGTCGATGCTGCCCTCGCGGCGAGCGTGTTTCACAGCGGCGCGATCGCGATCCCGGCGCTCAAGCAGCAACTGGCCGCCGCGGGTATTGTGGTGCGCCCGCCGCGGGCAGCGGCAGGAGAGATCCCGTGATCCAGAGCGAAGCCGACATCGCCTCCCTCGATTTTGACAAGACCGGCGGACTGTTGCCCGCCATCATCCAGCACGCCGAGACCGGCGCGGTGCTGATGCTCGGCTACATGAACCCGCAGGCGCTCGCGGCTACCGTGACGCGCCGGCGCGTCGTGTTCTGGAGCCGCTCCAAGCAGCGCCTCTGGGAGAAGGGCGAGATCTCGGGCCATACGCTCGACGTGGTTGCCATACACGAGGATTGCGACCAGGACGCGTTGCTGGTGCTCGCCCGCCCCGCCGGCCCGGTCTGCCACACGGGCACCGCGACCTGCTTCGGCGACGGCCCGCTGACCCGCGCCGAGGCGCTGGGTTTCCTCGGCCAGCTCGAGCAGGTCATCGAGCAGCGCATCAGCTCGGGCGACGCGACCAGTTACACCGCGCGCCTGTTCAACGAAGGCACGCGACGGCTCGCGCAGAAGGTCGGTGAGGAAGGCGTCGAGGTTGCGCTGGCGGGCGTCGCCGACGACGATGCAGCGCTCGTCAACGAGTCGGCGGACCTGCTGTTTCACCTCGCGGTGCTGCTGCGCGGGCGAGGACTGTCGCTCGAGGACGTCGCAGCCGAACTCGCGGCCCGTCACCGCGCGCGCAGCTGACCCGCCTTACCGCGCGCCAGCGCGCAACCACAGGCGCTACAGGACGATCTCGATCGCCGGTTCGCGCAGGTTGTAGCGACTGCTCATCGAGGCGCCATAAGCGCCCGCGGTCGCGATCAGCAGCACGTCGCCCTCGTGGGTCAGCGGCAGCAGGCGATCGTGGCCCAGATAATCCCCGGTTTCGCAGATCGGCCCGACGATGTTGACGAGTTCGGTGGCCGGCTCGTCGAGGCGGCTGAGGTTGTGGATCTCGTGGAAGGCGCCGTACAGCGCCGGGCGGATCAGCGAATTCATGCCGGTCGCGATGCCGACATAGCGCACCTCGCCCTTCGACTTGAGCTGCGTGACCCGCGCCAGCAGCACGCCGGCCTCCGCGACGATGTACCGGCCAGGCTCGAGCCACAGCTCGATCGGGCCCAGCACGCGCCGCAACGCGGCGAGCCGCTCCTCGAGCTTGTCGAGCTCGAACGGCTGCTTGCTGCCGCGATCCGGCACGCCGAGACCGCCGCCGAGATCGAGCACGCGCACGTGCGGGAAACGCTGCGCCACGTCGCGCAGCACCTCGGCGGTCCGCGCCCAGGTCTCGACGTCGAAGATGCCGCTGCCGACATGCGCATGCAGGCCGGTGATCTCCGCGCCCGCGGCACGCGCGAGGTGCGCAAGCTCGTCGGCCTCCTCGGCGGGAATGCCGAACTTCGAATGCGTGCCACCGGTGCGGACATGCTGGTGGTGGCCGCGCCCCGAGCCCGGATCGATGCGCGCGAAAATCGAGCGACCCGCAAACAGTTCGGGCCATTGCGACAACACAAAGAGGTTGTCGACCGTAACCCGCACGCCGCGCGCCAGTGCCCACTCGTACTCGGCCCGCGGTGCGAAGTTCGGCGTGTACAGGATGGTGGCCGGATCCAGCGCCGGGATGGCCGTGAGCGCCGCTTCGATCTCGCCGCGCGACACGCACTCGATGCCGAGGCCAGCGGCATGCGCGGCGCGCAGCAAGGCCGGGTGCGGATTCGCCTTCATCGCGTACAGCGCGCGACCCAGTGACGGCAGCGACCGGATCGCCGTCGCGCGCGCGGTGACCGTCGCGGTGTCGTAGACGTAACAGGCGTCGCGCGCCTCGAGCTGTGCCAGCAGTTGCGCGCGTCGCGCCACCCACCACGGCGGGCTGTCGGCGACCATCGATGCCGCGGGCTTGCGGCCCATCAGCTGGTCCCAGGTCGGCCCCAGCGCGCCGCCGGCGCGCACCGGCGCGACTAGCAGCTCGTGCAGTTCCTCGACCAGGCGCTCGCCCTGCTCTTCGTCGACGACGAACGTGAAATTCAGGTCATTCGCTGCCTGGCTGACGAGATAGATGCGCTGCTCTTCGAACAGCGCGAGCGCATCGCCCAGCTGGTGCAGGATCGAGCGGATGTTGCGGCCGACGAGACTGACCGACGCGCACGGCCCGATGACCTGCACGCGACACACCTTCGACAGTCCCTCGACCAGCCGATCGAGCGCAGCCTGGTCGAGCGTGTTGGCCTGCGGATCGAGCGACACCGTGACGGTGGTCTCGGAGGTCGAGACGAGGTCGACCGACATGCCGCACTGCTTGAAGATCGCGAACGCATCCGACAGGAAACCGACCTCGTGCCACATGCCGGGGCTGTCGAGCGAGATCAGCGTGATGCCCTTCTTGATGCAGACGGCCTTGACCTGCGCCGCATCGTTGCCCGGCGCGGCCGACACCAGCGTGCCCTCGAGCTCCGGCGCCTGCGTCGCGTAGACATACAGTGGGATCTGGTACTGCCGCGCCGGCAGGATGCAGCGCGGATGCAGCACCTTGGCGCCGGCCGTGGCGATCTCCTGCGCTTCCTCGTAGCTGAGCGAGCGCAGCTGGCGCGCGGCCGGCGTCGAGCGCGGGTTGGCGCTGAACATGCCGGGCACGTCGGTCCAGATCTCGAGTCGCGCGGCGCGCAGCTTGGCGGCGAGATACGCGGCCGAGGTGTCGGAGCCGCCCCGGCCCAACAGCACGGTCGCGCCGTGCGCATCGCTCGCGATGAAGCCCTGGGTGATGACGACGCGGCCGAACGCGTCGAGGCGCTGCTCGAGCTCGGGATCCGGCGCAAAACTGCAGGTCGCGGACAGGTAGGAGGCGCGCTCGGTGGCGTCGCGCCTTTCTTCGCTGCGCAGCATGCTGCGCGCATCGAGCCATTGCGCCGCGAGGCCCTGCGCGTGCAGGAAGCCCGCACCGATCTCGGTCGCCATCAGTTCGCCCATCGCCATCACGCGCGCCCGCACGCGATCGCTGACCTCGCCCATCAGCGCGATGCCTGCGGCGACCTGCCGCAGCTCGGCCAGGTTCGCGAGCAGTTGCGGACTGGGCTCGAGGCCGAGATCTGCGACGAGCTGTCGATGGCGCGCATCGATCGCATCGAAGGCGGCGACGTAATCGTTGGCGAGCGCCGCGGTGAGCAGCTTCTCGAGCCGGTCGGTGATACCGGTGATCGCCGAATGCACGACCATGACGCGCGCGCCGGTCGCGAGACGGGCGCGCACGACCGCGGCGATTCGCTCCCAGTTGGGACGGTTCGACACACTCGTGCCGCCGAACTTCAGGACGACCCAGGCGCCCTCGGCGGACGCAGCGCGTGCACCGACGCTCATGCGGCGTCAGGGCTCGTCGTCGTAGATGTCGCGCAAGTCCTTCTCGAGCTTGCGATCGGCGAGGACCTCTTCGAGCTTGCTCCAGGCAGCCTTGCCGCGTTTCTTGCCAGGCGTGGGACGGACACGGCGATCCACCTTCTCGAGGAAGCGGTCGTAATCGGAGGAAGTCTCTTCGCTGGCGTTCGACTCACCGAGATAGTCCTCGTAGATGTCGAAGCTTTCCGAATCTCTCTGGGTCATCGCTAACAAAACCTAAATTAAACAAAGACTTATAGAGCTGCCTGGCATGCAGCGACCCGAGACTATAGCGGAAACCGCCGCCGCCGCAAGTCGGCGTGCAGCGCCACCTTCAGTTGCGGCGGACGGCATCCCGGACGACCACCGGGGCACCCCTGGACAAGCCCAGCGCGTCTTCCGCACGGCGCTCGGCGACCGCGATCTCGACCACCCCGAAGGAATTGACCAGCGCCAGCGGCTGCCCGGGCAGGACATCCCCATACGTGCGTCGCAGTGGCAGCACCTGGGAGCCGGCATAGACGTGCGGTTCGACCCAGCCGGCGAGTCCGCTGGCTTCGATGTTCGTGATCAGGTTGCCAAAGTGATCGACCGTCATGACGACGCCCGTGATCGCGTCTCCGCCAACCACCGGCGGATCGACCCAGGAGGGCACGAGGGCCGACAACGGCGGACCCAGGCTCTGCGGCGCGATCTCGCCCGCCGCCAGCAAGGCCGCCAGGGGCGCGAATATGTCGCGTCCATGGAACGTCGCGCTGGGCCGATGGATGCCCAGCGTACCCAGCAGCCCGGCATCGAGCGCCCAGCAGCGCGCATCGCCGACCGCGTCGACAATGGGTGCGAGCAGGCCGTTGTCCGGCGCCAGGAAGCAATGGCCCGCGGCAACCACGATCGCGACATCGCGGGTCGTGCCCACGCCCGGGTCGACGACGGCGACATGCACGGTGCCGCGCGGAAAATACTGGAATGAGCGCGCCAGCCAGAAGCCTGCCTCGGCAGGCCAGTGCGCGAGCACCCCGTGCGTCAGGTCGACGATGCGCGCGGCCGCGAAGCGCGAGTAGATCCGGCCTTTCATGACGCCGACGAAGGGCTGCGACAGACCGAAGTCGGTCGTCAGTGTGATCACGCCACTGGGCTGGTTCCACGCCATCGCTCGCTCCCGCGCCTGCCGCGTTTGACAATCACGGGGCGCACAGGCACAAAGCCGCGACCATGTCCCGATCCCCCTCGACTGTCAAATCACCCCTCGCCCCACAGCTGACCACCGGCGCCGACGTCGGCACGGCCGAGTTGCTGCTGATCGTCCTGTGCTTCGTGCTCAGCGGCGCCGCGGCACTGATCTACCAGATCGCGTGGACGCGCCAGTTCGCGCTCGTCTTCGGCACCTCCGAACTCGCGGTCGCGACCGTGCTAGCTGCCTACATGGGCGGACTCGCACTCGGCGCATGGCTGGTCGAGCGCTGGCTGCCGCGCGTGCAACGCCCGGTGTTCACCTATGCGGCGCTGGAGCTCGGGATCGCGGTCGCGGCCGTCGCGCTCGTGCCCTTGCTGCTGCAGGCGAGCAGCCTCGTGCTGCAGGCCGTCGCCGGTGGCCAGCCCGCACCGCCCTCGAGCGAACAGGTGTCGACGTCGGCGCTGTATCTGGTCACTGCCTTCGTCGCGCTCGTCATTCCGACGACGCTGATGGGCGCCACCCTGCCGCTGCTCGCGCGCCATGCAGTGCACTCGCCGGACCAGATCGGCAAGCGCATCGGCATGCTCTATGCGAGCAATACGCTGGGCGCCGTGCTCGGCGCACTGCTCGCGGCCTTCGTGCTGCTGCCGGCGCTCGGCTTGAGCCGAAGCGTCTGGACGGGTGCTGCGCTGAACCTGATCGTGTTCCTGTTCGCGGCCTGGATCGCGCAGCGCCGCCCGGCCACCGACGCCGCGGCCTCGACGGTTCGCCCCGCCGCCGCCGCGCCTGCCGCGGGCCGCGACCCGCGCCGCTGGGCGCTGCCCGGCACGGCGTGGATCCTGCCGCTGATGTTGCTGTCGGGCGCGGTGTCGTTCACCTATGAAGTGCTCTGGACCCGCATGCTGTCGCACATCGTCGGCAGCAGCATCTACGCCTTCGGCGTCATGGTCAGCAGTTTCCTTGCGGGCATTGCCGCCGGCGGCGCTTTCGGCGCGTGGCTGGCCATCAACCGGACGCGCGCCGTCAACGCCTGGGTGGTGGCGCAGCTGGTGTCGGCGGCCTGGGGCCTGATCGCGTTCCTGCTGCTCGACCGGGCGATCCCGGAGCAGACGGGCCTGTACGCGAATGCGGCCCTCGCGTTCCTGCTGCTGCTGCCGCTGACGTTCGCGATCGGCACCACCTACCCGCTCGCGGTGCGCATCCTCGCTGAAGATACCGCGGACGCCGCCCCGGCCAGCGCGCGCGTCTATGCCTGGAACACGGTCGGCGCGATCGCCGGATCGCTCGCTGCCGGCTTCTACCTGGTTCCAGCGCTGCGCTACGAGGGCACGGTGCAGGTTGCCATCGTCGCGAGCACGGTGCTTGCGCTGCTCGCGCTGCTGCTGCTCGAACGACCGCGGCTCTGGGTGCTGGGCGCCGTCGCCGTGCCGGCGCTGGCGGTGCTGCTGCTGGTCCGTCCCAGCGTGCCGGAGAAGCTGCTGCTGACCTCGCCGCTCGCGATCCCGAACACCGGCGAGATCCTGCATTACGACGTCGGTCGAAGCGCCAGCGTCGTGGTGCTGCGCCAGGACGGCGGACTCGCACTGCGCACCAATGGCTTGCCGGAAGCGCTGATGGACAGCCCAGGCATGACGGCGCGCTTCAGCGGCGAGTTCTGGATGTCGTCGCTGGCCGTGATCACGCGCCCTGAGATCGCGGACATGCTGGTCGTCGGCTACGGCGGCGGCGTCGTGCTCGAGGGCGTGCCGCCGTCGGTGCGCCGGGTCGATGTCATCGAGCTGGAACCGAAGGTGATCGCGGCGAATGCCGCCACGCGCGCGCAGCGCAAGTTCGATCCGCTCAGCGATCCGCGCGTCAACGTCATCACCAACGATGCGCGCGGCGCGCTGACCCTCACCGACAAACGTTATGACGCGATCGTCTCGCAGCCGTCGCACCCCTGGACGGCCGGCGCCTCGCACCTCTACACGCGCGAGTTCATGCAGCTCGCCCGCGCGCGACTGGTGGATGGCGGCGTCTTCGTGCAATGGATGAACGTCGCGTTCGTCGACGAACCGCTGCTGCGCTCGCTGACAGCCACGCTGATCGACGTGTTCGGCGCCGTACGCATCTACCGGCCGGATCCCAACACGCTGGTGTTCGTCGCCTCTAGCGGCCCGCTCGCTCCGGAGCCGCGCCTGCTGCGCACCGGCGCACCGCTGAGCCTGACGCCGCTGCATTACGGGCGCTTCGGCATCAACACGGCCGAAGACCTGATCGTCGCGCTGGCCGCCGACGAAGCCGGCGCCGAACGCCTCGCCGCAGGCGCGCCGCTGATCACCGACGACACGAACCGGATGGCGACGTCCAGCGTCTATGAGCTCGGACGCGGCCTGAACGCCGACGCCGCCGGTCGGGCGCTCGCGGCCTACGATCCGTTGCAACGTGCCGATAGCGCGGTGTTCACCGACTATCGGGACGCACTCGACTACGGCTACATGGTGCGCCGGCTGCTGTTCTTCCGCGCGATCGACCCGAGTGTCGTCGATCGGGTGCGGCGCATGACCGCCCTGATCCCGTTCGCCGACCAGCGCGGCTACGCGCAGGTGCTGCTGACCGGCGCACTGGGCGACGCGCCGCGCGCAGATGCGCTCGCCCGCGAACTCGCCGCCACGTCGCCCGGCAACTCGCGACTGCTGTTCACGGCGCTGCAGGGCGAATTCAACCGCGCCGCGCGCGGCGAACCGCCGTCATCCATCGACGCCGAACGCGCCACCACGGCGCTGCCCGTCAGCGCCCAAGCGACGTTGCGCGCCGTGCGCCTGCTGCGCGCACAGGACATGGGCGGACTCGCGCAGCTCGACCCGGCGCTCGCCGAAGCCGGCTGGACCGACCCCTGGTTCGCCGATGCGGTGCAACTGCGGGCCGAGTGGCGCGCGCGGGTCGCGAACCCGGAAGTCGCCCGGGCGTACGCCGACGAGGCCATCGCGCTGCTCGACCGGCTCGCCGTCGTGCAACCCTCGCTCGGGCTGCATGTGCTGCGGTCGCGCGCCGCGCTGACCGGGGACCGGCCCGACGTGCTGATCGAATCCGTCGCGCAGATCACGAGCTGGACCATCGCGACGACGGGCGGCACGGAATCGGCGCGGGCCCGCACCCGCACCACGCTGAATGAACTGCTGGCACTGCTGGCTGACCGCGACGCCGACCCGCGGGTCGATGTCACCAGGCTCAAGGAAGTACGCGAGCGCATCCGCACTGCGCTCGAGGAGCTCAGCCCATGAACAAGGCTCGGATCGCGCGTTCGCTCGGAATCATGTCGCTGGCAGCGTTGCTGGTCGCCGGCTGCGGCGGCAAGGGCGCCGGCACCGGCTCCGGCCAACCGGTCGGCGCCGACGCCTGCAGCGCGACCAACCAGAAGCAGTTCACGTTGAATGTCGCGCGCGAGTGGTACCTGTTCACGGATCTGCTGCCGGCGACGGTCGACCTGAATGCGTTCCCGACCGCGACCGCACTGCTCGATTCGTTGACCGCCACGGCGCGTGCGCAGCAACGCGACCGGTTCTTCAGCTTCATCACTTCGATCCAGAGCGAGCAGGCGCTGCTGAGTTCCGGCCAGACTGCCGGCTTCGGCGTCCAGACATTGGTCCGCAGCGCCACCAGCCAGGTGTTCTTCGCCGAAGTCTTCGAAGGTTCAGCCGCCGCGGCGGCGGGCCTGGCGCGCGGCGACGAACTGCTGGCCGTCGGCACCAGTGCAGCCAACCTGCAGTCCGTCGCGACGCTGCTCGCGACCCCCGGCGGCTTGTCTAACGCGCTCGGGCCGTCGACGGCAGGCACGGCGCGCACGCTGCGCTGGCGCACGCTGGGCGGGCAGGAAATCACGCGCGAGATCGTCAAGCGCGACTTCACGATCGAGCCGGTGCCGCAGGCGCAGGTGCGCCTGATCCAGCGCCCGGGCCTGAGCCCGGTCGGGCATCTGACCTTGCGCACGTTCATCAGCACCGCGGACGCGCAGCTGCGCACGGCGTTCGCGACCTTCCGCCAGAACAACGTCCGCGACGTCATCATCGACCTGCGCTACAACGGTGGCGGCCTGGTCAGCACCGCGGAACTGCTGCTGAATCTGCTCGCCGGCAACCAGGCCAACCAGGTTTCTTACGAGACGCGTTTCAATCCGGCCAAGACCTCGAGCCAGCAGACCGTGCGACTGCAGACGCTCGCCGAGACGATCCCCACCCTGCGCATCGCGTTCGTGACCACGGGCCTGAGCGCCTCGGCCAGCGAACTCGTCATCAACTCGATGGTGCCGTATGCGCAGGTCGCGATCATCGGCGAGCGCACCTCGGGCAAGCCGGTCGGCCAGTTCGCGTTCGACATTCCCGCCTGCGACGTCCGCCTGCGCCTCGTGACGTTCAAGAGCGTCAATCGCAGCGGCAGCGGCGACTACTTCACGGGGTTGCCGTACGCGCCGTATACCAGTGCGGGCGGCAGCGCCTGCAGCGCCCCCGATGACCTGACCCGCCTGCCGGGCAACGGCGCGGAATCGATGACCGCCGCGGCGCTGAACTGGATCAACAGCGGCAGTTGCACGAGCGTGATTGCCGACGACGGCGGGGCGACGGTCGCGGGCACGCCGGTGGCTGCCGCAGTGCAGCTCTCAACTGGGCTTCAGCCGCTGAACGCGGAGCGGGTCAACGAACTGCAGACCCTGTTGCCCGGCGCCTGGTGATACGCAGCGCTTCAGGGACGACGCCAGCGGATCTGGTGGCGGCGCAGCCTGCCGCCGCCGACCGGTTCGTCGGCCGCGAGCAGCAGCTCGCCGTCGTGCAGGCGTGCTTCGCGCCATTGCCGCGTGCCCAGTAGCGCCGGGTTTAGGGCCATTTCGACGTCGTGGGCGATGCGGTCGCCTTCGATGTGCCAGCGGCCGCTGTAGGTCAGGTACTCCTGGAAAGCGCGGGCCTTGCTGGCATCGTCCGCCTTGAGCGCACTG
>CAZPJE010000213.1:0-4344 GCA_964586725.1 uncultured Steroidobacteraceae bacterium | reverse complement strand
GGCCAGCTTCGCAGCAGCCTTTGCGGGGTTGTCGTTGCTGATGGTTCGTGTGTCCGTTAGTCGTTTGATGCGGTATTCGAGCTTGCGATCGATGGATGTGTCGATCGATCAGGAGTGATCTTTCTTGCCTTTGCGGGACATGTGCTCGAGCATGCTCGAGATCTCCTCCGCATGCTCCTCCTCGACCGCCAGGATGCCTTCCAGCATGCGTCGGGTGGTCGTGTCCTTTCCCTGCAGGTACGCGATCATCTCGCCATAAGACTCGATCGCGATCCGCTTTGAGACCAGGTCTTCGGTGAGCATCTCCTGCAGCGACCCACCCTCGACATACTCGGCGTGACTTCGCGCGAGCACGTCCGCAGGATTGAAGTTCGGCTCGCCCCCGAGCTGCACGATCCGCTCGGCAATCTGGTCGGCGTGGGCCTGCTCTTGCTGCGAATGCACCAGGAATTCCTTCTTCACCGCTTCCGCGAGCGCTCCTTCGACCATGTAGTAATGGCGGAGATAGCGCAGCATGCAGACCAGCTCGGTGGCGAGGGCTTCGTTCAGCAGACGAAGCACCGTGTCTCGATCCGCGCTGTAGATCTCGGTGACTGCGCCCTGCTCGATGTGTTTTCTGGCACGGCTGCGGAGCGCGCCGATGTCGCTGAGAAACCCGTTGTCGTTGATCATGTCAGGTCCGCCTGCGCGTCAGGCTCATCGCCAAGGTGGCGACAGCGATGACCAGGAAAACGAAGAACAGGATCTTCGCGATGCCCGCGGCGCCCGCGGCCACACCGCCGAACCCAAGCACGGCTGCGATCAGCGCGACCACAAAGAACATCAGAGCGTAGTAAAGCATGGTTCCTCCGGCGACTACTCTGGTTGGTACATGCCGAAGCGTAGCGCGCGACGCCGAACGTGTACGTCGGCTCGCTGTTGCTGTGAACGTAGGACGACGCCCACGCAAACGGGGGCGCCATAATCGACCGCGCAGAGCGCCTGCTAACGCACCCGAACGTCGAACTGCAATTCGAAATTGCGTGCCGTCGCAGAAGCATTGCAGCTCGGACGGCCGGTGGCGGTGACCCGCAAGTGGGTGACGCTGGCATCGACGCCGTTCGCATCGGGCGTCGGCGTGTAGCTGAACGTGATGCCGCCATCGTTGGAGAAGGCCAGGCTGTCGGTTGCGCTGCCGAGGCCAGAATAGACGTAGCTGAGCCCGGAGGCCGGACTGCTGTCGACGAAGCGCACCGGGCCGCTGCCGGGGCCGGCGATGTCGTTGACATACAGGCTCGTGCCGGCGGGCACCGGGTCGACGACGACGATCGAGTTTGAGTCGATGATCTGCGCCGCGTCGCCGTTGCCGACGCGGATCGTGTAGCGCACGCGCGCACCGGGAATCGCCGTCGGATTCGTGGTGCCGTTGAACGGATCACTCTGCGCTGCGGAGGTTTTGCCGACGACGAGCCCCGCAACATCCGCGACGCGCGCGGTGGCCACGCCAGGCAGCGGACAAATGGGCGCGGTGATCGCGAAATTGCTAGCACGCAAGTCTGTCCATGCGCCTCCGGGCGGCCGCAGTTGCAGCGTGCTCGCGCCTTCGCAGCAGCCTTCGCTGCCATAGACGGCGAGCAGATGCCTGCCAGCCGACAGCATCACCGACCCCTGCAGCACCTCGCCGGCGGCGGCGAAGTTGCCGGCCCACCACAGGTCGTCGTTCCATTGTTCTTCGAGCACGACCCCACGCGCGTAAGCTCCGCCGCCAAACCCGAAATCAGCGCCGAAGCGCAACTCCCAGGTGCCCGCCTGCGCGGGCGGCACATCGAGCACGAACAGCACGCTGTAGTGCGCGTTCACACCCGAACCGAAGACGTTGGCGTTGCTGCGGCCGACGTGGTCGGGCAGCACCGCGCAGCCGTAGCCAGTGGGGCGCGAAGCACTGTCGAACTCCCCGAAAAATCCCGCAAGCGAAGTCGGATCGATCGACTGCCGTCGCGTCAGGAAGCGAACGCCCGTGGCAGTTAGGATCGACGCATCCGACGTCGAAGTGGCAGCCGGATTGCCGTAGTACAGGAACACGCGCTTGCCGGCGGCCGGCAACGACGCGACCCGGAACCACAGGTGCAGGCGCTGCAGGCCAGCCGGATGCGGCTCGATGAAGTGCGGCACGAGCGTGGCGTCGTCGCTGTCCAGCACCCGGACACTGGCCGCCGGTGCGGCCCAGTTGAATCCCGGCAGCTGGGCCGGCCCCAGCACGACCTCGACGAGCGCGTTCGACTGGGCAGCCCCAGTGTTGCCGACCTGCAGCGCGACGCGCGACTCCCAGCTGCAGTTCCACCAGGCCCGCGCCGACTCGGCAGCGGTGCCGAAGCCGAGGCACAGCAGCAGCACCGCGGTGCGGCGCCAAGGCGCGGACGCTCTGGAATGGCTCGTGGCAGACATAAGTAGCGGCAATCTAGCGCCGCGGGCGACGCCCCACTGCGCACTGCGTCATGTTCTGTTCAATGCGCAGCCGTGATCCAGGCCCGGGGCAGGCGGTTGCGTCGATCAACCTGCGCCGGCGAGCCGCCACAGCGAGGTGACCTCGGCCATGCGCGCCGAATGCAAAGGATCACCGGCATCGGCCGCCCGCGGGTGTACCGGCCGCGCATCCATGCGCTCGATCGCCCGCAGGCCGGCGGCTTCGACGGCACCCAGCAACGCGTCGCGGGTGCGCAAGCCGAGATGCTCGGCCAAGTCCGACAGGATCAACCAGCCTTCGCCGCCGGGCACGAGGTGTGCGCCGAGGCCGCGCAGAAATCCCAGCAGCATGGCGCTGTCGGGATCGTAGACCGCGCGTTCGAGCGGCGAACTCGCGCGCGCCGGCAGCCACGGTGGATTGCAGACGATCAGCGCAGCTTTGCCCGCCGGGAACAGATCAGCCTGTTGCACCGTCACCTGCTGCGCCAGCCCCAGTCGCTCGAGATTGTCGCGCGCGCAATGCAGTGCGCGCGGATCCTGGTCGGTCGCGAGCACTTGCGCGATGCCGCGGCGCGCGAGCACGGCCGCGAGCACGCCGGTGCCGGTGCCGATGTCGAACGCGACCGGATGCGTCGCGAGCGCGGCGGGCAGCGGCGCCTGCGCGACGAGGCCGACATACTCGTGGCGGATCGGAGCGAACACGCCGTAATGCGGATGGATGCGCAGCCCTGCGACAGGCACGTCGATGCCACGCACGCGCCACTCATGGGCGCCGATGATGCCGAGCAGTTCGCGCAGCGACAGCACCAAGGGTCCCTGGCCAGCATCGAAGGCCTCGCTGCAGGCGACGCGTAGATCCGGCGCGCGGCGCAGTGCGCAGCCATAGTCGGCGTCGAGTTCAATCAGCAGCATCCCCAGCGTGCGCGCCCGCTGCGCGCGGGACTGTCTTTCGAGATGGAAGGCGGCCGCGTTGATCTGGGCCGCAGGAGCTTTGGCCGCGGTGGTCTTGGCCGCGGCGGGCCGATCTCGACGCCGATCCGCGCGCTTTGCGAGCGCCACGAGCATCTGGCGCGCATTCTGGAAATCGCCGCGCCATAGCAAGGCTTCGCCCTGGCAGGCGAGCCCGTACGCCTCGTCGGCACCGAGGCGATCGTCGACGACGCGCACGCGTTGCGGCGGCGGTGCGCCGCGCTCGGACTGCCAGCGCGCGCCGCGCGTCGCGCCGTTCTCAATCCAATTCAGCTGTGGCGACGTGTTCAGAACGTCTCGTCGCGACGCAGATAGCGCCACTGCCCGACCGGCAGCCCGCCGAGCGGCACCCTGCCACTGCGCACGCGCTTCAGGCCCGTGACGGTGAGGCCCACCATCTCGCACATCCGGCGGATCTGCCGCTTGCGCCCCTCGCGCAGGATGAAGCGCAGCTGGTCCGCGTTCTGCCAGCTGACCTGCGCGGGCTTCAGTCGCACGCCGTCGAGCATCAGGCCGTGGCGCAGGCGCTGCATGCCAGCGTCGGTCAGCGTGCCTGTCACGCGCACGAGGTATTCCTTCTCGACCGCGGAATCCTGCCCGATCAGCTGCTTCGCGACCCGCCCGTCCTGCGTGAACACCAGCAGGCCGGTCGAGTCGATGTCGAGCCTTCCAGCCGGCGCGAGCCCGAGCAGGTGCCGCGGCTGGAACTGCAGCGGCGCGGGGTCGTCGGCCCAGCGGTTCTCGGGGCGAATCAGCACGATGGCGGGCTCGTATCCATCCTCGGCCTGACCGGATACATAGCCGATCGGCTTGTGCAGCAGGATGGTCACGAGTTCGCTCTGCTGCGCCGTCGCCTCGCGATGGACCTCGATGCGCGCCGTCCGCGGCACGCGTACCCCGAGCGTGTCGACGACCTGGCCATCAACCTTGACC
>CAZPJE010000212.1:0-11892 GCA_964586725.1 uncultured Steroidobacteraceae bacterium | reverse complement strand
CGCGCGCTTGAAGCGCAGCGCCTCGTCGCAGGCGTGCAGCGCGTCGGCATGGTGCGGCAGGTTGACCTCGAACTGTCCCGGCCCGTACTCGGCCAGCGAACTCGTGGTCATGATGCCCTGCGCGCGGCAGTTGGACTCGATCGCGGCGAGCAGCGGCGACCAGTCCGACAGGTCCGTCATCGAGTTGATCTGCGTGCGGAACTCGCGCCGACCGGTCACCGGCGAGCGCGGTGGTTGCGGCTGGCCGTGCGCGTCACGCTCGCGGTCGACCAGGTAGAACTCGTACTCGAGCGCCACGACGGGCCGCAGGTTGAGGCGGTGGAACCGGTCGAGCACGCGGGCCAGCACGTGGCGCGGATCGCCGAAGAAGGGGCGGCCGTCGTGCTCGTACATCGACACCTGCAGCTGCGCGACGCCGTGCTCCAGCCAGGGCACCGGCGCGAGCGAACCGGGAAGGGGGCGGCAGGGTCGATCCGCATCGCCCTCGTCGAAGCCGAGCCCCGTCGACTGGATGGTTCCGCCCAGCACATCGACCGCGTACAGTGATCCGGGCAGTGGCATGCCGGCGGCGAAGATCTTGCCCATGCCGGCACGATCGATCCGCTTGCCGCGTTCGACGGTGTTCAGGTCATTGAGGAAGACGTCGACGAAGCGGACGTCCGGATGCTGTGCGAGGAACGCAGACAGCTCTGAGCTGGCGTCTGCTGACGGCGGCGATGTCATCATGCGTTTGGCTCCAGCTGTTTAATATATTGATACGACTGGAGTCGACCTCTAGCCACAGCATACGGACCCTGCAGGAGTCCGGCAATTATGCCAGCCCCACCTGAGGCTTTTTTCAAGCCCTTTCAGTGACTTGCTGGCATCTCCGGATGCACGGGCAACAGGCACGGAAGTCGGGTAAGCTGTTTAGCATATTCGACGATCGGCCCCGTTGCGCCGTTCGCCCCATCGCCATGAAGCAGTCTCGACCCATCATCGGAATTCCCGCCGACCGGCGGATGCTGGGACCGCATCCGTTCCACGCGGTCGGCGAGAAGTACATCCATGCCGTGGAAGTGGCGGCGGATGCGTTTCCGCTGTTGATCCCCGTGATGCCGGCGCCGCTGCCCGTCGAGGAAATCCTCGCGCGCGTCGATGGCATCCTGTTCACCGGCAGTCCATCGAATGTCGAGCCGCGCCACTACGGCGGCGAGCCTGCGGCGGAAGGCACCTGGCTCGATCCGGAGCGCGATGCCACGACGCTGCGGCTGATTCCGGCCGCGATCGAGGCGGGCATTCCGGTGTTCGGCATCTGCCGCGGTTTCCAGGAGATGAACGTCGCCTGCGGCGGCACGCTGTGGCAGGCCGTGCACGAAGCGGGCGGCCACATGGACCACCGCGAGGACAAGACGGCCACGCTCGATGTCCAGTACGCGCCGGCGCACGACGTCTACCTCGAGCCCGGCTCGCAGCTCGCGGCGCTGGCCGGCCATGCCGAGGTCGTGCGCGTCAACTCGCTGCATGGCCAGGGCGTGCGCCAACTCGGTCGTGGCCTCGTCGCCGAGGCGCGCGCACCGGATGGGCTGATCGAGGCGTTTCGGGTCGAGGCGGCGGCGACCTTCGCGCTCGCGGTGCAGTGGCACCCCGAGTGGCAGGTGATGGCGCAGCCTTTTTCACAGGCGCTGTTCGCGGCATTTGGTGCCGCGGCGCGCGAGCGCGCCGCACGCAGCGGCGCCCCAACGAGGTAGTGAGTCATGGGCCAGGAAATCCAGCAGTTCTTTCGCGACCACGGCATCCAGGAAGTCGAGGCCATCGTCCCCGACATGGCCGGCATCGCACGCGGCAAGGTCATGCCGGCCAAGAAGTTCGCCGAGGACCAGGGCATGCGGTTGCCCGAGAGCATCTTCCTGCAGACGGTGACGGGCGATTACCCGGACGAGCCCAGCGCCGCGATGAGCCCGGCCGAGATCGACATCATCCTGAAGCCCGATGTGCGCACCGTGCGGCGCGTGCCCTGGGCGGCCGAGCCGACGGCGCAGGTGATCCACGACTGCTTCTATGCCGATGGCCGGCGCGTCAAGATGGCGCCGCGCGAGGTGCTGCGGCACGTGCTGGATCTCTACGCGCAGAAAGGCTGGGAGCCGGTCGTCGCGCCGGAACTCGAGTTCTACCTGGTCGAGCCCAACATCGACGCCGACTACCAGCTCAAGCCGCCGATCGGCCGCTCGGGCCGTGCCGAGCCGGGCCGGCAGTCCTACAGCATCGCGGCGGTCAATGAGTTCGATCCGCTGTTCGACGATGTCTACCAGTTCTGCGAGGACCAGGACATCGAGATCGACACCCTGATCCACGAGGACGGCCCGGCGCAGATGGAAATCAACCTGCTGCACGGCAACGCGCTCGACCTCGCCGACCAGGCCTTCATGTTCAAGCGCACCGCGCGCGAAGCGGCGCTGCGCCACAAGATGTACGCGACCTTCATGGCGAAGCCGCACGCGAAAGAGCCGGGCAGCGCGATGCACATCCACCAGAGCATCGTCGACAAGGACAGTGGCCGGAACGTGTTCTCCGGCAAGGACGGCACGCCGTCGCAGCTGTTCTTCTCGCACATCGCCGGGCTGCAGAAGTACCTGCCCGCGGCGATGGCGCTGCTGGCGCCGAACGTCAATTCGTACCGTCGCATCACGCGCTTCCAGGTCGCGCCGATCAACGTGCAGTGGGGCTACGACAATCGCACGGCGGGCCTGCGCGTGCCGCTGTCGGATGCGCAGTCGCGCCGCGTCGAGAACCGGCTGTCGGGGGCTGACGCCAATCCCTACCTCGCGATGGCGGCCTCGCTGGCTTGTGGCTACCTCGGCATGATCGAAGGCCTGTCGCCGTCCGACCCGATCGCGGGCAGCGCCCACGACCTCCCGTTCTCGCTGCCGCGCAACCTCGACGAAGCGATCCGCCGCCTGCGCGACTGCGAGCCGCTGATCGGCATCCTCAGCGAGGCGTTCGTCTCGGCATTCACGCTGGTCAAGGAAGCCGAGTACGAGGTGTTCCTGCAGGTCATCAGCTCGTGGGAGCGCGAGCACCTGTTGCTGAACGTCTGACCCCGCGACGCCATAGGGAATCCGGCATGACACGCTCGACGCGCGAATGGCAGCAGCTCGACACTGCGCATTACCTGCACCCGTTCACGGACTACAAGGCGCTGGCCGGCAAGGGCGCGCGGGTCATCACGCGGGCCGAGGGCGTGTACCTGCACGACTCCGACGGCCGGCAGATCCTCGACGGCATGTCGGGCCTGTGGTGCGTCGCGATGGGCTATGGCCGCAAGGACTTCGCCGAGGCTGCCTACCGGCAGATGCTCGAGCTGCCGTACTACAACAGCTTCTTCCAGAGCTCCAATCCGCCGGCGATCGAACTCGCGCGGCTGCTCGTGGAGCTCACGCCGCCGCAGTTCAGCCACGTGTTCTTCACCGGCTCCGGCAGCGAGTCGAACGACACGATGGTGCGCATGGTGCGCCGCTACTGGGACCTGCTCGGGCAGCCGCAGCGGCAGGTCATCATCAGCCGCTGGAATGGCTACCACGGCAGCACGATGGCGGGCGCCTCGCTTGGCGGCATGAAGGCGATGCACGCGCAGGGCGGCCTGCCGATCCCCGGCATCACCCACATCGAGCAGCCGTACTGGTTCGAATGCGGCGGCGACCTCGACCCGGCGGCGTTCGGCCTGAAGGCGGCGCGCGCGCTCGAGCAGCGCATCCTCGAGGTCGGGCCCGACAAGGTCGCGGCGTTCATCGGCGAGCCGGTGCAGGGCGCGGGCGGCGTGATCATCCCGCCCGAGACCTACTGGCCGGAAATACAGCGCATCGTCGACAAGTACGGCATCCTGCTGGTGTCGGACGAAGTGATCTGCGGCTTCGGGCGCACGGGCCAGTGGTTCGGCTGCGAGCACTACGGCACGCGACCCGACTTCATGACCCTCGCGAAGGCGGTGACGTCGGGCTACCTGCCGCTCGGCGCGCTGATGGTCGGCGACCGCGTCGCCGACGTGCTGATCGACAAGGGCGGCGAGTTCTTCCACGGGTTCACGTACTCGGGCCATCCGGCTGCCTGCGCGGTCGGCGTCGCGAACCTGACCGCGATGCGCGATGAAGGCATCGTGCCGCGCGTCCGGGACGAGCTCGCGCCGTACTGGGCGCGGCGCTGGGCGGAGCTCGGCTCGCACCCGTTGGTCGGCGAGGCGCGCAGCCTCGGGCTGTTCGGCGCGATCGAACTCGTGCCGCGCAAGCCGGCGCGGGATTTCTTCCCGAACCGCGGCGAGATCGGCGTGCGTGGCCGGGACATCGTGATCCGCAACGGGCTGATCATGCGCGCCGTCTGGGACACGCTGATCGTCGCGCCGCCGCTGGTGATCTCCCGTGCCGAGATCGACGCGCTGCTGTCCATCGTGGTGCGCTCGCTGGACGAATTGCACCATGATCTGCGCCGCGACTGCTTAGTCTGACCAACAGCTTCTCAGTGCGTTCGCGCTGCGCTATAACTGCGCTACCGACCCACCAAACGGGCGCCAGTCCCGGGAAGCTGCCATGACCCAACCCAGTCTCGCCTCGCTGCGTCATCCTCTGCTCGCCGCCGCGGTTGCGGCCGTGCTGGCCGCCTGCGGCGGACAGCCGCCGGCCGAGAAACCGGCTGAAACGCCGGCCCCCGCTGCGGGCGCCACAGCCGCGCTCGACACCGACGCTGACAAGGTGCTGAACGTCTACAACTGGTCCGACTACATCGATACCTCGGTGCTGGAGGAGTTCGAGAAGGAAACGGGCATCAAGGTCAGCTACGACGTCTTCGATTCCAACGAAGTGCTCGAGACCAAGCTGCTGGCAGGCAGCACCGGCTATGACATCGTCGTGCCGTCGGCGTCGTTCCTGGAGCGCCAGATCAAGGCTGGCGTGTTCCAGAAGCTCGACAAGACGCGCCTGCCGAACCTGAAGAACCTCGATGCCGAGATCACGCAGCGCGTCGCGCTGCACGATCCGGGCAACGAGCACTCGGTGAACTACCTGTGGGGCACGTCTGGCGTCGGCTACAACGAAGCCAAGATCAAGGAGCGCATGCCGGATGCGCCGGTGGACAGCTTCGCGATGTTCTACGACCCAAAGGTCGTGTCGAAGTTCGCCGATTGCGGCGTCACGCTGCTCGACGCGCCTTCCGAGGTGCTGGGCACGGTGCTGATCTATCTCGGTCGCGATGCCAACAGCGAGAAGCCGGAAGACCTCGCCGCCGCCGAAAAGGTGCTGATGTCGATCCGCCCCTACGTCAAGTACGTCAATTCGTCGAAGTACATCGAAGACCTCGCGAACGGCGAAGTGTGCCTGGCGATGGGCTGGTCCGGCGACGTGCTGCAGTCGCGTGACCGCGCGAACGAGGCGGGCAAGGGCATCACGATCAAGTACCTGATCCCGCGCGAGGGCGCCGTGATGTTCTTCGACATGCTGGCGATCCCGAACGATGCCAAGCACGTCAAGAACGCCCACCTGTTCATCGATTTCCTGATGCGCCCCGAGATCGCCGCGAAGAACACCAACTACGTCAACTACGCCAACAGCAATGCGGCGTCGCTGGCGCTGGTGTCCGACGAGGTCAAGAACGATCGCGGCATCTGCCCGTCGGCCGAGACCAAGACCAAGCTCGTGCCTGACCTCGCAGAGTCGCCCCAGTTCACGCGCCAGCTGACGCGGACCTGGACCCGATTCAAGACTGGCAAGTAAGCGGATAGCCGCGCCATGGCTGCCTCCGGTGATCGCGGCGCGGCGTCCCCCAGGGCCGTCGATCGTGCTCGCGAATACGTGCGCATCGAGAGTGTCTCGAAGCGCTTCGGCGACTTCGTCGCCGTCGACAACGTTTCGCTGACGATCTACAAGGGCGAGATCTTCTGCCTGCTGGGCGGGTCGGGCTGCGGCAAGACGACGCTGCTGCGCATGCTGGCGGGCTTCGAATCGCCGACGTCCGGGCGCATCCTGATCGACGGGCAGGACATGGCCGACATCCCGCCGTACGATCGGCCCGTCAACATGATGTTCCAGTCGTACGCGCTGTTCCCGCACATGAGCGTCGAGGCCAACGTGGCGTTCGGGCTCGAGCAGGAGCGCGTGTCCCGCGCGGAAATCAACCAGCGTGTCGGCGAGATGCTCGACATCGTCAAGCTCGGCCAGTTCGCCAAGCGCAAGCCGCACCAGTTGTCGGGCGGCCAGCGGCAGCGCGTCGCGCTGGCGCGCGCCCTCGTCAAGCGGCCCAAGCTGCTGTTGCTCGACGAGCCATTGGGCGCGCTCGACAAGAAGCTGCGCGAGCACACCCAGTTCGAGCTGATCAACCTGCAGGAGCAGCTCGGCGTCACCTTCATCGTGGTCACGCACGACCAGGAAGAGGCCATGACGTTGGCGTCCCGCATCGGTGTCATGGATCGCGGCGAAATCGTCCAGGTCGGCACGCCGACGGACATCTACGAGTACCCGACGTCGAAGTTCGTCGCCGACTTCATCGGCTCGGTCAACATGTTCGAGGGGCGCCTGGTCGAGGACGAGCCCGATCATGTGCGCATCGAGTCGGCGGAACTGGGCGGCACGATCTATGTCGACCATGGCATCAGTTCGGCGCCGGGCGCGACGGTCTGGGCCGCGATCCGGCCGGAGAAAATGGACATCGATCGCGAGCCGCCGGCCAACCTCAGCGAGAACGTCGTCAAGGGCGTGGTCAAGGAGATCGCCTACATGGGTGACATGTCGGTGTATCTCGTGCGCATCGACAGCGGCAAGATGATTCGCGTCACGCTGCCGAACGTCGAGCGCCAGGCGGGCGCACGCATCTCGTGGGACGAGACGGTCTACCTGAGTTGGCATCCGAACAGCCCGGTCGTGCTGTCGCAGTAGCGCAGCAATCCGCGTCCCGATGCCTGCACCGACCCTGTCGCCCCCACATCGCCTGACCAGCGGCCGGCTCGGCCCGCTGTTCAGCCTGCTGTACCGGTTCGGGCCGCCGCGCTGGTCGCACTACATCCGCACGCACTGGACTGGCTCACGGCTGGTCATCGCCGTGCCTTACATCTGGCTGCTGCTGTTCTTCCTGGTGCCCTTCCTGATCGTGTTCAAGATTTCCTTCTCGGAAGTCCAGATCGCGATGCCGCCGTATGCGCCGCTGTTCGAGTGGGTCGAAGACACGCGCAAGCTGATCCTGACGTTCAACGTCAACAACTACCTGTTCCTGTTCACCGACGACCTGTATGTCAGCACCTTCCTGTACTCGGTCAAGGTGGCGGCGATATCGACCCTGCTGTGCCTGCTGATCGGCTATCCGATGGCCTATGCGATCGCCCGCTCCTCGCCGACGATGCGCAACGTATGGCTGATGCTGGTGATCCTGCCGTTCTGGACTTCCTTCCTGCTGCGCGTGTACGCCTGGGTCGGGCTGCTCAAGACCGACGGCGTCATCAACAACGTGCTGCTCGCGATCGGCATCATCGACGCGCCGATGACCCTGCTGTACACGGACTTCGCCGTCTACATCGGCATCGTCTACAGCTACCTGCCGTTCATGATCCTGCCGCTGTACTCGAACCTCGAGAAGCACGACCTGACCCTGCTCGAGGCGGCAGCTGACCTCGGCGCAAAGCCGGTGCGCGCATTCCTCAAGGTGACGCTGCCGCTGTCGATACCCGGCATCGTCGCGGGCTCGCTGCTCGTGTTCATCCCGGCCGTCGGCGAGTTCGTGATTCCGTCGCTGCTCGGGCGCAGCGATCAGCTGATGATCGGTCGCGTGCTGTGGGATGAGTTCTTCGCGAACCGCGACTGGCCGGTCGCCAGCGCGGTGGCCATCCTGCTGCTGCTGGTGCTCGTGCTGCCCATCATGCTGTTCCAGCGCTACCAGAATCGCGAGCTCGAGGCGGCGCGCAAATGAAGCGGCGCGGCTGGTTCAGGGGGCTCGCGTTGTTCCTCGGGTTCGGGTTCCTCTACGTCCCGATCCTGTCGATGATCTTCTTCTCGTTCAACAACTCGCGGCTCGTGACCGTCTGGGATTCGGCCAATTCACCGACGCTGAAGTGGTATGGCCTGCTGTTCCAGAACGATCAGATCATCGACGCCGCGCTGCTGTCGATCCGGATCGCGGCGATGACGGCCACGGGCGCCGTGATCCTCGGCACGATCGCCGGTCTGGTGTTGGCACGCTTCGGCCCGTTCCGGGGCAGGGCGGTGCTGTCGGGTCTGACGACCGCGCCGCTCGTCATGCCCGAGGTGATCACGGGCCTGTCGCTGCTGCTGCTGTTCGTCGCACTCGAGCAGATGATCGGCTGGCCGCAGGGGCGCGGCATCCTGACGGTCACGATCGCGCACATCACGTTTGCGATGGCCTATGTCACCGTCGTCGTGCAGTCGCGGTTGGCCGGTTTCGATGATTCCCTCGAAGAGGCCGCACTCGATCTCGGTGCGCGCCCCGCAAAGGTGTTCTTCCGGATCACGTTGCCGCTGATCGCGCCCGCGATCGTGTCGGGCTGGCTGCTCGCCTTCACGCTGTCGTGGGACGACGTCGTGATTTCCCAGTTCGTGTCCGGACCCGGGGCCTCGACCCTGCCGATGGTGATCTTCTCCAAGGTGCGCCTCGGCGTCAGTCCGGATGTGAACGCGCTCGCCACCATCATGGTGCTGATCGTCGCGGTCGGCGTCGTGCTGTCCGCGCTGTACATGCGCGCGCAGGAGCGACGCCGCGCCCGCGAAGTGCAGATGGCCCGCGCCAGCGAGAAGTGAGCTCCGTGGCGTCGCCGCCCGCCAGTGGCCCGGCTGCCGCCGCTGCGGCGCGCAGCAAGCTGCCGGATGTCGGGACCACCATCTTCACCGTGATCTCGCAGCGCGCGCGGCAGCTCGGCGCGCTGAACATCGGGCAGGGCTTTCCCGACTACCCGATCGATCCGCTGCTGGCGCAGTTCGTCACGGAAGCCATGGCGGCCGACCAGAACCAGTATGCGCCGGGCGACGGCGTGCCGGAGTTGCGCCAGGCCATCGCGGCCAAGCTGCTGCGCAGCCAGGGCGTCAGCGTGGATCCGGTGAACGAGATCACGATCACCTGCGGCGCGACCGAAGCGCTGTTCTCGGCGATCCAGGCGCTGGTGTGCGCTGGCGACGAGGTGCTGGTCTTCGACCCGGCCTACGATGCCTACGAGCCGGCGGTGCGACTCGCCGGCGGTCGCTGCATCCGCATTCCGCTGCTGCCGCCCGGCTTCAACATCGACTGGGATCAGGTGCGCGGGGCGCTGGGCCCGAAGACGCGCCTCGTGATCCTGAATACGCCGCACAACCCGGCCTGCGTCGTGCACGGGCGCGCCGAACTCGATGCGCTCGCCGCGCTGCTGCGCGATCGCGACGACGTGCTCGTGCTCGCGGATGAGGTATACGAGCACGTGGTCTACGACGGCGCAGCCCATGTGAGCGTGGTAGCGCATCCCGAGTTGCGCGCACGCAGCCTCGCGGCGTTTTCCTTCGGCAAGACGCTGCACGCGACGGGTTGGCGCCTGGGCTACTGCGTCGCGCCGCCGTTACTGAGCGCCGAGTTCCGCAAGGTGCACCAGTTCAATACCTTCTCGCTGCACAGTCCGTCGCAGCATGCGGTGGCGCGCTACCTCGATGCCCGCCCCGAGGCCTGGCTCGCGCTGCCCGCGTTCTTCCAGGCCAAGCGCGACCGCCTGTGCGCGGGGCTTGCTGGTTCGGGCATCGACACGCCGCGCGCGGCCGGCACGTATTTCCAGCTGCTCGACTTCGCCGCGCTGAGCCCGCTCGGCGACCTCGACCTGGCCGAGAGCCTGATCCGCAACGCCGGCATAGCACTGATACCATTGTCGCCCTTTTATCAGTCGCGCCCGAAGCTGACCCAGTTGCGCATCTGCGTGGCCAAGCGTGACGAAACGCTGGATCTGGCCATCGCGCGGCTGCGCAGTTTCGCGGCCTCGCCAGCATGAAGAAAACGACCCGAGTCAATCATCCCCCGGCCGCGCCGATGCCGGCGGGAAATCATCCAGTCGTTGCACCGATCTACCAGAGCGTCAAGTTCGCGTTCGATTCCGTCGACGAGACGATGCGCGCCCTGCGCGGCGAGCGCCCGGGTTACTTCTACTCGCGCTCGGCGAACCCGACCTTGCGCCAACTCGAACAGCTGCTCGCCGAACTGCAGGGGCGCGACGACTGCATGGTCTGCGCATCCGGCGTCAACGCCGTGGCGCAGACGCTGCTGTCGCTGACGAGCGCCGGCGATCACGTGCTGTGCTTTTTCGAGACCTACGGACCCACCCGCGCGATCATCCGCCGCCTGCTGGCGCGCTTCGGTGTGCGGCACACGATGCTGTCGATCGAGGATCTGCCTGGCATCGAGCGCGTGCTGGCCAGCACGCCGACACGGCTCGTCCACTTCGAGAGCCCGACCAACCCGGTCACGAAGATCGCGGACATCGCGGCCATCACCGCCCTGGCGCGGCGGCATGGGGCGCTGACGGTCGTCGACAACACGTTCGCCGGCTTCCACCAGCACGGCGAGTATCCGGTGGACGTCTTCGTGCACAGCCTGACCAAGTACGCGTCCGGCGCGGGGGACGTCATGGGCGGCGCCGTGATCGCCCAGCGCGACGTGCTCGAGCAGATGCGTGGCGACTGGAACCTGTTCGGCGCGACGCTCGACCCGCATGCCGCGTTCATGCTGCTGCAGGGCATGCGCACCTATTTTCTGCGCTACCGCGCGCAATGCGCGGCGGCGCTCGAGATCGCGACGCTGCTCGCCGGACATCCGGCCGTGGCGCGCGTGCACTATCCGGGGCTGCCCGGGCACCCGGCAGCAGCACTCGCGCGGTCCCAGATGCGCGAGTTCGGTTCGGTCGTGACGTTCGACCTCGCGGCGGGTGCCGATGCGGGGCGGCGTTTCGCCGATGCACTCGAGCTGTTCACGACGACGGCGAGCCTCGGCTCGACCGAATCCCTGGTGCTGCCGCCGCAGATGATGCAGCCGCGTGATTTCACGCCGGAGCAGCTCGCGGCCTGCGGAATCGGCGCGGGCACCGTTCGCTTGTCGATCGGCCTCGAGGACCTCGACGACCTGCGCGCCGATCTGCTGCAGGCGTTGGCTGCAGCGACTGCCGAAGCGTGAAGCGATCGACGAACCGGCCGCTGGCTGCTGGACGCGCGCGGCTGCCGCCCGCAGCATCCGCCGATGCACCGCACCCCGGATTCTCGCTGAGCATGCGGCGTCAGAGCGCTACCCTCGGGGTCGCCGAACTGCACGACTGGCTGGCGCGCGGTCTGGTAGCGCAGACAGCCGGACTCGAGTCGCTCGGTGGCCGACCGGCCGGCTGGCGCGAGCTCAGCGATGCGCTCGCGCTCGGCGGCACGGCATGGCCGCGCGCGGCTGCAGAGCCCCTGCGCGACCTGTACCGGCGCGCCTACAGCCCCGCGCAACGTGCCCGCGAAGCGCTGGAGCTGTGGCGCGATGCGGTGCTTGTGATGGCGGCGGCGCGCGAACTTGCCGCCATCGGGGGCGGTTCTCCCGCGACGGCCGGTCTGGCGGCGCTCGTGCTGCGCACGGCGGACGCCGTGGCGCTGGGCGCGGTCGCTGACGTCGAGCTGCGGCTCGCCCATCGCCTCGACTCCGGCAGCCTGCAGGCGCTGCAGGCCTCGCTGGCAGAACCGGCGCGCGCAGCCTTGCTGCGCCAGTGGCGACCCAGTCCGGCGGTGGCCGCCGCCCTGCGCGATTCCCGCCAGGCCCCGGAACGACGCGGCGTCAGCGTCGAGGCGCGGGCACTGCACTTCGCCGAGGTCCTGGCAGGCAGTCTGCGCACCGGCTTCGAGTCGCCCGGACTCGAGGCCGAAATCGCCGCGGCCCTGCAACTGCGGTCCG
>CAZPJE010000211.1:0-1777 GCA_964586725.1 uncultured Steroidobacteraceae bacterium | reverse complement strand
ACCGCGATCAGTCATGAACTGGAAGCCCTGCTGGCCCTGTGCGTTGAGCAGCAAGCCGGTCACGGGGTCGCGCTTCAGCGCGTTCGCCAAAGTGTTCGACGCCGCGTCCGCGCGAGAGAAGCGATCCGGCGCGTCGCCCATGTATATATCGCGCGCGTCCATGAAATCCTGCCGACCGCCCAAACCGCTCGGCATCGGCGGCTGCATCGGCTGCGGCGCGGGAGCTTCCGGCGCGAAGGGCAGCATCGACACCTGCTCTGGCATCGCGGCGGGCATCATGTCAGCATACGCGGGACCGCCGCCAAACAGGTCGGGACGCATCAACATGTTCAGCGCGCCCATATCGGGCGTGTAGACCGGCGCTTCAGCTTGCGACATGGCCTCCGCCTGCCGGATGCGCTCTAGGAAATCACCCTGCGGGGTGAACGGGTTGGCGTAGGGGACCGGTTCCTCTGCGGGAAGCGATGCCAGTCCGGGCATCATGTCAACATACGCGGGGCCGCCTTCCAGCAGGTCGGGGCGCATCAGCATGTTCGTGAAGCCGGGAATGTACCTATCAACCATCAACCTTCGTCCTCTAGCATCGGATAGCTGCGCATGGCCCACTCGCGCCAATCCGAAAACTGGTAAGGATCAGGAAGGGTGCGCTGCGTAAAGGGAGACGCGCGTACAAGTCCCACTGCCCAATCGCGCCACTCGGGTTCCTCCGGGGGCGTTCCGAAAGACCAAGCGTCGCCAACGGACAGTATAACCGAAGCGGCCCAGTCTTGCCAAGTCATTCCTAGCGGGTCGATCACGACAGTGTCGTGCCGTCACCGGGCTGCACGTGCGCCAAGATCTGGCCCATCTGGTAGTCGCCGCCGATCGTGTTGCTCGTGAAGCGGAAGCGCAGCTCGCGGCGCTGCTCTTTGAGGAAGATCACCTGCTCCTGCGGCGTTGTCGCCACGTCGGGGAACGTCATGATCGGCCCGGCGACTTCCTGCGAGCGGGCGTTCGCGCGCCCGATGACTTGCAGCGTCATGTCGCCGCTCTGCACGAAGTCCGGCTCGATCATCTGCACCTGAAGCGCGCGGTTGCCTGCGCCCGTCGCGGGCAGCGACATGTCGCCCGTCTCGAAGAAGGACGCGATCGGCTGCATGTTCGCGCCGTCGATCTCATCCGTGCCGACCTCGTGTACCCACATCTTGTAGGGCCGCACGAAGGTCATGTTGAATGTGGCGCTGGTGCCCGTGCCGCCCGTCACGCTGACGGGGTTCACCGGCTGGGTGGTGTAGAGGCCCACGTTTGAGATGCTCACGCCCGTGACAGCGCCGCCGCCGCCCACCGTGCTGACGGTCAGTTCCACGGCGATGGTGCCCGTGCCGCCGACAACGGTGAGCGTGTCACCCGCCGTGTAGCCCGTGCCGCCTGCGTTGATCGCGGCTGCGGTAGCGATGAAGTTCTGCGGGGCGACGCCCGTCATGACGGGCCGGTTGAACACCGTCGGAAAGATGCCCGCGCCGCGACCATCGTTGGGCAGCGGCGTGTCGTACCACGTGTTCTCGCGCACGTTGTAGATGACGGCGTGGTTCGGTTCCTCACTATCCCCCTTCGGGAAGCACCACCAGATTTCCCCGAAGCGAGGAACCTTGATGGCGAACACCTTCTGGCGCTGCGCGTCGTTGAGGTTGTCGAAGAAGAAGTTCAGGTTGAGGTTGTTCGGGATTTCGCGGACAACGCCGTTGAACATCAGGAAGCGGTCGGTGCCGACCCAGTAGAAGATGCCGTCGTACTCGAT
>CAZPJE010000210.1:0-17945 GCA_964586725.1 uncultured Steroidobacteraceae bacterium | reverse complement strand
ATAGACCACACCCAGCATGAACAGCACGCGCCGCTCGGGCATGCGGCCCAGGTTGTGGACGCGGCTCTTCAGCAGATCGGCGTTCGCGATGATGATCTGCTCGCCGGACAGGCTGCGCAGGCGGGTGCTCTTGACGCCGATCCGCTCGACCGTGCCCTCGACGTTGTCGACGCGCAGCCAGTCGCCGACGACGAACGGCTTGTCGAGCGTGATCGACAGCGACGCCAGCAGATCGCCCAGCAGCGTCTGCACGGCGAGCGCGATCGCGATGCCGCCAACACCGAGGCCGGCGACCAGCGCCGTGATGTTGACGCCCAGGTTGTCGAGTGCCAGCAGGGCCGCGACCGCGAAGATCGCGAGCCGCGCGATGAAGCTCAGGATGCCCAGCGAACCCTGCACGGCCGGGTCGCCGGCGCCGGCGCCGCGCTGTCGCTGCCGATCGAGCGCGAAGTTGACGGCCGCCGTGCCCCACAGCGCAACCTGCAGCCAGAACACGACGACGATGACGACACTGGCGCCTTTCTCGACGCGCGGGCCCATCTCGAGGAAGCGCAGGCCGACGTACAGCGCAACGATCCACAGGAACAGCCTGCTGGTGCGGGCGATCAGCACGAGCGCCAGCTCGACGCCCATCGGCGGCTCGAACGACTGGATGCGCTTGCGCTGCGACATCACGAGGCCGCGCAGCAGCGGCAGCACCGTGAACGTGACCAGGAACGCGGACAGGCTCAGCAGCCAGTTCTGCAGGCTGTTGCCCATGTACACCTGGCTGAGGATTTCCGCCATTTGCATGCCGCTTGCTCTTGGGAGTCAGTCGGCCAATTATAGATGCATGCAGATCAAGGAAGCGGTGGCGCTGGTCACCGGATCGAATCGCGGGATCGGTCGCGGCTTCGTCGAGGCCCTGCTCGAACGGGGCGCGGCGCGCGTCTATGCCACGGCGCGACGCCGTGAGTCGCTGGACCCGCTCGTCGCCCTCGACCCGGCGCGCGTCGTCGCGCTGCCGCTCGATGTCACCGACGCGAGCCAGGTCGCGGCGGTGGCCGAGCGCGCCCGCGATCTCACGCTGCTCGTCAACAATGGCGGCGCGGCGGCCATGACCTCCTTCCTAGCGCCGTCACTCGACGGCGCCCGGCTGGAAATGGAAGTGAACTTCTGGGGCCAGCTCGCGATGATCCGCGCGCTCGCGCCCGTGCTCGGTGCGAACGGCGGTGGCGGCATCATCCAGATCCTGTCGATCGGCGCGATGACGACCTTCCCCGCCGTCGGCACGTATTGCGCGAGCAAGTTCGCCGCGAACGCGATGTGCAAGGGCGTGCGCGCGGAGCTCGCGCCGCAGCGTACCCATGTCATGAGCGTGTTCTCGGGCGCGATAGAATCAGACATGTCGAAGCAGACGCCGGGGCCGAAGATTTCGGCCGTCACGCACGCCCACAACTGCCTGGCGGCCTTCGAGGACGGGCAGGAAGAGCTGTTCCCGGATTTCAAATCGCAGCGCATGCGCGAGGCGTATCAGCGCGATCCGGTAGGCTTCGAACGGGCACTGCGACCCGCGGCCGCGGCGCCGCGCGCCTGACGAGGACACGACGGAACGAACATGCGCGGACCCGGCATCCACATCAAGAACGCAGCGGAACAGCAGGCCATGCGCGCGGCTGGCGCCGCGGCGGCGCAGGTGCTGCTGATGATCGAAGCACATGTGCGTGCCGGCATCACGACCGGCGAGCTCGACCGGATCTGCCGCGAATTCGTGCTGGGACCACTAGGCTGCCAGTCCGCGACGATCGGCTACACCGCCGGCGGCACGCGGCCACCGTTCCCGGGCGCGATCTGCACGTCGGTGAACCATGTGATCTGCCACGGCATTCCCGGCGATCGCGTGCTGCGCAATGGCGACATCCTCAACATCGACGTCACCGTGATCAAGGACGGCTTCCACGGCGACACCAGCCGGATGTTCTTCATCGGCGCGCCGAGCGTACTCGCGCGAAGGCTCGTCGAGACAACCCACCAGGCCATGGTGCTCGGCATCGCGGCGGTGCGCCCCGGCGCGCATGTCGGCGACATCGGGCACGCGATCCAGACGTACGCGGAGGGGGCGGGCTTTTCGATCGTACGCGAGTACTGCGGCCATGGCATCGGCCGCGGCTTCCACGAAGACCCGCAGATCATGCACTGGGGTGAGCCCGGCACGGGCATCGAGCTCGAGCCCGGCATGTGCTTCACCGTCGAGCCGATGATCAACGCCGGACGGCGTGAGACACGCGAGCTGCCCGACCGCTGGACCGTGGTGACGCGCGATCACTCGCTGTCGGCGCAGTGGGAGCACACGGTGCTGGTCACGGAGTCCGGTTACGAAGTGCTGACCCTGCGCAACGGCGTGATCTAGCAGGCTGCGCGCAGCGCTGCGAAGCGCGCGTCACAGCGACTCGTCGTCGTCGTCCGCATCGCTCATGCCGAGCTCCTTGAGCTTGCGCGTCAGCGTGTTGCGGCCCCAGCCCAGCAGCTTCGCGGCTTCCTGGCGATGACCCTGCGTGCGCTTCAGCGCGACCTTGATCAGCGTGCGCTCGAATTCAGGCAGCGCGACATCCAGCAGCGCCGGGCCCTGCGCGGGGCCCGGCTGCGCATCGCCCCAGCGCGACAGCAGTTCGGTCCACGAAGCGCCCGACGGTGCTTCGCCTGGCTGCGCGACGTCGCCAGGCAGGTCATCGGGACGGATCTCGGCGCCGGGCGCGAGCACGGTCAGCCGCCGGCACAGGTTCACGAGTTCGCGGACATTGCCGGGCCAGTGATAGCCCTCGAGCTTCGCGCGCGCCGCCGCGGACAGCGTTTTCGGATCCACACCCAGCTCGTGGGCGGCAATGCGCATGTAGTGATCAAGCAGGTCGCCAACATCCTCGCGGCGCGCGCGCAGCGGCGGCAACTCGATGCGGATCACGTTGAGACGGTGGAACAGATCCTCGCGGAACTGGCCGCGCTGCACGCGGTCCTCGAGATTCTGGTGGGTGGCCGCGATGACGCGCACGTCCACCTTGATCGGCGTCTGGCCGCCGACGCGGTAGAACTCGCCCTCGGCGAGCACGCGTAGCAGGCGCGTCTGCAGCGGCGTCGACATGTCGCCGATCTCGTCGAGGAACAGCGTGCCGCCATCCGCCTGTTCGAAGCGGCCGCGGCGCAGCTGGTCCGCGCCGGTGAAGGCGCCCTTCTCGTGGCCGAACAATTCGGACTCGAGCAACTCCGCCGGGATCGCCGACGTGTTGAGCGCGATGAACGGCTTGGCGGCGCGCGGACTGTGTTCGTGCAGCGCGCGCGCCACCAGTTCCTTGCCGGTGCCCGACTCGCCCGTGATCAGCACGGTGACGCTAGAGCGTGACAGGCGGCCGACGGCGCGGAACACCTGCTGCATGGCCGGCGCGCGGCCCAGCAGCTCGGGAATCGACGGCGTGATGGCGACATCGTTCGCCGCGCGCATGGAGGTCTGCGCGGCGCGGCGCACCAGGTCGACGGCGTGGTCGATGTCGAACGGCTTCGGCAGGTACTCGAAGGCGCCGCTCTCGTAGGCCGACACGGCGTTGCCGAGGTCGGAGTGTGCCGTCATGACGATCACTGGCAGCTGCGGCCGTGAACCGCGGATCTTGCGCACGAGGTCGAGGCCGGACTGCCCCGGCATGCGGATATCGGTGATCAGCACATCGGGCGCGGGGTCGCTGCGCAGCGCGGCGAGCGCCGATTCGGCGCCCTCGAAGCTCTTGGGCAGCATGCCGCCGTTCTTGAGCGCGCGCTCCAGCACCCAGCGGATGGAGGCATCGTCGTCGACGAGCCAGACTCGAACGGGTTGCGCATTCATGACGGCTGATCCTCGAGAGGCAGGACGATCGAAAACACCGTTCGACCAGGTTCGCTGTGGAATTCGATCGTGCCGCCGTTGCGGTTCACGAGCTCCTGTGCAACGGCCAGGCCGAGTCCGGTGCCGTTGGCCCGGCCCGTGACGAGCGGAAAGAACAGGCTGCCCTTGATGGACTCCGGGACGCCCGGCCCGTTGTCCTCGATCTCGATGCGCGCGGCGAGTCGTGGCCGCGTCGCGCCGATGCGCGCGTTGCTGACCGCGCGCGTGCGCAGCGTGATGCGGCCGCGATCGCCGATGGCCTGCAGCGCGTTGCGGGCGAGGTTCAGCAGCGCCTGGATGATCTGGTGGCGATCGATCTCGCCATCCGGCAGCGACGGGTCGTAGTCGCGCTCGACCAGCACGCTGGCGCGCGCTTCGCCGCGCAGCAGGTGATAGACGTGCTCGCAGATCTCATGCACGTTGAGCTGGGTTTTCTGCGGCGCGCGCGTCGGCCCGGCCATCGAGTCGACCAGCGCCGTCAGACGGTCCGCTTCGCTGATGATGACCTGCGTGTACTCGCGCAGCCCCGCGTCCGAGAGTTCGCGCTCGAGCAGCTGGGCCGCGCCGCGCAGGCCCCCGAGCGGGTTCTTGATCTCGTGCGCGAGCTGGCGCGTCATCATGCGGCTGCCTTCGAGCCGCGCGCGCAGCTCGCTTTCCTGCGTCAGCCGCGTGCGCTGTGTTTCGTCCGACAGCTCCAGCAGCACGTGCGTGCCCGTCATCTGTCCCTCGAGCGGAGTGACCATGATGTCGAGCACACGCGGCTCGCGCGGCAGCGCCGCCGGCCGCACGGAGATTTCACGTTCGGTGATGGTCTCGGCCTGGGCCTGCGCGCGCCGCAGCGTTGCGATCAGGCCGTTGCATTCGAGGAACAGTTCCTGCACCGGACGCCCGCGCGCCTGGTTGAAGCTCATCGCGAGCAGGCCCTGCGCCGCGACGTTCGCGTAGACGACGCAGAGCTGCGCATCCAGCACGACGATGCCGGTGGCGAGCGCATCGAGCAGGTCAGCTGGATCGTAGTGCGACAGTGGCGACAGGAACTGCTGCTCAGCGGCCATGGCAGCACTCCACGCGGCCGCGCGCGGCCGCGAGTCGATCGGCGCAGGATGGAGGGCTCAGGCCCTCGGCTTGGGAGCGGCCGGCCTGATCAGCGACGGTTGGCGCACGTGGAACTCGACTGATGCCGTGCGGCACAGCGGCACGCCATTCTGGCCGCCTTCGAACACCACGACGGCGGTGTATGTGCCGCGCGGTATCGGCGTGACGATGAAGCTCGGCTTGCCATCCGGCGACGCGATCGACGCGCCGTTCAGCAGCAGCTTCGGCGTGCCGCGCGGCGGCCCCATCGCGGAGACGGTCAGCGAGGGCACGTTCAGGAAGACTTCGTCGGGCAACGGCGAAACGATGCGACAGCCGGGCGCCGGCGGCGCGGAGCTGCGCGCGCTCGAAGGCGTCGCCACGGTATTGGCCGCCGGTTGCGGCGCTTCGTAAGTCTGCGCCGGCGTGATCGTGACTTGTTCCGCACCGGCCTGCGGACGATCGCTGTACTGCGGTCGGCCGTCCTTGTCGTACCAGACATAGACGCCCGACGCCGGCACGGAACCCGCAGCTGCGATGCCGCACAGCAGCAAGCCCAGCGTCACGGGACGCAGGGTTCGCCAGCGCGGGATGTCGCGGGCCAGGGAGCGGTCCATAGGTCTCCACCTTAGTCGCGAGGCGCGCGACTGCATACCTTTGGACCGCCGAAAACCGCGACGAGTTCACAATCCGGGCCCAGCGGACTGGCTGCCGCCGGTAAAAAAGGGGTGTGGCCGCGAGCCCGCCGCCACACCCCCAGTTCATTCCCGGAGATCGATTCAAGCGCCCTGCGTCAGCAGCTGTAGTACAGGTCGAGTTCGACCGGGTGCGTGCTCATGCGGAAACGCGTCACTTCCTGCATCTTGAGGGCGATGTAGGCATCGATCACGTCGTTCGTGAACACGCCGCCGCGGGTCAGGAACTCGCGGTTCTTGTCGAGGTGCTCGAGCGCCATGTCGAGCGAGTGGCACACCGTCGGGATGTGCTTCGCCTCCTCGGGCTCGAGGTCGTAGAGGTCCTTGTCCGCCGGGTCGCCCGGGTGGATCTTGTTCTGGATGCCGTCGAGGCCCGCCATCATCATCGCGGTGAAGGCGAAGTACGGGTTCGCCGACGAATCCGGGAAGCGCACTTCGATACGACGGCCCTTCGGGTTCGACACGAACGGGATGCGGATCGAGGCCGAGCGGTTTCGCGCGGAGTACGCGAGCATCACCGGCGCTTCGAAGCCCGGCACCAGGCGCTTGTAGCTGTTGGTGCCCGCGTTCGTGAACGCGTTGAGCGTCTTCGCGTGCTTGATGATGCCGCCGATGTAGTAGAGCGCCGTCTCGGACAGGCCGCCGTACTTGTCGCCCGCGAACAGCGCCTTGCCGTCCTTCTGCAGCGACTGGTGGACGTGCATGCCTGAGCCGTTATCGCCGACCAGCGGCTTCGGCATGAAGGTTGCCGTCTTGCCGTAGCCATGCGCGACGTTGTGCACGGCGTACTTCAGGATCTGCACTTCGTCGGCCTTCTTGACGAGGCCGCCGGCACCGATGCCGATCTCGCACTGGCCGCCGGTGGCGACTTCGTGGTGATGCACTTCGACGACGAGGCCGAGCTCTTCGCAGGCCGCGCACATCGCGTTGCGGATGTCCTGGAACGCGTCGACCGGCGGCACCGGGAAGTAGCCACCCTTGATGCCCGGGCGATGACCCTTGTTGCCTTCCGGATAATCCGTGTTGCTGTTCCAGGCGCCCTGCACGGAGTCGATTTCATACGACGCGCCGCGCATTTCGTTCTTCCAGCGCACGCTGTCGAAGATGAAGAATTCGTTCTCGGGGCCGAACATCGCGCCATCGGCGATTCCCGTGCTCTTGAGGTAAGCCTCGGCGCGCTTCGCGATCGAGCGCGGGTCGCGCTCGTAGCCCTGCATCGTGGCAGGCTCGATGACGTCGCAGCGGATGTTGACCGTCGCTTCTTCGAAGAACGGATCGAGGATCGTCGTGCCCGCTTCGGGCATCAGAATCATGTCGGACTCGTTGATGCCCTTCCAGCCAGCGATCGACGAACCGTCGAACATCTTGCCGTCGCGGAACAGGCCGTCGTCCACCAGCTTGGCGGGGATCGTGACGTGCTGTTCCTTGCCACGCGTGTCCGTGAAGCGCAGGTCCGCCCACTTCACTTCTTTATCTTTGATCAGCTTGATTACATCGCTTGGGGTCATGTCGCCTCCGGAAGGGTCTTCGTTATGGGCCGCGCGCACAGCACCACGGCAGTGCGACGACGGCGCCCAGATAATGCAGCCGCCATGCCAACCGGTACTGCTTTTTAAAACAGTGGGTTACGTGCGGGAGCCCAATCATTATGCCTCGAATTGGTGCAAAGCTCGATTCAGAAGCGCTGTTTCGGTGCGAAATAGCCGATCCTGGTGAGACGTTCCGGCGACCCCGCACTGATCAGGGGCGGCCACTTATGGACATTTTTCTATCTGAAGTCTATATTTGAACTATGCACATGGCAGTCGGAGATGCAGCACCAGCCACCCGCGCCCTCGGGGCTGCGGGCCTGCGCGCCTTCGAGCGCATCGCTGCCGCCTGGGGCCTGACCGTCGCCGAACAGATGCGGCTGCTCGGCATCAAGTCGCGCTCGACCTACTTCAAGTGGCGCAAGGACGCCGCCGCCGAATTGCCCGCCGACACGCTGGAGCGCCTTTCCTACCTGCTCGGCATCTACAAGGCCTTGCAGCTGCTGTTCACCGATCCGGCTCGCGCCGATGAGTGGCTGCGCCGCCCGAACGATGCGGCCCCGTTCGGCGGGCGCTCGGCGCTCGAGCGCATGCTGTCGGGGCAGGTCGCGGATCTGTACGTGGTGCGCCAGTACCTCGATGCCCAACGCGGCTGAGGCGGCTCGGGCGCTACCCACGGCCAGCGTGCAGTGGCGACCCGGGTTCAGGCTGGTCGCGAGCCGCTTTCCACCGATCGACCTGTTCGAGCGCGTCGCCGATCCGGCCGACTGGGAGGCGCTGCATGCGCTCGAATCGCTGACCAACCCGCGCGTCCGCGACGCCGCCGGCGAGATTTCGCTCGTGCCGCCGGCCGATCGCGTCGCCGGCCCGGGTGCGACGATCCTGATGGCGCCATTCACGCACCTGAATCCCGACGGCAGCCGGTTCGCCGACGCGACGCACGGCGCGCTGTATCTCGCCGACACGCTGGACACCGCGATCGCCGAGACGCGGCATCACCGCGAGCGCTTCCTGCGCGCGACGCGCGAGCCTGCCACCGAGGTCGAGCTGCGCTGCTATCTGATCGATCTCGCGGCGACGCTGCATGACCTGCGCGGCCGCGCCGCCGACGCGCGCTATGCCGGCGTGTATGCGCCCGACGATTACAGCGCGTCGCAGGCGCTGGCGCGCGCGCTGCGCGCCGCAGGTTCGGATGGCGTGATCTACGACAGCGTGCGACGCAGCGGCGCCGTCAATGTCGCCGCATTCAGGCCACGCCTCGCCTCGAACGTGCGCCAGAGCGTGCACCTGCGCTACGCCTGGAACGGCGAGCGCATCACCGCCGTTTACGAGCTGCGCCTCGTTGCCCAGTGAGGCACGCGCCACGTATTGACAGCCGCCGCCCGGGCGCTTCAATGTCGCCCGCAATGGCCTCCCCCGCGCGCATGCTGATGAAGGTTCTGCACCTGCTCGCTTGCGCGGTGGCGCTGTCGCTGCTCGCCAGCCCAGCGCTGCATGCCGCAGCGGCAGCCGAGGCCCTCGATCCCGCGATACGCGACGGCATGCCGGTCATGCATGCGGGTGAAGAGTTGTTCCGCGTCCGCCGGCCGATCGGCGATCTGGACGTGCAGCAGCGCGCCACGGCCATCGGATCGCGGTTGGACCGGGCGCTGCGCGACCTCGATCCGTCCGCGGCCCGCCTGACCGTGGTCGGCACGAAGGAGACACATGATGTCTATCTCGGCTCGCAGCTGATCGTTTCGGTGACCGACGCCGACGCCGCTGCCGAGAACACCTCTCGCGAAGCGCGCGCCGCACAGTTGCAGCAGCGCCTCGAACTCGTGCGGCAGCAGGCGGGGGAAGCCGCAAGCGCGGCAGGCCGGGTCCGCCTGCTCGTCAACGTGCTGGTCGCAGTGCTGCTGCTCGCGCTGTTGTGGTCGATGCTGGGTCGCGGCGCGCGCGCCCTGCAGAACAGGCTCGCTGCCGGCGCACCAGGCCGTCGCGGGTTGCGCCTTGGGCGCGCCGAGATCCTCTCCGGCACCCAGGTCGCCGAGTCGCTGAGCAGCGTCGTTGGCATCACGCGCTCCATACTGCTGCTGCTCGCCAGCGTCGCGACGATGGTTTTCGTCCTGTCGCTGCATCCCCGAACCCGACCGGCTGCGGTGCAGCTCGAAGCGGGGAGCCTGGGCGCGCTCGCCAGCATCGGCCAGGCCATCGCCGGATATCTGCCCAATCTCGTCTACATAGCCCTGATCATCGTCATCGCACGGGTAGTGATCGGCATCACCCGCGGCCTGTTCGAGCGAATCGGCCGCAGCGAGATCCACCTCCGCGGCTTCTATCCGGAATGGGCGCAGCCGACCTACTCCATCACGCGCTTCATCCTGGTCGTCTTCACGATCATCATCCTTTATCCCTACCTGCCCGCATCCAACTCGGTCGCGTTCCAGGGCGTCTCCGTGCTCGTCGGCCTGATCGTCTCGATCGGCTCTGCGTCGGCGATCGCCAACGTCGTCGGCGGCCTCGTGATCACCTACATGCGCGCCTTCAAGGTGGGAGACCGCGTCCGCATCGGCGATACCGAAGGCGATGTCATCAGCCGCGACGCCTTCGTGGTGCAGTTGCGTACGATCAAGAACGTCGAAGTGACGATCCCCAATTCGCTCGTCCTGGCCTCGCACGTCATCAACCAGAGCGCAGCGACGCGCGGCGCGGGGCTTATCCTGCACACCAGCGTGACCATCGGCTACGACGCGCCCTGGCGGCGGGTCCACGAGCTGTTGCGGGCAGCGGCCGCCGCGACTCCCGGCGTCGAAGCCAATCCAGCGCCGTTCGTGCTGCAGACTGCGCTGAACGATTACCACGTCAGCTACGAGATCAACGCCCATACGCGCGATGCCCACCGTTCGGCGCAGCTGCTGTCCGACCTCCGCGCTCGCATCCAGGATCAGTTCAACGCCGCGGGGATCGAGATCCTGTCTCCGGCCTACGAAGCGCGCCGGGATGGCAGCGCGAGCACGATCGTGCCGACCGAGAACCCGCTGCCGGCTGACGCGGGCGGACGGTAACCCGCGACCGCTGCCGCGCCGATGCTACGGACGGGCCGCGAAATCCCCGGCCAGCGCGCGCTGCAACAGTGCCAGCGCCGAGGCACGCGCGACGGCGGTATCCACCGCGCGCTGCTCGAAGTCGAGCTGGGTGCGCTGCGCGTCCAGCAGCGCGAGGTAGTCACTCGCACCGACGTCATGGCGTAACTGCGCGATCTCCGTGGCGCGGCGCGCCGCGTCCATGCCCATCGTCACGGCGGCCAGTGACTCGTTCGCCGCGCGATACGTCGCGAGCGCGTTCTCGGTCTCCTCGAGCGCGCGCAGCAGCGTTTCATCGAAGGCCGCGAGTGCCTGCCGTTCGCGCGCCTTCGCAGCAAGCACGCGCTGGCGCACGCGGCCCACGTCGAGGAAGCTCCACGACAACGACGGACCCCAGCGCCAGCGCTGCGCTTCAGCGTCGAACAGATCGCTGCGCTCCTGCGCCGTGTAGCCGAAGCCGCCCAGCAGCGAAATGCGCGGCAGGAAGTTCGCCTGCTCCACGCCGATGCGGGACGTGGCCGATGCCAGGCGCCGCTCGGCGGCACGCACGTCGGGACGCCGGCGCAGCCAGTCCTGCGGCGTGCCGACCGCGACCAGCATCGCCGGCATCGGCAGCGGCTTCGCGGCGGCCAGCAGTTCGGTGCGCAGCTGTTCGACCGGTGCGGCGACGAGCACCGCGAGGCGCTGCTCCTGGCGCGCGACTTCCGCGCGCGTCTCCGGCAATCGCGCCGCGACGTCGGCCAGCAGCGTGCGCGCCCGCGCGACGTCGAAATCCGTGCCGCGCCCGGCTTCGACCCGCAGCTCGAGCACCTGCAGGTTCTCGCGCAGGTTGTCGAGCGTGCGCTGTTGCAGGTCACGTCGCGCCTGCGCGCCGCGCAGCGCGAACCACGTCTGCGCCACTTCGGCGACGGTCGCCGCGCGCGCGGCCGCGAAATCCGCTTCGAGTGCCGCGGTATCGGAGCGCGCGGCCTGCGCCGCGCGCCGGGCCGCGCCGAAGAAATCGAGCTCCCAGGAGGCATCGGCGCTGACCCGGTATACGACGACGTCGGACTGATCGGGCGGGAGGAAGGGATCGAACTGGCTGGGCCTGCTTGCTTCACGATCGCCGCTCGCCGTGATGGTCGGCAGCAGGCCAAAGATCGTCAGGCCGCGCAGCGCACGCGATTCCTCGAGCCGCGCCGCCGCCTGCGCGATCGAGCGGTTCTCGCGCAGCGCGCGTTCGATCAGCGCATCGAGCTCGGGCTCCTGGTAAGCGCGCCAGACACCCGGCACGACCGCGCCCGCCTCGAACCCCTGCCCCTCGACGAAAGCCGCGGGCAGCGGGCGCTCGGGCGTGCGCGGCGAGGGGCCGATCGCGCAACCGGCAACCGCGACGACACATAGCCATGGCACCAGCCGCAGCGCGCTACGCATGACGCGTCACCATCTTGCGCAGCATCACGTAGAACACCGGCGTCAGGAACAGGCCGAAGAAGGTCACGCCGAGCATGCCGGCGAACACCGTGACGCCCATGACGTGGCGGATCTCCGAACCTTCGCCGCTCGCGAACACCAGCGGGACGACACCCATGATGAACGCGAAGCTGGTCATCAGGATCGGGCGCAGGCGCAGCCGGCAGGCCTCGATCGCCGCGGCGACCGTATCGCGGCCCTGCTGCTCCAGCTCGCGCGCGAACTCGACGATCAGGATCGCGTTCTTGCAGGCGAGTCCCATGAGCACGACGAGACCCACCTGCGTGAAGATGTTGTTGTCGAGGAAGGTGGGCGGCGCCGTCGCACCGAAGATGCCGAGATACAGGCCGTGGAAGAAGTTCACGAGCCAGATACCGCCGATCGCGGACAGCAGGCACAGCGGCACGATCAGGATCACCGCGAGCGGCAACGACCAGCTCTCGTACAGCGCGGCGAGCACGAGGAACACGAACAGCACGCACAGCGGATAGATGATCAGCGCCGCGTTGCCCTGCGTGGCCTGCTGGTACGACAGGCCGGACCACTCGGTCGTGAAGCCGCTCGGCAGTATCTCGGTGGCGATGCGCCTCGCCGTCTCCATGGCTTCGGCCGAAGACATCTGTGCCGGATCCGATGCACCCGACAGGTCCGCGGCCGGATAGCCATTGAAACGCACGACCGGGTCGGGCCCGAACGACTGGCGCACATCGACGAGGCCGCCGAGCGG
The DNA here is from genome assembly GCA_964586725.1 of uncultured Steroidobacteraceae bacterium. GTDB lineage: Bacteria > Pseudomonadota > Gammaproteobacteria > Steroidobacterales > Steroidobacteraceae > UBA964. The sequence goes on along the minus strand of CAZPJE010000210.1, from coordinate 5,517 downwards.
CACCATCGCGCCCGCGGCGTTGCGCACCTTGAGGCGCCCGATGTCGCTGACTTCGTCGCGGAACGGGCCGTCGGCCTGCGCGTAGACGGTATAGGTGCGGCCGAGCAGGTTGAAGTCGTTGACGTAGGCCGAGCCCAGGTACACCTGCAGCGTTTCGTACAGGTCGGTCAACGCCACCGACTGCTGCTTGGCGCGGGCGCGATCGACGACCGCCTCGAGCTGCGGCACGTTGGCCTGGAAGCTCGACAGCAACGAGAACGGGTCATAGCCGGGCGTCTGCCGCATCTGGCCGATCAGCTGCTGCACGCTGTCGTTGAGCGCACCGAAGCCCTGCCCGCCGCGATCCTGCACGTACATCTCGAAGCCGGCCGAATTGCCGAGCCCGATCAGCGCGGGCGGCATCAGTGCGAACCCCAGGCCTTCCTGGATCTCGCTGAACGCGATGTTGAGCTGCGTTGCGATCTCGATGGCGGTGGCATCACGCTCGCTCTGCGGCGACAACCCGACGAACATGGTCAGGTAATTCGGCGTGTTCGAGTTCTGGATGGGATTCAGGCCGGGGAAGGCGACGACGTTCAGGACACCCGGCACGGTGCGTGCCATCTCGGACATCTGCCGCGCGACCGCCTCGGTGCGATCGAGCGACGAACCCTCGGGCAACAACGCGCCGGCGAACAAGTACTGCTTGTCCTGCACCGGGATGAAACCCGCAGGCACCGCGCGGAACGCCAGCACCGCGAGCACCAGCATCACCGCATAGCCCGCGATCGCGTAGCGGCGATGCCCGAGCAGCGACGCGATGCGGTTCGCATAGCCATCGCCGGCACGGCGGAAGCCGCGGTTGAACGGCCCGAACACCCAGCCCAGCGACCGCTCCATCAAGGTGGTCAGCCGATCCGGCGGCGCATCGTGCGGGCGCAGCAGCACGGCCGCGAGCGCGGGCGACAGCGTCAGCGAGTTGATCGTCGAGATGATGGTGGAGATCGCGATCGTCACCGCGAACTGCCGGTAGAACTGCCCGGTGACGCCGTCGATGAAGGCCAGCGGCACGAACACGGCGGTGAGCACCAGGCCGATCGCGATGATGGGGCCGGACACTTCGCCCATGGCGCGATGCGCGGCGTCGCGCGGCGCGAGGCCCGCCTCGATGTTGCGCTCAACGTTCTCGACCACGACGATCGCATCGTCGACGACGATGCCGATCGCGAGCACGAGACCGAACAGCGTCAGCGTGTTGATCGAGAATCCGAGCGCGAGCAGCACCGCGAACGTGCCGACGATCGACACCGGCACCGCGAGCAGCGGGATGATCGACGCGCGCCACGTCTGCAGGAACAGCACGACCACGATGACGACCAGCAGCACGGCTTCGAGCAGCGTCGCGATCACGGACTTGATCGACGCGCGCACGAACACCGTCGGGTCGTAGTCGACCGACCAGGTCAGTCCGGGCGGGAAGTTCTTCTCGAGGCGCTTCATGGTCGCGCGCACGTCGTCGGACATCTGGATGCTGTTCGCGCCCGGCGCTTCGAAGATCGGGATCGCGACGCTGCCCTTGCCGTCGCTGAGCGACCGCAGCGAGTACTCCGAGGCGCCGAGTTCGACGCGCGCGATGTCGCGGACGCGGGTCAGTTCGCCGCGTGCGCCCGTCTTGACGATGACATCGCCGAACTCCTCGACCGTCTGCAGGCGCCCCTGCAGGTTGATAGACAGCTGGAAGTCGGTCGTGCGCGGCTGCGGCGACGCGCCGATCGTGCCGGCCGAGACCTGGATGTTCTGCTCCCGGAGGGCCTGCACGACATCGCCCGCCGAAATGCCACGCGACGCGGTTTTCTCGGGGTCGATCCAGATCCGCATCGAGTAGTCGCCGCCACCGAAGATGATGGCCTGGCCGACGCCCTCGATGCGATTCAGTTCGTCGCGAATGTTCAGCAGGATGTAGTTGCGCAGGTACAGCGGGTCGTAACGCCCGTCCGGCGAGTTCAGGAACACGACCATCGTCAGGTTCGGCGACGACTTGACGGTCGCGACGCCGAGCTGGCGCACGGCTTCCGGCAGTCGCGGCAGGGCCTGCGACACGCGGTTCTGCACCTGCACCTGCGCGCGATCGACATCGGTGCCGACCTTGAACACGACATCGAGCGTCATGACGCCGTCGGAGCCCGACACCGACTTCATGTAGATCATGTCGTCGACACCGTTGACGGTTTCCTCGAGCGGCGCTGCGACGGTCTGCGAGATCGTCGTCGGGTTCGCGCCCGGATACACCGCGCGCACCTGCACCGTCGGCGGCGCGACATCCGGGTACTCGCTGAGCGGCAGCGCCGGAATCGCGAGCAGGCCCGCGACCAGGAACAGGATCGACAGCACCGCCGCGAAGATCGGCCGGTCGATGAAGAAGCGGGCTGCGTCGAGTTTCATGCGCGGGATCGGCCCTGCAGTTCTCAGGGTGCCTTGGGCTCGGCGGGCGCCGCGGTTGCGGCCGACGCGGCCGCAGCGGCGGGTGCGGGGGTCGCGTCGGGCCGATCCATCGGCACCAGCGTCGGCGCAACGGGCATGCCGGAGAAGAAGATCTTGCGCACGCCGTTGACGACGACGCGTTCGCCGACCGTGACACCGCTCGTGACGACGCGCAGGCCATCGGCGCGCGCGCTGAGCACGACATCGCGCCGCTGCGCGAGATTGTCGGCGCCGACGACATAGACGAACTTGCGATCCTGGTCGGTCAGCACGGCGCGCTCGTTGATCAGCAGCGCATCGCGCGGGCCCCCGCCCTGCAGCTGCACGCGTGCGAACAGGCCCGGCGTGAAGATGCCGTCCTTGTTCGACAGCTGCGCGCGCGCGCGGATCGTGCCGGTACCCGGTTCGAGGGCGTTGTCGACGAACACCATCTCGCCCTGGTGCGGATAGCCTTCTTCATCGGCGAGGCCGACGCGCACCGGATTGCGCGCATCGCGCGAGCTTTGCCGCTCGCCGCGCCGCGCCATCGCCTGATAGCGCAGGTACATCCGCTCGTCGCCCTCGAACTCGACATAGACCGGATCGCTGGAGACGACCGTCGTCAGCAGGGTCTCGCCGGCGTTGACGAGATTGCCGGGCCGCACGCGCGCCGAACTCGCGACGCCTGCGATCGGCGCGGTGATGCGCGTGAACTCGACGTTCAGCGCCGCCTGCCGCTGCTGCGCGCTCGCCGCGGCAACGTCGGCCTCGGCCTGTCGCAGTTCACCGCGACGGCTCTCGAGCTCTTCGTCGGAGATCGCACGCCCGGCCCGCAGCTTCTCGGCGCGCTCGGCCTCGATCCGCGCGACGTCGGCGCGCGTCGCGGCCCGCGCGGTGTTCGCCCGGGCGCTGTCGAGCGCGGCGCGATACTCGCGATCGTCGACCGTGAACAGCAGCGCGCCCTTGGCGACCAGGCTGCCTTCGCGGAAATGCACGCCCGCAAGGTAGCCGCTGACGCGCGGCCGCAGTTCGACGGTCTCGATCGCGGTGATGCGGCCTTCGTAAGGATCCCACTCGGTGACCGGCCGCTGCACCACTTCGGCGACGCTGACGGCGGGCGGCGGCAACTGCGGCGGGCCGCCCGCGCCACAGGCGGCCAGCAGCAGGCCGCCGACCCAGGGCAACAGGAAGCGGGGGCCGGACGCAGGGGCGGGCGGCGGGCGGCGGGACGAGATGGACACTGCAGGCGACACAGACACCTCCGCCGAGCCCCCCGAAGAATGCGGAGGTGCGCGGGGCATGGACTGGGGATGTGGCTAGTTTACCCGGAGAATGCCCGGCGCGTCGCGGCGGCGCGAGCCCGGCCCGTTATAATGCGCGATCCCGTCGACCACACGGCCCCGACCAGCGAGCACTGCATGCCAGACACCGCGCCGCGCGCGCGCCTCACATTCCAGGAACTGATCTTCTCGTTGCAGAAGTTCTGGTCCGATCAGGGCTGCGTCGTGTTGCAGCCGTATGACAAGGAAATGGGCGCCGGCACTTTCCACACCGCGACCTTCCTGCGCGCGATCGGCCCCGAGCCCTGGAACGCCGCCTACGTGCAGCCGTCGCGCCGCCCGACCGACGGTCGCTACGGCGACAACCCGTTCCGGCTGCAGCGCTACTACCAGTTCCAGGTGCTGATGAAGCCCTCGCCGCTCGACATCCTCGACAGGTACGTCGAGTCGCTGCGGATGCTGGGTTTCGATCCGCTGACCCACGACATCCGCTTCGTCGAGGACAACTGGGAATCACCGACGCTGGGCGCCTGGGGCCTCGGCTGGGAAGTCTGGCTGAACGGCATGGAGATCACGCAGTTCACCTATTTCCAGCAGGTCGGCGGCCTCGATTGCCGCCCGGTGGCGGGCGAAATCACCTACGGACTCGAGCGCCTCGCGATGTACCTGCAGGGCGTCGAGAGCGTCTACGACATCGTCTGGACCGTCGGGCCGCAAGGGCCGGTGACCTATCGCGACGTCTACCACCAGAACGAAGTCGAGCAGTCGGCCTACAACTTCGAGCACGCCGACACGGCCGTGCTATTCCGGCATTTCGATGAACACGAAGCCGCCTGCAACGCACTGCTCGCCGCGAAGCTCGCGCTGCCCGCCTATGAGCAGATGCTGGGCGCCTCGCATACCTTCAACCTGCTGGATGCGCGCCGCGCGATTTCCGTGACCGAGCGGCAGCGCTTCATCCTGCGCGTGCGCACGCTCGCGCGCGCGGTGGCGCAGGCCTACTACGACAGCCGCGAGGCGCTGGGCTTTCCGATGGGCGATGCGTCGGGCCGCGCGCCGGCGGCGGCGCCGGCCGCTGCGGCCGCCAAGGCGGGCGCATGAGCGCGCGCGATTTCCTGTTCGAGCTCGGCACCGAAGAGCTGCCGCCGAAGGCACTGCGCGACCTCGAAACCGCGCTGCGCGAGCACGTGGCCGCATCGCTGGCGGGCGCGGGCCTCGCGCATGCCGGCATCGAATCGTTCGCCGCGCCGCGCCGCCTCGCGCTGCTGGTGCGCGCGCTCGCGACCGAGCAGCCACTGCAACAGATCAAGCGCCGCGGCCCGCCAGTCAACGCCGCCTTCGATGCGACCGGCGCGCCGACCCGTGCGGCAACCGCATTCGCGGACAGTTGCGGCGTCGCCGTCGACGCGCTCGAGCGCGTCAAGGAAGGCAAGGGCGAATTCCTGTACTTCAACGGCACGAAGCCAGGCGCGGCCACCGCCTCGCTGCTGCCGGGTTTCATCCAGGCGGCGCTCGACGCGCTGCCGATCCCGAAGCGCATGCGCTGGGGCGCGGGCAGCGCCGAGTTCGTGCGACCGGTGCACTGGGTCGTCATGCTGTTCGGTGATGACGTGCTCGACGCAACCCTGCTCGACGTGCGCGCGGGTCGCGCGACCCGCGGCCACCGCTTCATGGCGCCCGCGGCGATCGAGCTCGCGCAGCCCGCCGACTACGCGGGCGCGCTGCTCGAGCGCGGCAAGGTCGTCGCCGACTTCGCCGCGCGCCGCGAACAGATCCGCGCCGCCGTCACCACCCGTGC
>CAZPJE010000209.1:0-16270 GCA_964586725.1 uncultured Steroidobacteraceae bacterium | reverse complement strand
GCCTGCTGTTCGCTCCGGACGATCCGCAGCTGGGACGGGAGCTATGGACCAGTGACGGCACAACGGCTGGCACACGCCTGGTGGTCGACCTCGCTCCGCAAACCGCGAACGGCGATGCATCGCCTGGACGACTGACCGCGCTGGGCGACGCAATGCTCTTCGCCGCAACGGATGGCGTGCGCGCGCGCGGCTTGTGGCGCACGGACGGCACCGCCGCCGGCACGACTCGTCTTTCCGACGGCGCGCCATCCGAGCCCTCCAGCTTTCCCGCTCCCGAAAGCGCCCGACTTGGCAATCGCATCGTGTACACCGGCGCCGCAACGCCCAACGACAACGAGGTCTGGATCACGGACGGCACATCCGCCGGCTCAACGCGATTGACCAACCTTTCCGTGCCCGACAGCTTCTTCAGCGGGGGCTTTGCCAATGCGGCACCCGGCGACTGCGGCCGAGGCTTTCTCGAGTTGAACGGGCGCGTGTTCTTCGGCGCGACCGTGAATCGAATCGGCCGCCTCTATCGCACCGACGGCACGACTGCCGGCACGCAGGAAGTCGCACCGTTTCCGTTCTTCTCGAATCGCCTGTTCTTCCAGAGCTCGCGCGTCTGCGTGCTCCAAAGCCTTTCAGATCGGGTCTTCTTCGCTGCGGCGTCGGAGACTGAATCCGGCGAGTTCCTCTGGCGCATCAACGCCGCAGGCGGCAACGCGGAGCGAGTGACTTCGGCAGCGGGTCGACCGATCGGCGCCCCCGTTTTGATCGCCAGACTGGGAACGTCGCTGCTGTTCCACTCAAGCGACGGCGTACAGCGGGGCTGGTGGCGCCTCAGCTCCGCGACCGCCGTTCCCGACCTCGTCGTCGACGAGAGTACCGCCGCCAGCGGAAACCGAAGGTTCCTGACCGTCGTCGGCAACTTGCTCTACTTTGAATCCTGCGATGGCAACGGAACATGCACACTGTCGCGCACCGACGGCACGGCCGGCGGCACCATCGCGCTCGCACCGGCCGATCTGTCACCCTTCGCGGCACCCTCAGTTGGCGTCATAGGCGACCGCGTCGTGTTCCAGGGTGCGCCCGATGGGGAGTTGTGGATCACGGACGGCACTACGGCCGGCACCCGCCAGCTGCGCGACATCCTGCCGGGCACACCGCGGAGCAATCCGACTCAGTTTGTAGACTTTCGCGGGCTCGTTTACTTTGTGGTGACGATTGAAAGCGTCAACAGCACTAACTTCGAGCTCTGGCGCACCGACGGCACGGCAGCCAACACCGAGCGGACGAATGCGTTGCCGGTGCAGAGTGCCCAGTTCAATACGGCTACGTTCCCGTTTGGCATGGCAGCTGCCGGGAACAGACTGTTCCTGCCTCTCTTCACCGTGGCGAACGGCCAGGAGCTTTGGAACGTCGAAAACCTCGCGCCGACCGCGCAGGCCGACACCGCCACGACCCAGGCCGGCGCAGCCGTTTCCGTGGATGTGCTCGCCAACGACACCGATGAGGACGGGTTGCTGACTCGAGGCAGTGTGCGCGTGGTACAGGCACCGGCCTCCGGCACGACGCAGGTGGACAGTGCCACCGGCGCCATCCGCTACACCCCGGCGAGCGGGTTCAGCGGCACCGCCACGTTCACCTACGCCGTGACCGACAACCAGCAGCGAGAGTCCGCACCCGGCACGGTCACCGTGACGGTGGCGGCGCCCCCCGCGCCGCCCTCAGGTGGTGGTGGCGGCGGTGGAGGATCCTGGGACTGGCTGTCCCTGTTGCTGATGGCTGGCGGCGTGGGCGCCGCACGGCGACGGTCGCACTGAACCCCTGCCAGGCCTTGGGAAGGGCGGCGCATGCCGCCTCTTCCATTTTCGCCCGTAATGACTATAATTTCTGTAACGACAGAAATAACAGTCAATACAGCCCGAGAGGCCCACCATGCACCTCACACCCACCATGCAGCGCTATATCGTCCACTGGGGCGAAATGGGCAGTCGTTGGGGCATGAACCGGTCCGTGGCGCAGATCCATGCGCTGCTCTACCTGGCCGAAGAACCGCTGCATGCCGACGAGATCGCCGAGACGCTCGGCATCGCCCGCTCGAATGTCAGCACCGGCCTGCGCGAGCTGCAGGCCTGGGACCTCGTGCACGTCACGCAGGTGCTAGGCGACCGGCGCGACTTCTTCGCCGCCCAGCACGACACGTGGGAAGTGATCCGCTCGATCATCGAGGGTCGCAAACGGCGCGAGATCGACCCGACCTTGCAGGCGCTGCGCGATTGCGTCGCCCAATTCGAGCGTGAGACAGACACGCCGCGCGTTGTCCGCGAGCGCATCCGCGCGCAGCTCGAGTTCATGGAAACCATGACGCAGTGGTACGACTCGATCAAGCGCATGCCGCGCAAGTCGCTATTGAAGATGATGAAGATGGGCGAGCGCATCTCGAAGCTGGTGGGCGAGTGATGCCACGGACACCGCGGAGACACGCACATGATCTCCTCCGACCAGATGCTTCCGCTCGAGACCCCCTGCCCGGCTAGCGCTCACGCTCACAGCGGCGTCCGCCGGGTCATCGGCGAGACCGCCTGGTCGCGGCTGCCGCCCGCGGTCCGCCACCGCTTCGAGGAACCCGCGCGACGCGTCGACTATGTCGGCACCTTCGAGGTCGTGCGGGCAAGCCGCGTCGGCCGACTGATCGCACTCGTCTCCCGCCTGCTGGGGACGCCGGTCGTCGCGGCCGTGGGCGTGAACATCCCCGCGGTCGTCCACGTCGGTCCGCATGATGGCGGCGTCGACTGGCATCGCGAGTACTGCTGGCCCGACGGCGGACGGTCGCTGGTGCGCTCCACCAAGGTCATCGACCGGCATGGCGGACTGGTCGAACGCCTGCCGGCGCGGCTCTGCATGCCGCTGCAACTGCACGAGCGCGACGGCGTGCTGCACTTCGTCAGCACGGGCTACTACTTCGATCTTTCGCTCGAGTGGTTGCGGCGCAGCGGCTTCGCCCACGAGTGGCATATGCGGCTGCCGCGCTGGCTGTCGCCGGGCACGACGCATGTCGAGCACATCGATGAATGCGACGGCTGGTTCCGCTTCACGTTGCGAGTCACGCACGGATGGTTCGGTGAATTGTTCTATCAGACCGGGCGCTTTCGCGCCCACGGAGAGCGGCTATGAACACCTTGTTCGCCTTGCTGACCCTTCAGGCAGTCATGGGTGCTTTCGACAACCTGTGGCACCACGAGATCACCGAGAAGCTCCCGGCGAAGCGATCGGCGCGCGCGGAACTTTCGCTGCACGCTGCGCGCGAAGCGCTGTACGGCTTCCTGTTCTTCGCACTGGCCTGGTACGCGTGGCACGGTGCCTGGGCACTGCTGATTGCGGCGGTCGTCATCGCCGAGATCATCATCACGCTGGCGGATTTCATCGTCGAAGACCAGACCCGCCGCCTGCCTCGTGCGGAGCGCGTGCTGCATACGCTGCTGGCGATCAGCATAGGGGCTGTGCTCTTTGCCCTATGGCCCGTGCTCACGGGCTGGTTCGCACTGCCACATGGGGTGGTCGCCGCGGATTACGGTGCAGTGTCATGGGTGTTCACGCTGTTTGGCATCGGCTCGACCGCTTGGTCGCTGCGCACCGGCACCGCCGCACTGCGCCACTTCGCGCCGCCCGAGTGGGTGCGCGAGCCGATTGAACGCGCGGCGCGCCCGACGGGGCGCGCGGTGCTGGTATCGGGGGCTACGGGGTTCGTGGGTGGGCATCTCGTGCGGCGCCTGCTGCGCAGTGGCGATGCCGTCTGGGTGTGGACACGCGATGCCGAGCGCGCGCTCAACCGTTTCGGGCCTCAAGTGCGGATCATCACGAACCTGGCCGAGATCGACACCGATGCGCGCCTGCATGCCATCGTGCACCTCGCCGGCGCGCCCGTGTTCGGCCCGCCCTGGACACGGTCGCGTCGCCGCAAACTCGTGGCGAGTCGCGTCGAGACTGCGCAGCAACTCATCGAACTGTGCGGACGGTTGACCACGCCGCCACGCGTCTGGGTCGGCGCGAGCGCGATCGGCTTCTACGGGCCGCGTGATGACGAACGCCTCTCAGAGCAGCATGGACCTGGCGTTGGCTTCCAGTCGCAGCTGTGCCAGTCGGTCGAACGCACTGCCATGCCGCTCGCGGCGCTCGGAGTGCGGGCCGTCATGCTGCGCGTCGGCCTCGTGCTCGGCGATGGCGGCATCCTGCCGCGCCTCGCGCTGCCGACACGACTCGGGTTCGGTGCCGTGCTCGGCAACGGTCGCCAGTGGGTGTCGTGGATACACATCGATGACCTCGTGCGCGCCATCGTGTTTGCGCTCGATACCATCGCGATCGCAGGCCCCGTGAATGCCGTGGCGCCGCAGGCACTCAGGCAGCGCCACTTCCAGCACCTGATCGCTCGCACCTTGGCGCGGCCGCAATGGCTGCGCTCCCCCGCCACCCCGCTGCGCCTGATGCTCGGCGAGATGTCGGAACTGCTGCTGGACGGGCAGCGCGTCTACCCGAGTCGCCTGCTGTCGCGAGGCTTCCGGTTCCAGTACCCCACCGCGCAGCGTGCGCTGCGCGATCTGCTGCGGGCACCACCGGCCGTGCTCCCGGTCGCAGACGCGAACGCCCGCTGCGAGGTCTACTTCAATGGCGACTGCCCCGTGTGCAGCATGGAGATATCGCACTATGCGAAAAGGTTCGCATCAGATGCGGTCGGCAAGCCCGCTACCGAGTTCGTGGATGGCCCAAAGGAAGCGGCACGCGTCGCGACCTGGGGGCTGCGCTCGGAACATCTCGAGTCACGGCTGTACCTGCGAAACGAGCAGGGGCGGATATTCAGTGGCTTCGATGCGCTGCTGGCACTGTGGGATCGCATGCCTGCCTACCGAAGTGTCGCGCGAGTCTTCCGCGCACCCGTCCTGCATGCGATCGGCGTTGGACTCTATGACCATGTGGTCGCGCCCTCGCTCGCAGCCTGGGCGCGGCGGCGCCGAGGGTAGCGCCCACACCCGTCGCCATCAGTTCGGATCGTATACAACGCTGATCCACGACAGACGATTCTGCACCGTCGCCGTCAGCAGGACGTAGATCGCGTTGCCGCGAGCCGCTCCAGAGTTCGGCGTGCTCGTAGTCCGCTGCGCGAAGCCCGTGAACGTGACGCCCTCGTAGGCCTGCGATCCGGGCACCGCGCAGGCGGCGAAGATCCACTCAGCGCGATAGGGATTGAAGCGGGCGTCGATCACGCTGAAACGCCCGATCACAGTGCAGCGCGGACCGTTGCCGTACATCGCGAAGACGACGCCACTCGAATTGACGTTCAGCATGTTGCTGACGGGCCTGATCGCCAGCGTGTAGTTGCCCGCGAGCCCGCCGACCGATGACGGGCTGTCATGGGCCGAGGAGACGTAGAGGAAACCCAGGCGCTGCGTCACGTTCGGGCCCGCTGGCGTGGTGCATGAAGGCGTGGCGGCGAGCGCGGTACGCGCGGCGGCGCTGGCGCGAGAGATGACGAGCCACCGTCGCCACCGCCACCACAACTGGCGACCAGCAGCGCTAGCAACGCCATGCTAGCCGTTCCGGGCGCTGACAGCGGAACAGCGCCGCCAGTCCAGCCGCCAAGGAACGAGGGCCGCACCTGTGGTCTGCCCCCGGTGACGTGGTCCCCGATTTCCGGACAGTTTGGAGTTTGACTAAGCTGGCTCTGAAGTTTCCCACCAGAGGAGACGAGGAGCATGAAGGGCAAACGGTTTACGGACGAGCAGATCACCTACGCGCTGCGCCAGGCTGAGGGCGGCACGCCCGTGGTCGACGTGTGTCGGCAGCTGGGCGTGAGCGAGGCGAGCTTCTAGTTGTGGAAGAGGAAGTACGGCAAGCTTGGCATGACCGAGATCCGGGAGATGCGTCAGCTACGGGATGAGAACGCGGGGCTGAAGCGTCTGGTCGCCGAGCTCACGCTCGACAAGCACATCCTGGGAGAAGTCGTCCGAAAAAAGCTCTGAGGCCAGCGCTCAGGCGCGCGCTGGCCGAGTGGATCCGGGAGCGCTACGCGGTGAGCGTGCGCAAAGCTATAGAGCTGGGGCAGTTCTCCCATGGCGGGTGGTACGCCAAGAGCCAGGCCAGAGACCAATCGGCTCTGCGCCTTCGCATTCGCGAGATCGCGCACGCGAGGCCGCGCTTCGGCTATCAGCGTATCCACGTCATGCTGCGACGAGAGGGCTGGAAGGTGAACCGGAAGCGCGTGTATCGCTGGTATCGCTTCGAGGGCCTGCAAATCCGCATGCGCGTGCGTCGTCGCAAGCACATGAGCCTGCATCGTGGCCCTGTTCCGCAGGCGCGGCGTACGCACGAGCGTTGGAGCATGGATTTCGTCCATGACCAGTTGTTCAGCGGCCGGGCGTTTCGGGTGCTCCCCATCGTCGATCAGTTTAGTCGTCAGACTCCGTTGCTTGAGTCGCGGTTTTCGTTTGGCGGACGCGACGTTGTCGCGCCCCTGGAGCGGGCGATCGAGCGAGCTGGCACACCGGTATCGATCACTATCGATCACGGCACGGAGTTCACGTCGAAAGTGCTCGAGGAATGGGCGTATCGGCGAGGCGTGAAGCTCGACTTCATCCATCCGGGAAAACCCACTGAACACGGGCACATCGAGTCGTTCAATGGGCGACTGCGCGATGAGTGCCTGAACGTGATGCAGTTCGAATCGATCGACGATGCCAGCGCGAAGATCGAGGCGTGGCGGATCGATTACAATGATCATCGACCCCACAGCTCGCTCGGGCACCTGACACCGAACGAGTATGCACAGAAGCGTCAGTAGAAACGGACTTCAGAACTGGCGGTGCTCTAACCGCAAACCGTACGCAAACGGGGGCGACGTCAGAGCCGGAGGTCGACCCTGCCGCACTCGTGCCGCAAACTGGTTTCGACGTCAGCGACGGATCTCACTCTCTGAAAGAAGTAGTGCCGATCTGAACCATCGAATTCTCCGGTCTGCATGCAGCAGTTCTTGAAATCTGCGACCGGATTGGCACGGGCACGGGTCGTTACGACCGAGTTTCTCGATCAGCTCCTTGTCGCCATGCACGACCCGGATGCCGCGCTTCACCCGCGTTTCCGAGGGGTAGCCTTTGCGACGCTTACTGGTGACCTCGAAAGCACTCGGCTTCGCGGTGTACACGCTTGGTCTTCATGGTACTTCTCCGTATCAGTTAGCCACACAAACACCCGGCGGACCCCCATTGGTCCGCCGGGACTTCTCCTTGGGTGCGCTCAGCGTGCCGGCAGCTGGATGCGCACCGTGTCCTTCATCACACCCTCGAGGCCGCCGAAGACAGTCAGGTGCCCGATCTTCTCGGTCACCTTCTCGAGCGTCTCCAGCTCCTTGAGCCGCAGCAGCGTCGGGTTGTCATCCATGAGCCGCGCGGTGTTCAGCAGCGAACGCGTCGCTGCCGTCTCCTCGCGGCGCTGGATCAGGTTCGCCTGTGCGCGCTTCTCCGCCTCGACCACCTGGTTGAGAATCGTCTTCATCTCACCCGGCAGAATGACGTCCTTCACGCCCACCGACTTCACCACCACGCCCTGGACTTCGAGCCGCGTCGCCACGGCCGCGCCGATCTCGCGATCGAGCACGCCCTTGTCGCCGAGCAGTTCGTCGAGCGAGCGGCCGCCGACGGCCGCACGCAGCGCGAACTGCAATTCCTTGTAGACCGACTCGACGACGTTCACGACGGCTGCGCGGGCTTGCACCGCGTCGACCACCTGCCAGAGCGCCGTCAGGTTCACGCGCAGACTGACCTTGTCGCGCGTCAGGATGTCCTGACCCGCCACTTCCATCGTCTGCACGCGCCGATCCACCAGCTCGGTCTTCAGCGCGCGCTGGTACTTCCAGAACGCGTGCAGACCCGGCTCGAGCACCCGCACGAACTCACCGTCGACGATCAGCATGCCGACGGACGTGTCCGGGACTTCGATCGCGCTGACGGCTTCGTTCACCTGCGCCGCAAGCGGCTGCTTCGCGCGCACCAGGACACGGGCCAGCGCACCCGGCAATTCCATCGTCGCCGTGAAATCGATCTTCTCGACGGTCACGTCGATCGGACCCTTCCAGTACAGCTGACGACGGCCCGGACCCAGCAGGCCCGTCACACGGCCCAGCTTGCTGACCACACCCACTTCGGTATCGCCGGTCTCGACGATCATGAAGTAGCGTTCCATGACAGCACGCGCGTCCTGCAGCAGGAACTCAGCGCGCGGGTGTTCGAACTCCGCCACCGTGAGGTCGTACACCTGCAGTTCGACACGCCGCAGCGGGTCGAACAGCCAGTGCACGCCCGGCTCGAGAATCGTCTCGAAGCGTCGGTCGCGGAACACGAGCACCCGCTCGTGCTGGGCGACCGTCAGTCGCCGAATCATCTTCATCACACTCTCCTTCCCTGCGCACCTTGCGCATTTCGTCGAATAGGTCGGGATGGGCCCACGCCGGCACCGCGGTCGACCCGGGAGGACGATGCGGCTCTCTGCCAGTGCAGCGCCTGCCATCGCACGCCGTGGGCCGCTCAAGGCGGTACCCTCGTTGTGTGTCGCGACGTCGTGTCCGTCATCGACCCACCGGGACATCCCGATGCGAAGCTTTCGCTCCGCGCTCAAATGAACCATCACTCCACCTCAAGGAGGTGCAAGCGCGGGAATCGAACCCGCGACACACGGAGTTCTGTCCGTTGCTCTACCAACTGAGCTAGCTTGCTGGCTCCGACACGCACACCCGTGCGGTACACCCCTGCGCGATCCGTTGCCGGAGCACAGGCGCGCCAGGCGGGCTGTTGAACCCGCACCGCAGCACGAAATGCCGTTTGTCAGACCGTCAGGCCCAAAACACAAAGACCCCGGCAGACGGTGGCCTGCCGGGGTCTCGTGTAGAGAGCATCCGGAGGCTGCCGTGTGGTCAGCCTCCGACTCGCATCGGAAGCTAACGCATCAGGACCTCATCGACGCGCGGCGGCGCGCTCGACGGAATCGCCGGATTCCGAAGCGCGGCGCGCTGCATGTCGTGCAGTCGCGGGGTTGTTGCGTTGAAGGCGTAGTTCATAGGGGCGCGCATCCTACGCGCGCCGAATCTCCTGTCAATACACCTTGAGACAAATTCCTCATGCAACCGTTCATCGCAGCGTCACGACCGTTCGTCCTGCGTCTCGCTCGCACTCGAAGCGCCGACCGGTGAACTGTTCGATCACGCCGCCGTTCGATACGAAGTGCGGCGTGATCTCTGCAGCCGTGAAACACCCGTCTCCCGCCAACGCGACCGGCAACTGCAACTGATCAGCCAGATGCGCACCGACCGCCGCGCGCGTCGCGAGGTAGCCCTGTGCCTCGCGCACCGCTGCGCCTGCCACGTCCTCGGCGCGCACGGTCTTCTCGCCGAACGCCGCGCAGACCTCTGTAACGTGCTCATGGGTCAGCGTGAGCGTCAGCGCGTTACCCGGGCCGAACTCATTGGCCCAGGGCTTGATGCGGCGCTGCTGCGGGCCCCACCCGAGCGTCCGACCCACGACTTCGAGCTCGCGTTCGGCGACATGCATCGGGATGGCAGCAACGTACGCGCAGGCTTCGCCACCCACCCAGGCGCCTCGGTCCATCAGTTGCAGCGGCACGAGCGCCGGCGTCGGCTCGATGCGAGCCGTGACCACGCCACCACCGCGCGGGTAGAACCCGGGCTGCGTCATGTCGATCGAGACGCGCGGACCCATGCGGGCCAGCAATGGCAGGAACGCGAGCTGCAGGAAGTCCACGGGCGGCGCCGCCTTCGCATGCGTGCCACCGGTAATGCGCACCGTGCTCGACCCCGCGGCCAGCATCAGCGCCGGCAGTACCGTCTGCAGCACGAGCGTGCAGCTGCCGGCACTGCCGACATCGAAGCGATAGTCGCCCGCGACGACCGCACTCGGCCGGAACTCCACCTCGGTGGACCCGAGCTGGTCGCCCTCCACGGTGCCGCCGCAGACGGTCTGCGCCGCGCGCAGCGCGGTCAGATGCTGGCGCAGCAGTCCCGGCTTCGCGCGACCCGCCCGGATCGCGCGAATACGGAACGACTGTTGCGTGCACATGGAAAGCGACAGGGCAGATCGCAGGATCTGCCCGCCGCCCTCGCCTTGTGCTCCATCGATCTCGATCATGACTATCCTTTCACACAGACGATCTGCTTCAACGTGTAGACAACTTCCACAAGGTCCTTCTGCGCGGCCATCACTGCGTCGATGTCCTTGTACGCGGCCGGCGTCTCGTCGATGACGGCCTCGTCCTTGCGACACTCGACACCGGCCGTCGCCGCAGCGTGCTCCTCGACCGTGAAGCGCTTGCGCGCTTCGGTGCGGGACATCTTCCGGCCAGCCCCGTGGCTGCAGCTGTGGAAGCTCTCCTCGTTGCCGAGGCCGCGCACGATGTACGAACGCGCACCCATGCTGCCCGGAATGATGCCGAGCTCACCGCGACGCGCGCGCACCGCACCCTTGCGAGTCACGAGTACGTTCTCGCCGAAGTGGTGTTCGCGGGACACGTAGTTGTGGTGACAGTTCACCGCTTCCACGTGGCTCTCGAACGGCTTCGGCAGCACGCTGCGCACCGCGCGGATGACGTTGGTCATCATCACTTCGCGGTTGCGCTGCGCGAAGCGCTGCGCCCACTCGACCGCCTCGACGTAGTCGTCGAAGTGGTCCGTCCCTTCCGGGAAATACGCCAGGTCCCGATCAGGCAGATTGATCATCCACTTGCGCATGTCTTCTCGCGCCAGCTCGATGAAGTAGCTGCCGATCGCGTTGCCGACGCCGCGCGAACCACTGTGCAGCATGAACCACACCGCGTCGTGCTCATCGAGGCACACCTCGATGAAGTGGTTGCCTGTTCCGAGCGTGCCGAGGTGTACACGGTTGTTCGTGTTCTTCAGCCGGCCGTGCTTCGTGCTGATTCGCTCGAAGCCCTCGACCAGGTCGGTCCACGCCGCGTCTACGCTCTGCGGCGGCTCGTGGCCCCAGGAACCCTTGTCGCGCTTGCCGACCGTACGACCGTGCGGCACGGCGCGCTCGATCGCGCTACGCACCGCCGCGAGGCTGTCCGGCAGGTCCGCCGCCGTCAGCGTGGTCTTCGCCGCCATCATGCCGCAGCCGATGTCCACGCCAACCGCCGCCGGGATGATCGCCTTGATCGTCGGGATGACGCTGCCGATCGTCGAGCCCTTGCCGACATGCACGTCCGGCATCACTGCAAGGTGCTTGAAGATGAACGGCATCCGCGCGGTGTTCGCGAGCTGCGCACGCGCGTCGTCTTCAACCGGCACGCCGCGCGTCCACATCTTCACGTGGCGGCCGCCTTCGACATGCATCGTTTCGTAGTTCGTGTCGCTCATGGGACTTTCCTTGCAGAGACCGGCGGCGCCCCCATGGCGCCGCCCCGTGCTTCGGTGGTTGTCTCTGTTGCTGAGTACAAAGCAACCGCTGTGCCAAAGGTTCGAGGAATCGACGATCGCCAGGCACGACCAGCGTAACTGACTGTATTCACGAGCATTTGCGTGATCGCGGGAACGGATGGCGACTTTCGCAGACTTGCTACATCCCGTTGAAAGCGATCTTGGCCGATAGCAATATATCTTTTATGCTAGCTCTATGAAGACGGTCGTGATTGGCTTCCTGGGCTCGACGCTCGACGCTGGCGGCCGGGGCCCGGGCCGCTGGGAGCGCTGGCGCCCGACTGTGTCCATCTGCCAACAGGATGATCTCGTCGTCGGTCGCCTCGAGCTCATGCATGCCCGCCCACATCAGCGGCTGGCGGAGCAGGTTCGCGACGACATCCAGGAGGTGTCGCCCGAGACCACGGTACGCCTGCACCGCGTCGATCCGCGCGACCCGTGGGACTTCGAGCAGATGTACGGCGCCCTGCGGGAGTTCGTCCGAAAGTACTCTTTCGACCTCGAGCACGAGCGCTACCTCGCCCACATCACGACCGGTACCCACGTCGCACAGATCTGCCTGTTCCTGCTGGCCGAAGCACGCACGTTTCCGGGGTCGCTGCTGCAAACCTCACCGCCGGCGCGCGAAGCGACGGGCAAGGTCGGGAGCTACTCGATCATCGACCTCGACCTCTCCCGCTACGACCAGATCGCCGCACGCTTCGCGGACGAGCGGCGCGAGAGCACGACGTTCCTGAAGTCGGGAATCCCGACACGCAACGCCGCTTTCAATCGCATGATCGACGAACTCGAACGGGTGGCGATCCGCTCGAAGGCTCCGGTGCTGCTCGTCGGCCCCACGGGTGCCGGAAAGTCGCAGCTCGCAACCCGACTCTACGAACTCAAGAAGGCGCAGCACCAGATCCGCGGCGAGTTCGTCGAGGTCAACTGCGCCACGCTCCGGGGCGATGCGGCGATGTCCACGCTGTTCGGACACGTGAAGGGCGCGTTCACCGGGGCGCAGAGTGACCGCCCGGGCCTGCTGCGCAAGGCCGACGGCGGCATTGTGTTCCTCGACGAGATCGGCGAACTCGGGCTCGACGAGCAGGCCATGCTCCTCAAGGCCATCGAGGAAAAGCGCTTCCTGCCTATGGGCGGCGATAAGGAAGCCCAGAGCGACTTCCAGCTCGTTGCTGGCACGAACTGCGACTTGCGCGACGCCGTGCGGGCGGGCCGCTTTCGCGAGGACCTGCTGGCGCGCATCAACCTGTGGACGTTCCAGCTGCCAGGCCTCAGGGACAGGCCGGAAGACATCGAACCCAACATCGAGTACGAACTGGAACGCTTCGCGGCCGCGAACGCCACGACCGTCCGCTTCAATACCGAAGCGCGCAGCCGTTATCTGCGCTTTGCGACCTCGCCCGAGGCCCAGTGGCGCGGCAACTTCCGCGAGCTGTCCGCCTCCATCACCCGGCTCGCGACGCTGGCGGACGGCGGCCGCATCGGCGAGCCGGCTGTCGCCGCAGAGATCGAGCGCCTGCGCGGGTCATGGATGTCGGATTCCGACGCCGCGGCCGCTCCCGCACTGCCGGCGAGCGTTGCGCGCGACCTCGATCTGTTCGACCAGATTCAGTTGGCGGGTGTGCTCGACATCTGCCGCCGATCCCGTTCTTTGGCGGATGCAGGTCGAACGTTGTTCGCGTCGTCCCGACTGCAGCGCTCCGTGACCAACGACAGCGATCGACTGCGAAAATACCTTGCGCGATTCGGGCTGGATTGGGAGACGGCGTCAGGTCGGTGACCAGGTCTCGTTAAGGACCCGTAGAAAGAACCGGTTGAGTAGTGGCGCGGCTGCGCCCGGACGAACGGCGGGCGGGTCGATGGCTTCGAGCCTGTCCAGCTCCTGCTCGAT
This sequence comes from uncultured Steroidobacteraceae bacterium, assembly GCA_964586725.1. Lineage (GTDB taxonomy): Bacteria > Pseudomonadota > Gammaproteobacteria > Steroidobacterales > Steroidobacteraceae > UBA964. Next base: position 2,924 of record CAZPJE010000209.1, on the reverse strand, counting down.
GAACGCCTGCAGCACCGGCACGGCAGGGCCACGACCCAGCTCTGGCGCTGCGCGCTTCTGCTGCAACAACGCGTCGATCGCCTGTGTCAGCTCCCGATCATCCTCCACCAGTGGCATGAGGCGCGGGAACTCGATCGGGGCAGGCGTGCCGTACCGCTCGAGCCATCGCACGGACAGCAGTGGGCGCAAAACGTAGAAGTACTTCTTCAGGGGCACCTCTGCCTCCCGCAGATAGCCGCGATAATTGGTCTTCGCCATGCTGCGGTAATGATGCATGCCGCGCTCGACGGAGTAGACGTGCGGCAGCAACCCGCGGGCGTCGGCGCCAAACTGGTTCGCTTCACGGTAGACAATCGGCGACTGAATCCACTCGACGAACGCCGGGTTGGATTTCCACATCAAGCGAAGGGCCTTGCGCAAATCCCAACCGTTCAGATCAACGTCATCGACGATGGGGTACTCGATAACATCGCGCTGTTCCTCGAGCGATACCGACAGGTACCACTCCGGCCGATTCACGTAGATGAAGCGCGCGTCATAGTCGCTGTTCGGGGATGCAAAGCCCCAGGCTCGACTGCCGGACTCCACGGCGAGCACGATACGGACATCATGCTCCAACTCTGCAGAGCGCATGCGCTTAAGCAGTTCTTCGCGGATCTCCAGGGGAATCATGAGCGCATTAGGTGCTCGTATCGGTTGAATCGCGGACCGTGTCACTTCGAGAGTCAGACCGGCATGTCTCGAGCAAGAGACGGGCTTTAGGCGCCACCTCGTCGCCCGAGACAAGCACGCTTTCTCTGCGGTCGATCTCGTCGGCACGTCTCTCAGCCTCGTCAAGCCAGAGCGCCTCGACTTCGGCGACGTCGTGAGTCCTGTCCTTCATTGCTATCCCACCTCCGGTCATGGAGTCTCGCGAGCGGCGCAGCCTTGGTACGGCGCCGCACTTCGACCCTAACCGGCTTTACCCATGCACCAGCGCAGATACCCCTCGAAGGTGCTCGCAATTGGCTCGAGCGAACCGCCCAGGAAGTCATCCAGCCTGCCAAGCTCGACCTCGTAGACCGCGCCGGTTTCGAGTGCGTACAACACGACGCCCTCGCCCTCTGTACTGGTCAGTGCGATGAAGCCCTCGGGCACGTCCCACTCTTCCTGCACGTACTGCGTGGCATCTGCGATCTGGTCCGGCTCTTTGAGCTCGTACCAGCCGCGACAGGTTGCGGCGCCGTGCCGCAGATAGAAATCCGCCAGCTCGCACTTGCGCGGTACGCCGACCTCCCGAAGCAGGTCTGCGGTCTCGGCACGGCTCTCCACGAGGAACTGCTTGTAGCCCGGCGTTGTGTTGCCTTCGAGCCAGCGTTCGATGTCAGGTGCGAACACGAGATTCCTTTGTTGTTGCTGGGTCGAATGCCCACGCCTGACTACAGCCGCGCCAGCCAATACCCCGGCCGCTGGCGATGGTGCGCGACCGCGAGCACGACAACCTGGCCGCGCACCTCCCGGTAAATGATCGAGCAGGGAAAGGTTAGGAAGAACGCTCGTCGGATGTCTGGCGCACGGACGCAGTTCAGTCGTGCGGGCGCCTCACAGATCTTCGCGATCGTCGATTCAAAGTCAGCGAGGTATCGCGCGCCAAGCCCCGTTCGCTCGCCTTCGTAGTAACTGACGCGCGCCAGATGCTCGCGCTCGGCGCGAACATGGAAGCGGTAAGTCACCGCAGCAGGGCTCGCGCCTTTCTTGCTACGTCTTCGCCGGACACGAGCACGTCGGCGTCCGCATCGATCTCCGCGGATCGCTTCTCTGCTTCATCGAGCCAAAGCGCTTCGATCTCGGCCGGCGAGAGATTGTCGATGCTGTCGAGCAACTCCTGGGCGAGGCGGGCGCGCTGACGCGCGTCCAGCCGCAGTGCTTCGCGTTCGATGGATTCGAAGTCCATGCCCTGCATTGTACTCGACCTCCTCGGTGAATCCGGCAGTCCGAATCGGCGATATCTGGTGGAACTGCCGAGTTCCGCAACATTCCGCCCGTAGCTTGAGGGACAGCGCGGAAATCCGAGAGCGCAGCTTCTCCCGAGACTTCTTGAGATTTTTCCCTGTTTTCGAGACAGCCTGAGACGGCTTGAAACAGGGGAATTGGCGGGAGAGAGGGATTCGAACGAGTCCCTAAGCGATTGACTGGAAAGAGCTTTCTGTACAAGTCGCGCCCTAGATACCAAGACTTCTACCAACTGTGCCGACCAGACTAGGGCGCGGTGGATTCCGAGAACGCGCTGAAGCATGTCGCGCCGTGCATGGATTAGCGGCGCGAGTCGCTGAATCTTCGGTGAGAATCCTCAGCGTTGAGTTCGCAAGCACAATTTGCCCACTAACGGAACCGATACCCTCGTGTCAGACAGATTCAGTACGTACTGAGTAGAACTTTTCGGCGCTGTTAACGTGAGCTCTTCGTCCTCTGCCAGTCCTCGCACGGCAACCTCTAGGTTCTTGTTGCGAAGCCCAACCGAAAGCTGGCGAAACTCGACAATCATTTGTGAGCCGTCAAAGCGAGCGGCAACGGAGTAGGCCCACGCTCCAGGCGACGCGCCGCCAATGCGTAGGGCATGCGGAATCGCAACAGGCGCGGCGAAGAAACGATTGCCGAGCAAGAGGTTGCCAGAAACTAGCTCGATCTGGATGTGACCCAGCACTACCTCCTTAGGCTGGCCTTTTGTGAGATCTAGGCTGCCGTTGAACGCATCTATCCGAATTGCAACAACCGGCCGCCCGTCAGGGGCAAGGATAGCCTGCTCCGAGCCGTCTGCCTCGACGGAAAATCTCCGAGTAGGGTTCGCTTTCTCGGGATCTGAACCCTCATCGTCGGAGCGAAACGCGTCGCTACCCATCGGCACAATAAGTACGACGTTCCCCCCGCTCTGAGACCAATGCAAG
>CAZPJE010000208.1:0-29855 GCA_964586725.1 uncultured Steroidobacteraceae bacterium | reverse complement strand
CGCCTGAACCGAATTCGGAACGACAGGAACGCACCATGTCCATCAAGGCTTCCGAGATCAGCGAACTGATCAAGGCCCGGATCTCGCAGTTCGACGCGGCCGCCGAGGCCCGCAACGTGGGCACCGTCGTGTCCGTGACGGACGGCATCTGCCGCATCCATGGTCTGGCCGACGTCCGCTACGGTGAGATGGTCGAGTTCCCGGGCAACCTGTTCGGCCTCGCGCTGAACCTCGAGCAGGACTCGGTCGGCTCGGTAGTGCTGGGCGACTACAAGTCGATCAAGGAAGGCGACACCGTCAAGACGACGGGCCGCATCCTCGAAGTGCCGGTCGGTCCGGAACTGCTCGGCCGCGTCGTCGACGCGCTCGGCAACCCGATCGACGGCAAGGGCCCGCTGAAGACCACGCGCACCGCGCCGATCGAGCGCGTCGCGCCAGGCGTCATCTACCGCAAGTCGGTCAGCCAGCCGGTGCAGACGGGCTACAAGGCCGTCGACTCGATGGTTCCCGTCGGCCGCGGCCAGCGCGAACTGATCATCGGCGACCGCCAGACCGGCAAGACGGCGATGGCTGTCGACACGATCATCAACCAGAAGACGTCGGGCATTAAGTGCATCTACGTCGCGATCGGCCAGAAGCAGTCGTCGATCGCGAACGTCGTGCGCAAGCTCGAGGAAGCCGGCGCGATGGATCACACGATCATCGTCGCGGCGTCGGCCTCGACGCCTGCCGCCATGCAGTACCTGTCCGCCTACTCCGGCGTGACGATGGGCGAGTACTTCATGGACAACGGCCAGGATGCGCTGATCATCTATGACGACCTGTCGAAGCAGGCCGTCGCGTATCGCCAGGTCTCGCTGCTGCTGCGTCGCCCGCCGGGCCGCGAAGCCTTCCCCGGCGACGTGTTCTATCTCCACTCGCGCCTGCTCGAGCGCTCCGCGCGCGTCAACGAAGAGTACGTGGAGATGGTCACCAAGGGTGCCGTCAAGGGCAAGACCGGTTCGCTGACGGGCCTGCCGATCATCGAAACGCAGGCCGGTGACGTCACCGCGTTCGTGCCGACCAACGTGATCTCGATCACCGACGGCCAGATCTTCCTTGAGACCGACCTGTTCAACGCCGGCATCCGCCCGGCCATGAACGCCGGCATCTCGGTGTCGCGCGTCGGCGGCGCCGCGCAGACCGACATCATCAAGAAGCTGGGCGGCGGCATCCGTCTCGCGCTCGCGCAGTATCGCGAGCTCGCCGCGTTCTCGCAGTTCGCGTCGGACCTCGACGAGTCGACCCGCAAGCAGCTCGAGCGCGGCCAGCGTGTCACCGAGGTGATGAAGCAGAAGCAGTACGCACCGATGTCGGTCGCGGAGATGGCGCTGTCGATCTACGCGGTCAACAACGGTTACTTCGACAAGGTCGACCGCAAGAAGGTCGTCGATGCCGAGGCGGCGCTGCAGTCGTTCGCGAAGGCTTCGTACAAGGCCGAGCTGGACGCGATCAACGCGAAGCCGGAACTGAAGGCCCACGAAGCGACGCTGAAGAAGATCTGCGAGGACTTCGCGGCGACGGGGTCGTTCTGAGCATGACGCTTAAGACGAGCATGCAGTGGGCCGGCGACCGCGACGACCAGAGTCGCCGCGCGTCGCGCCACGTGACGCGCTTTGGCGCGGCGACTCTGGTCGCCACGTCCGCCGCGCGCCGCGTGGTCGTCACGGCCGCATGCTCCGAGCGTCGGTCTGATGTTCTGGTTCCGGGCATCGGCCCGGCACAACGCCAGCGTGTGCGCACCGATGTGTGCATGAACACGCCGGCCCAAAGCGAATACCGTGGAGCGACGGCCGGCGTGTTCATGCACGCGTCGGTGCGCGCCCTCTGGAGCTGAGCTGCAATGCCCGGTACCAAAGAAATCCGTTCGAAGATCGCGAGTGTGAAGAGCACTCAGAAGATCACCAAGGCCATGGAAATGGTCGCGGCGAGCAAGATGCGGCGCGCGCAGGAGCGCATGCGCCTGGCGCGGCCGTACGCCGAGAAGATCCGCAGCGTGATCGGCCACCTGAACCAGGCGAACCCGGATTACAAGCATCCGTTCCTGGTCGAGCGTGAGCCGAAGGCCGTCGGCATCATCGTCGTGTCGAGCGATCGCGGCCTCTGCGGCGCGCTGAACACCAACGTGTTCAAGAACACGCTGCTGCTGATGCGCGAGTGGCAGGGCAAGGGCGCGAAGGTCAACCTGTGCCTGATCGGCAGCAAGGGCCTGGCGTTCTTCCGCCGCCTGGGCCTGCCGGTGCTCGCGAGCGTCACGGGCCTCGGCGACAAGCCGCACGTCAAGGACCTGCTGGGCACGGTCAAGGTCATGCTCGATGCCTACCGCGACGGCAGCATCGACCGCCTGTTCATCGTGCACGCGACCTTCGTCAACACGATGACGCAGAAGCCCGAGCTGGTGCAGCTGCTGCCGGTGCCCGCCACCGACACGCAGGACCTCGCCGAGCATTGGGACTACATTTACGAACCCAGCGCCGCCGACATCCTCGACGGTGTGCTGATGCGCTACATCGAATCGCAGGTGTATCGCGGTGCGGTCGAGAGCGTGGCCTGTGAAATGGCGGCGCGCATGGTCGCGATGAAGGCGGCGTCAGACAACGCCGGCACGTTGATCAGCGACCTGCAGCTCGTCTACAACAAGGCGCGCCAGGCGGCGATCACCAAGGAACTTGCAGAAATCGTCGGCGGCGCAGCGGCCGTCTGAGGACAAATACATGGCTACCGGCAAAATCACCCAGATCATCGGCGCGGTCATCGACGTCGAATTCCCCCGCGAAGCGATTCCGGGCATCTACGAAGCGCTCAAGCTCACGGATGTCGAGCTGACGCTCGAAGTGCAGCAGCAGCTCGGCGACGGCGTCGTGCGCACGATCGCGATGGGCCCGGTCGAGGGCCTCAAGCGCGGTCTTGCGGTGCAGACCACCGGTGCGCCGATTTCGGTGCCGGTCGGCAGCGGCACGCTGGGCCGCATCATGGACGTGCTCGGCGCGCCGCAGGATAACCGCGGCCCCGTGCTGACCAAGGACCACTGGTCGATTCACCGTCCGGCGCCGTCGTATGACGAACAGGCCGGCGGCCAGGATCTGCTCGTCACGGGCATCAAGGTCATCGACCTGCTGGTGCCGTTCGCGAAGGGCGGTAAGGTCGGCCTGTTCGGCGGCGCCGGCGTCGGCAAGACCGTCAACATGCTCGAGCTGATCAACAACATCGCGAAGCAGTACAGCGGTCTGTCGGTGTTCGCGGGCGTCGGTGAGCGCACGCGCGAAGGCAACGACTTCTACCACGAGATGATGGAGTCGGGCGTCATCGACGGCGAGAAGCTCGAGAACTCCAAGGTCGCGATGGTCTACGGCCAGATGAACGAGCCGCCGGGCAACCGCCTGCGCGTCGCGCTGACGGGCCTGACGATGGCCGAGTATTTCCGCGACGAGAAGCAGGCCAGCGGCAAGGGCCGCGACGTGCTGTTCTTCGTCGACAACATCTACCGCTACACACTCGCCGGCACCGAAGTGTCGGCGCTGCTCGGCCGCATGCCGTCGGCGGTGGGTTACCAGCCGACGCTGGCCGAGGAAATGGGCGTGCTGCAGGAGCGCATCACGTCGACGAAGACGGGGTCCATCACGTCGATCCAGGCCGTCTACGTTCCTGCGGACGACCTCACCGACCCGTCGCCGGCGACGACCTTCGCCCACCTCGACGCCACGGTCGTGCTGTCGCGCCAGATCGCGTCGCTCGGCATCTACCCGGCGGTCGACCCGCTCGACTCCACCAGCCGCCAGCTCGATCCGCTGGTCGTCGGCGAGGAGCACTACAACACGGCGCGCGGCGTGCAGGCCGTGCTGCAGCGCTACAAGGAACTGCAGGACATCATCGCGATCCTGGGCATGGACGAGCTGTCTGAAGAAGACAAGCTGACCGTGTTCCGCGCGCGCAAGATCCAGCGCTTCCTGTCGCAGCCGTTCAACGTCGCGAAGGTCTTCACCGGCCAGGACGGCAAGATCGTCTCGTTGAAGGAAACGATCCGCGGCTTCAAGGGCATCCTGGCCGGCGACTACGATCACCTGCCCGAGCAGGCCTTCTACATGGTTGGCTCGATCGACGAAGTGGTCGAGAAAGCGAAGACGCTGCAGTAAGGCGCTGCGGCCCCCCCGGGGGCGCCATGCCGAACGCCGCATCGAGGACAACACACCGTGGCAGACAACACCATTCACGTCGACATCGTCAGCGCCGAAGGCGAGATCTTCTCGGGCGCCGCGAAGATGGTGTTCGTCCCGGCTTCGCAGGGCGAGATGGGCATCGCGCCGCGTCACGCCCCGCTGCTGACGATGATCAAGTCCGGCGAAGTGCGCGTGCAGACGCCGGATGGCCAGGAGCAGTTCTTCTTCGTCGGCGGCGGTGCGCTCGAAGTGCAGCCGAAGAAAGTCACGGTACTCGCCGACACGGCGCTGCGCGCCAAGGATGTCGACGAGGCCGCCGCGCTGGCTGCCAAGCAGCGTGCCGAAGAGGCGCTGAAGGGCAAGATCGACGCGATCGAACAGGCGGAGGCGCTGGCGGAACTGGCGCGCGCCGCCGCTCAGCTCAAGCTGCTGCAGAAGCTGCGCAAGATCAAGGGCTGAGCCAGCCGGCTATCCCGGCGCGACGACGCCGGATCCAGGCCTGCGTGCAGTGCATCGCGCACCGCCTGGTTAGGTAACGTCACGATGACCAGCAGGTCCGGGTCGTCACATCCAGGCGCGTCTGCACCAGGCACGCGCCACTCCACTGCAACCCCGGCCTTCTGCAGTTGTGCGCGGCAGGCTTCGCCGTCCGACCTGACCCAATACAGATAATCCTCGCGCCGATCCGACTCGAGCGTCAGGAAACTCCACTCGACGACGGGCGCACTGCGCTCGGGCTTGGCTTACTTGGCGAGGGAAACTGCCGCGAACAGGAAGGCGGACAGCACGGCGGCGATCTTCAGCAGCACGACGACGAAATGCATCGCAAAGGGAAACATGGTGCGTAAGTCCTCGATCACTGCCGCCGACTTGCGCCTTACGCTACGCCGGCATCGCGGCGCATGTCACCTGGCGGGCGTTATGGAAAATCAGGACGCCGCGAAGGGTCCGTAGCGCGGCCGCCGCACTCCAGTTCGAGGCTCGGGGTTCTCCCGAGCCGCCTGCGTGCAATCACAGAATCAAGCCCCGAAGCCGCCTCCGAGTCCGTTGCAACTTCACGCCGCGTGACCCGCGTCGATACAACAGGCATCGACTCGCAACACGGACGCGTCACCCGCCATGCTGCCCGCCTTTCGCACGCTGCTGACAGCCCTCGTCGTGGCCGCGCTCGCGGTCGCGGGCTTCCTGACCTGGACGGCCGTCACCGGACTCGCCCAGCTGGCAGCGCAGGCGAACAAGGTGTACGTCGCCAAAGATGTGACCGCTGACATCCTGCCGCCACCGCTGTACCTGATCGAAGCGCGGCTCGTCGCCTCGCAGGCGCTGGATGGTTACGTCGACATCGCGACGGCGCGCCGCCAACTCGAGCGGCTCGCGACGGAGTACGACGCGCGCGTCCAGCACTGGATGGCCGATCCGCCGTACGGCCTGGAGCGCGAATTGCTCGGCGCGCAGCATGCGGCTGGCCAAAAAATGCTCAAGGTGTTGCGCGAGGAGTTCATGCCGCCGCTCGAGGCCGGCAATCGCTCAGCCGCGCGCTCGGCGCTGGATCAGGCGCAGCAGATCTATGTCGAGCATCGGCAGGGCGTGAATGCCACGGTGCAATCATCGCTCGCCTTCGCGACCGAATCCGCCGAACAGTTCGCGGCTGCGCGCACGCAGACCCGCCGCGCGTCGTTGGTCGCACTGGGCGGCGGCGCAGTCGCGATGCTCGTGCTGCTATGGGTGCTGCGCCGCCGGGTCGGCGCGATACTCGGCGCTGAGCCCGAGCAGATCGGTCGGGACGCGCAGCGACTCGCCGGTGGCAACCTCGATGAACCGGTTGCCTATCGCGCCGAAGGCAGCGCCGCGCAGGCACTGGAAACGATGCGTCAGCGTCTCGCCGAAACGCTGAACGAGAGTCGCCGCCAGGCTGAAGACGCAACGCGCACTGCGCAGGAAATCGCAGAGCGCGCGGCGCGCGAAGAGGCGCTGGCGCGCGACAATGCGCGCATCCGCAGCGCGCTCGACGGCTCCGCATCCTGCATGGTGCTGACCGACGCCGCCGCGCGGATCGTCTATACCAACCCCGCGGCGCGCGCGCTGCTGCGGCAGCATGCCACGGGGCTCGCAAAGCACGCACGCGGACTCGGCACCGACGACGTGATCGGCGTCGACCTCGGTGACCTCGCCGCGCTCGCCCGCGGGAACGCGGGCGGCGCCGAACTCGCGCTCGCCACTGGGACATTGCGCGCGCGGGGCGAAGAGGTGCGGGACCCGCGCGGCACGCCGCTGGGCATCGTGCTCGAGCTGGTCGATCGTAGCGCCGAAGCCTTGGCCGAGCACGAGATCGAGCGACTGGTCGCAGGCGCGCTCGATGGCGACCTGACACAGCGCGTCTCGATCACCGGCAAGCAGGGCTTCCTGCAACAGATATCGCAGCGCCTGAACGCGCTGATGGACGCGGTGGACTCGATCGTGCACGGCGTGCAGGTGGCCGCGACCGAGGTCGATCGGCGAGCGCGCGAGGTGTCGAACGGCAGCGCCGACGTGCGCCAACGCACCGAGCAGCAAGCCGCCGGACTCGAGGAGACGGCAGCAGCGGTCGAAGAGCTGACGGCGACCGTACGGGCCAACGCGGAGCACGCCGGTGAGGCCGCAAAGCTCGCGGGCGGCGCCAGTGCGAGCCTCGAGCGCGGTCGCGGTGCCGTGCAGTCGACGGTCCAGGCCGTCGGTGCGATCAGCGAGTCGAGCCGCAGCATCGGCGAGATCATCACGGTCATTGACGGGCTGGCCTTCCAGACCAATCTGCTGGCGCTGAACGCTGCGGTCGAGGCCGCGCGCGCCGGCGAACTCGGGCGCGGCTTTGCCGTCGTGGCCGCCGAAGTGCGGGTGCTGGCGACCCGCAGCGCGGAGGCAGCGCGCGAGATCAAGAAGCTGATCGGGGAAAGTTCGGTGCGCGTGCAGACAGGCGAGAACCTCGTCCAGCAGCTCGGCATGACCTTCGATGAGATCGTCGCCGCCGTCCAGCGCATGTCGGGTGTCGCCGTCGAAATCGCCGACGCCACCCGCGAGCAGGTCTCGGGCATTGGCCAGATCGAACGCGCCGTCACCGACATCGACCGAACGACACAGGAAACGGCGGCGCTGATGGAGGAGGCCAATGCCGCCTCGCAGGCCCTGCTGGAACAGGCGGCGACGCTGTCGCGGGCGGTGGCGCATTACCGAACGCAGCGCGGCGGCACGTCGGCCGTGCGGGCCGCTGCGTGACAGACGGATCCTAGTGAACTGAGGGAAAGTCCGGCGGCGTGACCGACACCCCGCCGGACCGCGCCTGATTGCCGTAGACGTGCCAGTCGAGAATGATGCCCGCCTTCTTCAATTCCTCCATGTAGGCCTTGCGGTCCGTGGCGAACCACTTCATGTAGGCATCGAACATGCCTGGCTTGATCTTGATATAGCTGACATCGACAACGGGACCCTCGGGGTGCTTGCCGCTGCGCGAGGTTCCCGATTCAATAGCGGCCTCGTCATTCACCCGTGAGTCCGCATGACCGCGCCCCTGTCTGTCGTGATCCTGGCCGCCGGCCAGGGCAAGCGCATGAAGTCCGACCTGCCGAAGGTGCTGCAGCCTCTGGCGGGCCGGCCGCTGCTGCAGCATGTCGTCGACACCGCGCGCGAGCTCGACGCCGCGGCGATCCACGTCGTTTACGGCCATGGCGGCGATCAGGTGCGCCGCGCACTCGCGCATGAAGGCGAGGGCGCGCGGCCGCTGCACTGGGCGGAACAGGCCCAGCAGCTCGGCACGGGCCATGCGGTGGGCTGCGCGATGGCGGCGGTCGATCGCGCCCACACGGTGCTGGTGTTGTATGGCGATGTGCCGCTGATCCGCGCGGCCACGCTGCGCGAGCTGGTTGCGCTGGTCGACTCGGCTGCGCGCCCGACACTGGCGCTGCTGACGGTCGAGTTGCCGGACCCGACCGGCTACGGCCGCATCATCCGCAACGCGAAAGGTCGCGTGCAGCGCATCGTCGAGCAGAAGGACGCGAGCAAGGCCGAGCTTGCGGTGCGCGAGGGCAACACCGGCGTGCTGGCTGCGCCCGCCGCGCTGCTGGCGCGCTGGCTGGGCCAGTTGACCAACGACAACGCGCAGCGCGAGTACTACCTGACCGACATCGTCGCGATGGCGGTCGCCGAAAAGCTGCCGGTCGCCGCACTCGTGGCGCCGACGCTCCCGGAAGTGCTCGGCATCAACGACAAACTGCAACTCGCCGACGTCGAGGCGCACTTGCGCGCCGCGCGTGCGCGGGCGCTGATGCAGGACGGCGCGACGCTGGTGGATCCGGCGCGGGTCGACGTGCGCGGCCGCGTGACGCTGGGCCGCGATGTCACGATCGACGTCAACGTGATCTTCGAGGGCGAGGTCCGCCTCGGCGATCGCGTGCGGATCGGCGCCGGCTGCGTGCTGCGCGATGTGGATATCGGCGCCGACACGGTCGTGCATCCGCATTGCGTGCTGGAGCAGGCGACGGTCGGCCCGCAGTGCCAGATCGGTCCGTTCGGCCGCCTGCGGCCGGGCGCGGCGCTCGGTCGCGACGTGCACATCGGCAACTTCGTCGAGGTCAAGAATTCGCAGCTCGCGGACGGTGCCAAGGCGAATCACCTCGCCTATGTCGGCGATGCGACCGTCGGCGCGCGCGTCAACATCGGCGCCGGCACCATCGTTGCGAACTACGACGACGCCAACAAGCATCGCACCGTGATCGGCGACGATGCGCACACCGGTTCGAACTCGGTGCTGGTCGCGCCGATCACGATCGGCGCCGGCGCGACCGTCGGGGCCGGCTCCACCGTCACGCGCGAGGTGCCCGCGGGCAAGCTGACAGTGGCGCGCGCGAAGCAAGTGACGATCGAGCGCTGGACACGCCCGCAGAAGTTGCCCAAAGGCTGACGCGGCGCATCGGCCGCGTCGCCGTGCGGCGGGATCAGCTCAGCGCGGCTGCTGCAGCTTGCGGATCTCGGCCAGGTCGCGCGGCGGTTCGCGCCACAGTTTGCCGTCGCGCTCGAGGTGTTCGCGCATGCTCGCCGGCAGATCTTCATAGCGATCGATGCGCCACGCGACCATGTGCATGAACGACGGGCCGATTCCCGAACCCAGCTCGCCATAGCGCAGCCAGCTGATCTGGTACGGGTGCTGCACGCCCGAGTCGGCGGGATGCACGAAGAAGTCGTAGTTCTCGAAGGCCTGCATGCGCTTGCCGTCGCGGCCCGGGAAGTCGAGGAACAGCGGCGCGGAGAACGCGACGGTATTGCCGAGGCGGCGCGCGAGGATGCCGGTGGTCGGACCGATGCGCTGCACGCGCGGTGCGGCACCCTGTTCGACCCACGTGGTCAGGCCGTCACCCGCAAGCTCGTAGGTGATGTACTGATAGGGATACGCGATCGGCGGCAGCGGCTGGCCATTCCACTCGGTCAGGACCGCGTTGCTGTCGAGGTCGCGGTACACGAAGGTCTTGCGCGACAGCTGGTGCGCGACCGTCGGCGTGCTCAGGCTGCGATCGAGGCGCGCAGTGTCGATGCCCTCGACCCGCATCAGCGGCTTGCCCGACGGCCAGCTGTACACCGTGCCGACGCAGTACCAGTAAACCGGCTCGCCGCGGCCGACGCGCATGTCGACCCACTGTTGGAACAGCGCGGGATCGAAGCCGCGCTCGGTGGCCTGCAGGGGTGCGATGCCGAGCGCAGCCAGGGCGCCCAGGACGGATAGAAATCCTCTTCTATTCATACACTTGCGCTCCACCTGTGGCAGGCCTGAGAGGTCGTTCACGGTTCAATAAGTCAAACACGAGGGCCGTAGCCCGTTTGAGGCAAACTACGCGCCCCTCCAAGCCTAAAGCAGGCCAGCCCATGTGTGGAATCGTCGGTGCCGTCGCCGAGCGCAACATCGTCCCCATCCTGATGGAGGGCCTGCGCCGGCTCGAGTACCGCGGCTATGACTCCGCTGGCATCGCGGTGCTGAACGGCACTGACAAGCTGAAGCGGGTCCGCACGGTCGGCAAGGTCAAGGCGCTGCAGGATGCCCTCGACCAGGCGCCGGTGCACGGCAAGATCGGCATCGCGCACACCCGCTGGGCGACGCACGGCGTGCCGTCCGAGCGCAACGCGCATCCGCATATCTCCGAGGACGGCCTCGCCATCGTCCACAACGGCATCATCGAGAACCACGAAGAGCTGCGCGCCGAGCTCGCGAAGCAGGGTTACGCCTTCACCTCGGAGACCGACACCGAAGTCATCGCGCACCGCATCCACCACCACATGAAGACGGTCGGCGACCTGTTCAAGGCCGTGCGCGCGACGGTCGCCGAACTCGAAGGCGCCTATGCGCTCGCCGTCGTCAGCGAGAAAGATCCGTCGCGGATCATCCTGGCGCGCGAAGGTTGCCCGGTGGTCGTGGGTCTCGGTGTCGCCGAGAACTTCGTCGCGTCGGATGTCGCGGCGCTGCCGCCGGTCACGCGCCGCTTCATGTTCCTCGAGGAGGGCGACGTCGCCGAGGTGCGCCGCACCGCGATCCGCGTGCTCGACCGGGATGGCAACAGCGTCGAGCGAGTGGTGCGCGAAAGCGAACTGTCGGCCGACGCGGCCGAAAAGGGCCAGTACCGGCACTTCATGCTGAAGGAAATCCACGAGCAGCCGCGCGCGGTCGCGAACACGCTGCAGGAGCGCGTCGCGAACGGCCGCCTGCTCGAGCAGGCGTTCGGCCCGGCCGCGACCGAGATCTTCAAGCGCACCGAGCACGTGCACATCGTCGCCTGCGGCACGAGTTACCACGCGGGCGCGGTCGCGCGCTACATGATCGAGCAGGTCTGCAAGATCCCCTGCACGGTCGAGATCGCGAGCGAGTACCGCTACCGCAATCCCGTCGTGCCTAAGAATTCGCTGTTCGCGACGATCTCGCAGTCGGGCGAAACGGCCGACACGCTCGCGGCGCTGCGCCTTGCCAAGCAGGCCGGCTACCTCAGCTCACTCGCGATCTGCAACGCGCCGGAGAGCTCGCTGGTGCGCGAGTCCGAGCTCGTGATGCTGACGCGCGCGGGCCCGGAGATCGGCGTGGCCTCGACCAAGGCCTTCACGACCCAGCTTGCGGCACTCGCGATGCTCGTCATCGCGATCGCGAAGCATCATGGTGCGGATTCGGAACGCGAGCGCAGCCTGGTGCAACAGCTGGTCGAGATCCCGTCGCTGATCGAAAAGACGCTGGGGCTGGATCCGAAGATCGACCAGCTCGCCAAGCGCTTCGCCGAGAAGCACCACACGCTGTTCCTCGGTCGCGGCGCGATGCACCCGATCGCGATGGAAGGCGCGCTGAAGCTCAAGGAGATCTCCTACATCCATGCCGAGGCCTATGCCGCCGGCGAGCTCAAGCACGGCCCGCTGGCGCTGATTGATGCCGACATGCCCGTCATCGCGGTGGCGCCGAACAACGAGCTGCTCGAGAAGCTGAAGTCGAACCTGATGGAAGTGCGGGCCCGTGGCGGCGAGCTGATCGTTTTCGCGGATCCGGACTCGGGCTTCGAGTCATCCGAAGGTGTCACGGTGATCACGATGCCGAAGCACGTCACCCCCTTCCAGGCGCCCGCCGTCTATACGGTGCCGCTGCAGCTGCTGTCGTACCACGTCGCCATCCTGAAGGGCACGGATGTCGACCAGCCACGGAACCTTGCCAAGAGCGTGACGGTCGAATGACCCCATGACGCAAGCAATCGCCTGGCTACGGCCGCCCCGCATCGCATCCACCCTCCTGCTCGGCCTGGTGCTGCTCGGCAGCCTGGGCGGCCTGGGGGGTTGCGCGAGCCAGCAGGATGCAGCCGCCCGCGTGATCGCCGAGGCCGAGCAGACGCTGCAGGCCCTGCAGGGGGACGCGCAGCGTCTCGTCCCGGAGCAGTACGCCGCCGCGCAACAGGCCATCGCCCAGTTGCGCACCCAGCTCGAGCAACGCGACTTCATCAGCGTGCTCGCCGGGTTGCCCGCGATCACCAGCCAGCTGGCCGCATTGCAGGATGCCGCCAGCGCGCGGCGGACCGAAATCGAAGCCGCCATCGAGCGGGCGCGCGCCGACTGGAGTGGCCTGTCGATCGAGGTGCCGACCACGCTCGACGCGCTGCAGCGCCGTATCGATGAATTGACCGCCGCGGGCAAGCTGCCGCCGGGCCTCGACCGCGAGGCACTCGCGGCCGCCCGCGTCCGGCTCGAGCAGCTGCGCGCGACCTGGGCCGAGGCGCTGGCCGCCTTTGCGCAGGGCCGGCTGCCCGAGGCCGCCGATCAGGCGCGCGAAAGCCAGCAGGGGGCCGCGGAGCTCGCCGCCCAGCTCGAAGTCACGACGGCCTGAGCGTCAGCGCGCGAGTCGCGCCTCGAGGTCGTAGGCGTCGGCGCCGGTGATCTCGACCTCGGCGAACTCGCCGACCGCGAGCTTGCCGCCATTGCGGATCCGCACGATGCCGTCGATCTCGGGCGCGTCGCCCTCGCTGCGCGCGATCGCGGCCTTGCCGTCGATCGCATCGACCAGCACCTGCATGCGCCTGCCGACCTTGGCCGCGAGTCGCGCGGCACTGATCTGACTGGCCCGCTCCATGAAGCGCGCGAGCCGCTCTTCCTGGACCTCGGGCGGCACGTGCGGCGCGACGTCGTTCGCCGGCGCGCCTTCCACCGGTGAATACTTGAATGCGCCGACGCGATCGAGCTGGGCGGTGTCGAGCCACTGCAGCAGCTCTTCGAACTCGGCCTCGGTCTCGCCCGGGAAGCCGACGATGAAGGTGCTGCGCAGCGTCAGATCGGGGCATATCTCGCGCCAGCGCTGGATGCGCGCCAGCGCGTTCTCGGCGTGCGCCGGCCGGCGCATGCGCTTCAGCACCGTCGGGCTGCCGTGCTGGAACGGAATGTCGAGATACGGCAGCACGCGCCGCTCGGCCATCAGCGGAATCACGTCGTCGACGTGCGGATACGGATACACGTAGTGCATGCGCACCCAGATGCCGAGTTCGCCGAGACCGCGCGCGAGATCCAGGAAGCGCGTTTCGTATTCGCGCTCGCGCCAGGTCGCGCGCCGATAGCGGATGTCGGAGCCGTAGGCACTCGTGTCCTGCGAGATCACCAGCAGCTCGCGCACGCCGGCGCGCGCGAGCTTCTCGGCTTCACGCAGCACGTCGTCGATCGGCCGGCTCGCGAGCAGGCCGCGCATCGACGGGATGATGCAGAAGCTGCACTTGTTGTTGCAGCCTTCCGAGATCTTCAGATACGCGTAGTGGCGCGGCGTCAGCCGGATGCCCTGCGGCGGCACGAGATCGACGAACGGATCGTGCTGCGGCGGCAAATGCTCATGCACGGCGCCGAGCACGTCTTCATAGGCATGCGGCCCGGTGACCTTCAGCACGCGCGGATGCCGCTCGAGGATGCGCTCGGGGCGCGCGCCGAGGCAGCCGGTGACGATCACGCGGCCGTTCTGCTCGAGCGCTTCGCTGATCGCATCGAGCGATTCATCGACGGCGGAATCGATGAAGCCGCAGGTGTTGACGACGACGACGTCGGCGGATTCATACGACGGCGCAACGGCGTAACCCTCGGCGCGCAGCTGCGTGATGATGCGTTCGGAGTCCACCAGCGCCTTGGGGCAACCGAGGCTGACGAATCCGACTTTGGGCTGGCGCTGGGACATGCTGCGGTTCTGTGCAAAAGGGCCGCTATCTTACCCTGCGACCACGCTACGGCCCGTGTCCGCGCACTGGACCGGGCGAGGTACCCAGCTTTCACGCCAGCGGCCGATAAGCGTGAATAGCGGCCGTCGCCGCGGGGTTGCGGGTCTCCGTCCAAAGATGCAGAAACTGAATATCGGAATCGTGGGCGCCGGCATCGGCGGCCTGACGGCAGCCCTTGCCCTGGCGCGGGCCGGGCAGCGCGTCACCGTGCTGGAACAGGCGCCTGTGCTGGCCGAGGTCGGCGCCGGGCTGTCGCTGTCGCCCACCGCGATCCATGCCCTGAACTGGCTGGGCCTGCACGAGGTGCTCGAGACCAAGGCCTACAAGCCCGAGGACCAGTGCGTGCGCCACTACAAGGACGCGCGACCGCTGGTGTGGATCAACCGCGGGCAATCCCTGGTCGAGAAATATGGTGAACGCTACTACCTGATCCATCGCGCCGACCTGCACGACGCGCTCGCGGCTGCCGCGCGCGCCGAAGGTGGCGTGCAGTTGCACCTGAACAAGCGCTGCCGCGAAGTGCACCAGGAGGGTGGCGCGGTGCGGGTGCGGTTCGACGATGGCTCCAGCTATGCGTTCGACCTGCTGATCGGCGCCGACGGTTCACGCTCGGCGGTGCGCCAGCAGCTGTTCGGCGCGCTCGAGCCGCAGTACACCGGCTACATCGCCTGGCGCGGGTTGGTGCCGATGGAGCGGGTGCCGCAGGAGATCCTGCAACCGGCCTCCGGCATCTTCCTCGGCAATGGCCATCTCGTGAATCGCTATCCGGTGCGCAACGGCCAGCTGCTGAACTTCGTCGCGTTCGCCGAACGCACCGACTGGGCCGAGGAAGGCTGGTCGATCCGCTCGAGCGTCGAGGAGCTGCTGGCCGAATTCGAGGGCTGGACGCCGTGGGTGCTGCGCTTCATGGAGCAGGTGCCGCCGAACCAGCTGTTCAAGTGGGGCCTGTTCGACCGCGAGCCGCTCGCCACCTGGACGCAGGGCAGGGTCACGCTGCTGGGCGATGCGGCGCACCCGGTGCTGCCGTTCCTGGGGCACGGTGCGGTGCTCGCGATCGAAGACGGCGCGGTGATCGCGCGCGCCGTGGCCGCATCCAGCAGCGTCGAAGAAGCCTTGCAGCGCTATGAGAATGCGCGGCGCGAACGCGCGGCCTTCGTCGTGCACGAGTCGCGCAAGGCGGGCAAGCAGTACCACGCGCCGGATGCCGACACCTATCGCGAGCGGACGCAGAACCAGGCGGCCGACGAGGGCATCGGCCTGTTTTCCTACAACCCCGTCACTCAGGCGATCTGAGCTCGGCGGCGGGGCTCTGCTGCGGCACCCCCATCGAGCTCTGCTGCACCCAGCGCAGCGCGAAGAACAACGCCAGCGTGATCGCCGGCACGAGCAGCCAGGGCCACAGCACAGGCTTGCGCGGCGGCGGCAGGTCGAGCGGCGTGAAGTCGCGCGTGCCGAGTGCCGCGGCGAGGCCGGCTGGCGCTGCCGCGGCCAACGGCGCGCCCAGCTCGCGCAACTGCGCGGCGAGCGCCGCACCATCGGCGGCGATGCTCGAGCGGCCGAGCGTGGCGAGCACCAGCGGCACGACGATCCCGAGCAGCTTGCGTGCCGAGGTGGGGCGCAGCCCGGTCGCCTGGGTCAGCAGTTCAGCGACCTCGTCGACCCGGCTGCCGAACAGCAGCGGGTGCAGGCCTTCGCCGCGCTGGATCACCGTTTCCGTGACGACGCCGCCGGCCAGCGCGGGCTGCAGTTCCGACAGCAGCGGGCCGTGGTTGCCATCCCGCAGCAGGGCGGCGAGCAGCTCGCCGGTCGCGGCGTCCCGGCCGTAGTGGCGCACGAGGCCGGCCAGCACCGCCGGCACGGCAATGTCGCGCAGACCCTGGCGCGTGCCCGAGACGCTTTCGCCGAGCGTGGCGGCGAGTGCGGCGATCTGGTCTTCGGCGAGCGCGCCGCGCGCGAGTTCGAGCAGGTTCATGACGACTCCAGCAGCCAACAGGGTCGCGGCGAGCCTAAAGACAGCGCTCGCCCGACGCAACCGCGATGCGGTCGCCACCGGCTTGCCGCCGGGCCGCCACGGGCGGCGCCGTCGCCGCCTCGGCGCGTTTGCCTCTGGCCGCGCGGCGCGATCAGCCCCAGAATCAGCGTCATGAACGACCCCATGCCGCACCCGAACCGCCGCAGTGATGTGGCCTATCTCGATTTCGTCGAAGGTTTCCGCGACTTCCTGCTCGGGCCGGGCGCGAACTTCGAGCCACGCCTCGACGCGCTGCTCGCGCAGGAGCAGGCGCGGCGTGGTGCGCCGCTGCAGGATGTCGAGCAGATCCGCGCCTTTCTCGAGTCGCGGCCGTCGATGGGACTGCGCAACCGGCTGACGCGCACGCAGCAGGAGATGAAGTGGCAGGCGATCGCGCGTAGCTTCGACGCGCAGCGCGCCGCGCTGGCGGCGGAACTGGCCGAGTACGACGCGCGCGGACCGGGCCGGCTCGAGCTCGATCCCGCGTTCGCCATGCCGGACTATGCGCGGGTCGACTTCCACCTGCAGCCGGGTTCGTACTGGCAGGATGAACTGTCCGGCTTCCTGTACCACTACGGCACCAAGGTGTTCTTCCGTGGCGACAACGACCACGATGAACTGCACGCCAAGCTGGTCGCGCGCGTGCCCGCACCCGCCGATGGACGCGTCGCCCGCGTGCTCGACCTCGCCTGCTCGGTCGGGCAGAGCACGACGGCGTTCAAGGCGCGCTATCCGCAGGCCGAGGTCACGGGCATCGACTACTCCGCGCCGATGCTGCGCGTCGCGCATCGCCGCGCCGTGATGCTGGGCAGCGACGTCACGTTCGCGCAGCGCCTGATCGAAGCCACGCACTACCCCGCGGCGCAGTTCGACGTCGTGTTCGCATTCATCGTGTTCCACGAGCTGCCGCTGCGGATCATCCACGAGACCGTGCGTGAAGCTGCGCGCGTGACGCGCCCGGGCGGGGTGTTCGCCGTCTACGACTTCACCGACACCGCGGCGCAGTCGCCGTTCCAGCGCTATCACCGCTGGTGGGATGCGCGCCACAACGGCGAGCCGTATTCGCAGGATTTCTGCGACTGCGATTTCGACTCGATCCTGGCCGAGCACGGCTTCGTCGTTGCCGGCGAGACGCTCGGCCGGCGCGCGGGCGGCGCGGGCTACATGAAGCACTGGTTCGCGACGCGGAGCTGAGCATGGCGATCCGCAGCACTCCCGCCCAGACGCCGGAAGGCGGCGCGCCGCTGGCCGGCCCCGACCCGACCTACATCCAGGACCCGGTGCTCGATGCGACCGTGCGGATGGTGGTCGAGCTGGCCGCGCAGGTCTGGGTCGAGCGCGAGCGCCGGCTGGCGCTCGAGGCGCTGCTCGTGCAGCGCGGGGTCATGACGGCTGATGCGCTCGAGGGCTTCACGCCGGACGCCGCCCAGCAAGCCGCATTCCGCGCCGAGCGTTCGCGCTTCATCGAGGACGTCTTCAAGGAACTGCGGCGGCTGCCGCTCTAGCGCGTGTAGCAGCCGCGGCCAGCGGCGCGGTGGTCCGCGGTAGACTGCGCGGATGTCTGCCGCTGCATCCGCTGGCCTGTCCAGCATCATCCTGCGCTTCGCCGGCTACGTGCTCGCGGGCCTCGCCTTCGCGTCGTTGGCGCTGGCGTTCTTCCTCGCGCAGAAGGCGCTGCTGTTCGCCGATGACGTCGTGCGCACCACCGGCACGGTGGTCGGCTATCGCGAGTCGCCGCAGGCCGATGGGCGCAAGGCGTACACGCCGCGCATCGTGTTCGACTCCGGGCCGGGCGAGCGCACGACGGTGTTCGGCCAGCTCACGTCGATGACGCCGCGCGATCCGGTCGGGGCGGTCGTGCCGCTGCGCTACGCGCGCAGCGATCCGGGCGGTGCCCGCGTCGATCGGTTCGTCGACAACACGCTCGGGCCTGCGGTCGCCGCGGGTCTCGGCATGCTGTGCGCCTTGCTGGCGGGCGTGCTCACGCGCGGCGGTCGCCGCGTCCATCCGTAAACATACGTAGCGCCGCGTCCACGACGAGGTCGCTGCGTCGCTTCGCAACTGTGCGCGCCGCCGTGCGCGGCGTAAGAACGGTCCTTGCCGCGTCGCGAATCGGGCGCAGCGGTCAGACGCAGCAAGGAGCGTTCGGTCATGGATCACGGCGAAATCGTCATCATCGGCGGAGGCATCGGCGGCCTCGCGGCGGGGGTGGGCCTGCAGCGTGCCGGGTTCCGGGTTCGCATCTTCGAACAGGCGCCGCAGCTCGGCGAAGTGGGCGCCGGCATTTCGATCAGTCCGAACGGTGCGCTCGGCCTGCATGCGCTCGGCGTCTTCGATGAATTCCGCGAGCACGCCTATGCGCCCGACTACCAGGTCGTGCGCCACTACCAGACCGGGCGCGTGCTCGCGCAGGTGCCGCGCGGCGAGCGCCTCGAAGAGACTTACGGCGAACGCTACTACGTGATCCATCGCGCCGACCTGCAGCGTGTGCTCGCCGATGCGGTGCTCGCCTACGATCCGGACGCGATCATCACGGGCCATCGCTTTGCCGATCTCGAGCAGGATGGCACCGGCATCTCGGTGCGGTTCGACAACGGCGAATGGCGCCGCTGCGATGTGCTGATCGGCGCCGACGGCGTGCGCTCCCGCGTGCGCTCGACGCTGTTCGGCGCGGAAGAGGTCAAGTTCACTGGTTACGTCGCGTGGCGCGGGCTCGTGCCCATCGAGAAGGTGCCGCTCGAAGCGCTCGATCCACCGAGCCAGGTGTGGATCGGCCCGGGCCACATGATCAACCGTTACCCGGTGCGCGGCGGGCGGCTGCTGAACTTCGTCGCGTTTGCCGAGCGTTCGGGCTGGGAGGAGGAAGGCTGGAGCATCCCCGCCGAAGTGTCGGAACTCGCGGCCGAATTCGCGGGCTGGCATCCGCACGTGACGAAGATCATCGAGGCCGTGCCGCAGGAGAACCTGTTCAAGTGGGCGTTGTGCGCGCGCAGTGCCCTGATGCGCTGGGTCAAAGGCCGCGCGACGCTGCTGGGCGATGCGGCGCATCCGCTGCTGCCGTATCTGGGCCAGGGTGCGGTGATGGCGATCGAGGACGCCGTGTTGCTGGCGCGCGCGTTCCGCGCCGCGCCGGATGTGCCGGAAGCGCTGGCCCGCTACGAGGGCGCGCGCGTCGGGCGCGCGCGGCTGGTCGTCGAGCGCTCGTCGCTGCAGGTGCCGCGCTTCCATGCGGCCGACCCCGATGCGTTCCACCACGACGTGCCGGTCGACGAGGCGCTCGGGCTATTCCGCTACAACCCGGGCCAGGTTCCGGTATGAAGCACGTGCCGCAGGCCGTGGCCGCGATGACGCCGTTTCCGTACGCCGTCGACCATGATGCCCGGGTCGGCGAGGCGCTCGCGCTGCTCGCCGAGCACCGCTTCCATCACCTGCCTGTGACGGAACGGGGGCGCGTCAGCGGCATCGTCACGGACCAGGACCTGGCGACGATCCCGCCGCAATGGCGCGTGCGGCACGTCGTCAAGCCGGCCTATGTGATCGAGGCCGGCGAGCCGCTCGATCGCGTGCTGCGCGAGATGATCGAGCATCATCACGGCGCGGCGATCGTCACGAAGCACGGCAAGCTCGCCGGCGTGTTCACCTGCACGGATGCCCTGCGGCTGCTGCTCAAGATGCTGCACGAGCGCTTCGGGCCACCGCCGCCGGGCCAGGAAGCAGCCTGACGCCGAAGCGCCGGCGCAAACCCGAGGTATCTCAGGCCAGCTTTTCGGCGATGCCCGAGGCCGATTTGCGGATGCCCGCGCTCGCCTGCGCGAGCAGCTTGCCGCTGGCGAGGTCGAGCTTCGCGAGTTCACCCGTGAAGAAGTTCGAGACGTAGACATGCCCCGCCGGCGACGGCGTCGACATCGAAGCCCAGCCGAAGGTCGGCAGCGCATAACTGCCCAACGGCTTGCCGGCCAGATCGATCACCTCGATGCGCGTGCCGGCGACGACCAGCAGCCGCTGCGCGGCATCGAACGCCAGGTCGAAGTAGAACTTGCCGGTGTTGTCAGGATGGTCGAGCACGTTCGGCAGCTGCCGGCGCTGCACGAGATCCCAGCGGAACACCTTCGGGCCGGATTCCGACGTGTAGACGATGGACTTGCCGTCCGGCGTCAGCGCACTGGAGTTCAGCGCCTGGAACCCGCCCATGCCGCCATGCACCCGCGTCGGATGCTGGTGCAGCAGCTTGCCGCGTGCATCGAACTCGAACAGGTGGCCATCGCCCAAGCGCTGCGTGCCGGGCATGAACGGCAGCGTGGTCTTCAAGGGCACGCGCGACTTCTCGCCGACGAAGTTCTCGCCGAGGAAGAAGCGCCCATCGGGATGGAACGTGATGTGCGCGAACGAGCGGCGCGGCGCCAGCGTGAAGTTCGGCAGCCGACGGCCATCCGCGGCGAAGCGCGCGATCGTGTAGCTGAAGGCGTCGAAGGCCCACAGCGTGCCATCCGGCGCGAAGCGCACGCCCTGCACGATGTGGGTCGTGTCGTCGAGCCACAGCGTGTTCTTCAGCCGCAGCGCGCTGTCGTAATGCAGGATCCGGCCGCGGCCGCGGTGATCGTCGACGGGGTCGTTCAGCAGCGTGCAGCCGACGACGACGTCGCCTGGTGCGAACGGCACGGGCGTCGCGTCGGGGGCCCGCGCCGGGCCTGTCGCGGGTGTCGCGGCGCGCAGCTGCGGTGCGCCCAGCGATCCGGCGAGCGCGGCAGCGCCGAGGCCGCCCAACGCACCGAGCAGCTCGCGCCGCCGCCAGCTCATGTCACTTGTCCCACTTGGCCTTGTTCGACGACGACGGCGGCAGACGGCCACAGTGCAGGCCGGCGTCGACCATCAGCACTTCGCCGGTCACGACGCTCGCGCCCTCGAGGAACCACACCAGCGCCTCGGCGATCTGCTCGGCGGTCGGCACGACCTGCAGCGGTACCATCGCGGCGGCCTGCACCAGGAAGGTCTGGTACTGCTCCGGCGTCATGCCGCCCTGCAGCCAGCGCGTCTGGATCGCGCCCGGCGCAACCGCGTTGATGCGCACTTCGGGGCCGAGCACCAGCGACAGCGACTGCGTCATCATGTTCAGCGCCGCCTTGCTGGCCGCGTAGGCCATCGACGAGGCGATGCCGGTCACGCCGCCGATCGACGAGTTGTTGACGATCGCGCCGCGGCCCTGCTGCTTCATGTACGGCGCGACCGCGCGCACCATCTGGTAGGCGCCGACCACGTTGACGCGGTAGATCGCGAGAAAGTCATCGGCGTTCAGGCCGTCGAGGTTTTCATACGGATTGAACTTGGTCTTCGCGGCGTTGTTGATCAGGTAGTCGACGCGGCCCCACTTGTCGAAGGCCGCCTTCGCCATGCCCTGGCAGACCGCGTCGTCGCCGACGTCGCCCTGGAACACGAGTGTCTCGGCGCCGGCGTCGCGGCACTGCTTCGCGGTGTCTTCGGCCTCGGCCTGGCTCTTGGTGTAGTTGATGACCACATTGCAGCCCCGCTGGGCCAGCATGATGGCCGCGGCGGCGCCGACTCCCGTGGCTGATCCGGTGACGATGGCGACCTTGCGTGCGCTCTGGCTCATGATGGCTCCTGGGCTGTGAGGGCGGGAATTCTACGGGTCATGGAGCCACGGCCGGACCTGCCACGGGCGGGATGTCCTAGGACTGGTCATGCGCGCGCCCCGGCAGCGAGGGTGCTGGCGGGCTGGAGCGCCCCCCGGTAGGCTGGCGAGCCTTCACACCGGGAGTCATCAATGGCGTTCAAGGACATGCGCGAGTTCCTCGCGCTGCTGGAAAAGGAAGGTCAGCTCAAGCACCTGGACGTGCCGTTCGACGGCCGCCGCGGCACCAACGAGCTGCAGTCGCTGATGAACTACGTCTGCAGCAAGAACGGGCCGGCGCTGATCCTGAACAACGTCGACGGCATCAACACGAAGGGCGTGCCGATCCTGTTCAACCCGTTCGGCACGCGTGAACGCACCGCGATGACCATCGGCCATCGCAACTGGCGCGAGGCCAAGCTGCACCACGCCGACATCCTCGGCAATCCCGAGAAGTGGATTCCGCCCAAGCTCGTCGACCGGTCGAAGGCGCCCTGCAAGGACGTCATCATCAAGGGCGGCGACGTCGCGCTCGACAAGCAGCTGCCGCACGTCTGGTTCGGCAAGGAAGGCCCGGCCTACATCACGAACGCGCTGACCTACTCGAAGGACCCCGAGAACGGCGGCCGCAACGTCGGCTGGTACCGCTTCACGCAGTTCCTCGATGCGTCGCACCCGCAGGGCGGCAGCTATCCGCCGGAGCGCGCCAAGACCGACCTTGCCGCGTTCTATTGGTGGAACCCGCCGTTCTCGGACATCGGCCGCCACACCTACAAGGCCTCGAAGATGGGCAAGCGGCTCGAAGTCGCGATCGCCGGCGTCTGCGAGCCCGCGAGCCATCTCGCCGCCGCCACGGGCTGCCGCTACGGCGCGGATGAGGCCGCGCTCGCGGGCGGCCTGCGCGGCGAAGCCGTCGAAGTCGTCAAGTGCGAGACCGTCGATCTCGAAGTGCCCGCGACGGCCGAATGGGTGCTCGAAGGCGAAGTCGTGTTCGAGGAGAGCGAGGCGATCGGCTGGCACTCGAATCCGGTCGGCTACTACGACCGCGTGCAGGTGTTCCCGATCGTGCGCGTCAAGTGCATCACGCATCGCAAGAACCCGATCTGGCACGCGACCATGGAAATGGTGCCGCCGTTCGACCATAACTACATCGGCCTGCTGCCGGTCGAAGCCGAGGTGCTCGCCGACCTGCGCAAGAAGATCCCGGAAGTGCACGACGTCGCCGTCACGGCGAACATGACCTACATCGTGCAGCTGACCGTCGACGGCGCGTCGAAGCCGCACGTCGAGTTCGGCAAGTACATCATCCATGCGGTGTGGGGTTCGGCCGGCCGCTGGGGCCGCACCGCCAAGCTCGTCATCGTCGTCGGGCCGGATGTCGATCCCTACGATCTCGCGCAGGTCGAGTGGGCGATCGCGACGCGCTGGCAGCCGATCTCCGATTCGATCATGAATCCGGCCGGCCAGGCCTTCGTGCTCGATCCGTCGAGCGAGAAGTCGCCGCAGTTCGGCGCGTTCCGTTCCGAGCAGATGGGCATCGACGCGACGATCAAGATCCCCGAGCGCTTCACGGAGTATCCGGAAGTGTCGAAGGCCGATCCGGCGCTGGTCGCGGAGATCGCGAAGAAGCTCAACGGCATCATTTGAGCGCGCGTCGCCCGCGCGCCGCTGGCCGCCGCGCCTCGCTCGAGGCGCGCGCGCTCAGCGCGCGCTTCAACCGCGACTACTACCGCCAGTTCTACCTGGACGGTCGCAGCGCGGTGACGTCGCGCGCCGAGATGCGCGCCCGCGCCCGGCTGATCGCCGCCTATGTCGAACACATCGGCTGCCCGGTCAGCCGGGTGCTCGACGCCGGCTGCGGCCTCGGGCTGTTGCGCGCGCCGCTGCAGCGGCTGCTGCCGAAGGCCGAGTACACCGGCCTCGAAGTCAGCGAGTATCTGTGCGAGCGTTACGGCTGGACTCAGGGCTCGCTGATCGACTGGCGCAGCCGCAAGCCGTTCGAACTCGTGATCTGCTACGACGTGCTGCAGTACCTCGACGATCGCGCCGCGGCGCGCGCGATCGCGAACCTCGCGCGGCTGTGCCGCGGCGTGCTCTACATCACTGCGCTGACGAAGCTCGACTGGCTCGAGAACTGCGACCAGCGCCGCACCGATCCCGACGTGCACCTGCGCACTGGCGACTGGTATCGCCGCCGCCTGCTGAAATCGTTCCGCCCGGTCGGCGCGGGTCTGTGGATCCGGCGCGGCGCGCCGCTCGTCACCTGGGAGATGGAGAGCGGCTGAGCGCGCTCAGTGGCGCATACTCGCGGCATGAACATGCAAGTCCGCATCGCACGCCTGCCGCAGGGGCAGCCGCAGGAATCCGACTTCGAACTCGTGCGCGGCGAGCGGCCGCAGCCCGGCCCCGGGCAGATCCTGGTGCGCACGCGCTGGCTGTCGCTCGACCCCTATGTGCGCTCGCTGCTGTCGGGCCGGCACTTCCTGCGGATGCCGCAGCCGGGCGACGTGATGCCGGCGAAGGCGGTCGCCGAGGTCGTCGAATCACGCCATCCGGTGCACGCCGTCGGTGATCGGCTCGTGCTCGAGACCGGCCTCGCCGAATGGGCGGTGTCGGATGGCGATGCGGCTTGGCGGCTCGATCCGCGGCACGTGCCCGAGTCCACCGCGCTCGGCATCCTCGGCGTGCCGGGCATGACGGCGTACTTCGGGCTGCGCGAGACCGCAAAGCTGCGCGCCGGCGAGACCGTGCTGGTGTCGGCGGCGTCGGGCCCGGTCGGCAGCATGGTCGGCCAGCTCGCGCGCCAGTGGGGTGCCCGCGCGATCGGCATCGCGGGCGGCGCCGCGAAGTGCGACTGGGTGCGGCGTAGCGCGCACTTCGAGGCCTGCATCGATTACAAGTCCGAGGATGTCGGCGCGCGGCTGCGCGCGCTCGCGCCCGACGGCGTCGACGTGTTCTTCGACAACACCTTCGGTGAACTGCAGCGACTCGTGATCGAAGGGCGGCACCTCGCGATGCACGGGCGCGTGATCCTGTGCGGCGCGATCACGCAGTACAACCGCACCGATCCGCCGCCCGGCCCCAACCTCGGTCCGCTGATGGCCTGCCGCGGCCGCATCGAGCCGATCATCGTCTATGACTACGAGTCGCGACGGCCGGAGTTCTTCGATGCCGTGCTGCCGCTGTACGCGGCGGGCGGGCTGGCGTACTGCGAGGATGTCGTGGCGGGCCTCGCGGGCGCGCCGGCGCAGTTCTGCCGGCTGATGCGCGGCGAGAACTTCGGCAAGACACTGGTGCGGATCGACTGAGCGGCTTCGCGCTGGGCGAAGCCGGCGCGTGTCAGAACATCACGCGCATCACGCTCTCGGCGACGCAGCCGGGCTTGCCCTGGCCTTCGATCTCGACCGTGTAGCCCTCGGTGACCTGCAGCACGTTGGGCGCGACCGCCTCGACCGCGACCAGCGTGAAGCGGCCGCGGATGCGGCTGCCGACGCGCACCGCGTTCGGGAAGCGCAGCTTGTTGAGGCCGTAGTTCACGACGTTCTTCGCGCCCGGCAGGAAGGGCTTGCCCTCCTGCACGAGGCCGCGCAGCGGGATCTGCAGCGACAGCGTCAGGTAGCCGTGGGCGATCGTCGCGCCGTAGGGCGATTCGGCCTTGGCGCGCGCCGGATCGACGTGGATCCACTGCTGGTCGTCGGTCGCCGCCGCGAACGCGTTGACGCGATCCTGCGTGACCGTGAGCCAGTCGCTGACGTGCACTTCCTGGCCGACCTGCGCCTGCAGCGATTGCAACGCCGCCGCGGCGGCGCCGGTGGCCTCGATGGTCTTTACTCCCGATCCTTCAGCCATTTCGCGATGGTCTCCGGCAGTTGCTTCTGCGACTTGCCGCTAACGTACATGCCGATGTGGCCGACGTCCATCTCGAAGGCGGTGTAATCCTGAGTGCCGACGTGGTTCGCGAGCGGAATCGACGCCGACGGCGGCACCAGGTGATCCTGGCGGCCGTAGATGTTCAGCACCGGCATCGAGATCTTCTTCAGGTCGACCTTCTCGCCGCCGAGCTCGACCGTGCCCTTGATCAGGCGGTTCTCCTGGAAGAAACACTTCGTGAACTGGCGGAACGCATCGCCGGCCTGGTCCGGGCTGTCGAAGATCCACTTCTCCATGCGCATGAAGTTCTCGACCTGCTTCGGCTCGCCGAGGATGTCGACCAGGCTGACGTACTTCTGCTGCATCAGGCGGAACGGCATCAGCGACACGTAGGCGACGTTCAGCATCTCGCCCGAGACGTTGCCGCCCGAGTCGACGACCGCATCGACATCCATGTCCTGCGCCCACTTCGACAGCAGGTTCTCCGGCGTCTTGAAATCGACCGGCGTCACCATCGCGACCAGGTTCTTGATGCGCTCGGGGTGCAGCGCCGAGTAGCACAGGCTGAACGTGCCGCCCTGGCAGACGCCCAGCAGGTTGACCTTGTCGATGCCGTGCTGGTCGAGCACGAACTGCACGCAACGGTCGAGGAAACCGTTGATGTAGTCTTCGAGGTCGAGGAAGCGGTCGGCGCCGTCCGGGTAGCCCCAGTCGATCAGGTAGACATCGAGGCCCTGCTCGAGCAGGCGGCGGATCAGCGAGCGATCCTGCTGCAGGTCCATCATGTAGGGCCGGTTCACGAGCGCGTACGAGATCAGCACTGGCGTGACGCCCGCGGGCTTCGCGATGGGCTTGAAGCGGTACAGCGTGATCTTGTCGTCCCGGAACACCGCTTCCTTGTCAGAGCAGCCGACTTCGACGCCGGACGCGGCCTGCAGCGCCGGGATGCCGGCGGCGAATTTCTGGCTGAAGTCGACCAGCTCGCGCATCGCGACCTGGGGATCGAGAGTGTTGTCAGTCATGTTCGTATCCTTCGGAGTTCGCGATGCGTCAGCTGGCCAGGTCGGTGCGCGGCTTCGCGCTGCGGGCGCCGTTGGTGCGCGGCGCCTTGGCGCGGTCGAGTTCGGCACGCAGCTGGCGGATCTCGGCCTTCATGTCCTTCAAGCGGCGGTGCACGGTGTTCAGCTCGGCGCGCGTCGGCAGGTCGAGCTCGCGGCTCACCGATTCGATGACTTCGCGCTGCTGCGTGCGCAGCTTGGCGAGCGTGTTGCCGAGATCGGCCTGTGCCTTCGCGTAGCGCGGGCTGTGCGCCATCACCGCATAGGCCGCTTCGCCACTCTCGACCCACAGGTCATAGAGCGCCTTGCCGGACTTCGGCAGATCGCCGCTCTGCAGCTTCGCCGTCAGCGTCTCGCCGAGCCGCTTCAGGCCGTCGGCGATCACTTCGCCCCACAGCTGGCTCAGCGCGCCCTGTTGCTGCAGGTACTCGCCCATCAGCTGCTGCAACTGCTGCAGCGCTTCCTGGCGCTCGCGCGTCAGGCCCAGCGCCGGCATATCGAGCGACTGCGGCATCTGCTGCAGCCCGAAAGGCGACTTGGCGGCGCCGCCGGCATTCGCGGCGGTCGCGGAGTTGCCGCTCCACTGCGTGAACATCGACTGCCAGAGGTTCGTGAACTGGCCCTGCAGCTGCTGCAGGCCCTGCGTGAACTCGGTGACGCGCTGCGCCGGGTCGGGCTGCGCCGCCGCCTTCGCAAGGGTGTCCCACAGCGAGCGCGTGGCCGTCAGGTACTGCTCGTGCAGGTTGAAACAGTGGCGCGTGACATCGGCCGCGGGGCCAGGCATCTGCGCGCCGAACAGCTGCGCCCAGTTCGGCCAGCCCGCGGGTGACGCGAACTGCGCATTGAAGGGCGACGCGAAGGGTGACGCGCCCGCAGAGCCTGGCTGCGCAGCGCCGAACTGGCTCCAGCGCTTCAGGAACTCCTCCTGGCCTTTGAGGTAGACGTCGGTCCAGTACAGCGTGTCGGTGCCCTTGTCGCTCATGCAAACCTCTTGCGATGCAAAATCATGGACCGACCCGCGATGCCGGGGGCCAGCAGAAGTCGGATTGTAGCTGATTGATTTAAATGATGTTTAAGAGAATCACTCCCATCCGGGAGGGCTGTCACAAAAAGTTTTGCATTGCATTAAAAAGCCCGCTATAGTTCTCCCATCACGAGCTGGAGCGCCGCCATGACCCACCAGATCCCCGACTTCAACGCCTTCCTCGCCTTCCAGAAAAAGGCGATGGGCCCGTTCATCGAACTGAACCAGCTGTTCGTCCGCAGCGCCGAGCGCGCCGCCCGCGAAGGCTACGCAGTCGTTGGTGAAGCCCTCGATTTCGCGATCGCCCAGGCCAACACGGTCGTCGGCGCGAAGGACCCGGCCGAGCTCGCCACCAAGCAGGCCCAGCTCGCGCAGGAGTTCGTCGCCAAGCAGACCGCCCGCTCGAACGACTGGGTCAAGCTCGCGCAGACGACCCAGGCCGACCTCGGCAAGTGGTTCGAAGCGGCGAACGAAGAACTGAGCGCCGCGGTGCGCCAGCGCGCCTGATCAGGCGCAGGTTCCCCCGGGCGTCGGCCTCGCCGGCGCCGTAACGCGGCCCCCAAGGGGCCTGTTATGAAACGTCCCCCTCCGGGGGCGGTGCACACCCCCCTCGTGCCCGCTCCCCTTCTTTATTGCAGCGCCAGATAAACGCCCAATTGCGGGTAGACTAGCCCCTGTGTCAGAAGAACGCGTCATCAAGAAGTACGCGAACCGCCGGCTCTACGATGCCACGGCCAGCCGTCACGTCACGCTCGACGACCTGCGCAAGCTGATCGTCGGCGGCGCGAAGATCAAGATCGTCGAAGACAGAAGCGGCGAGGACATCACGCGGTCGATCCTGCTGCAGATCATCGCCGACCAGGAACAGTTCGGTCAGCCGATCCTCTCGACGCCGACGCTCGAGTCCATCATCCGCTTCTACGGCGATTCGATGCAGGGCTACATGGGCCGCTACCTCGAACAGAGCGTCGCGGCCGTCGTGCAGCAGCAGCAGGCGATGCAGTCGCAGCTGTCGAAGCTGATGCACAACACGCCGCTGAGTCCGTTCGGCGACCTGATGCAGCAGAACCTCGCGATGTGGCAGCAGATGCAGGAAAGCTGGCTCGCCACCATGCGCGCCGCGGGCGGCAAGCCGGCCGCGCCCGACAAGCCCGGCGCAGATCCCGCGCACGACGAAACCGATACCCCTGAGCCGAAGCACGGCGGCTGAGTTCGCCGCGCCGCGCGTCCGCACTGCGGCACGCTGCCCGTGAAGCCCACTCCTGGAATGTCGCGCGCCTAACATCAAGGCCTGGCGCGGTTTCGGGGGGAACTGTCGATGGCCGATGTGCGACCTGAGTTGATCCGGCGAAGCGCAGGGCAACGGACGATCGCGCGGCGACTCGCCGCGGGCCTGGTCGCGCTGGCCGTCGCTGCCGCGCTGTCCGCGGCGCTCGCGGATCGCGCCCTCGCTGAGGGTGCGCCCGCGGCGGGCCCGAACCGCGACCGCATCGCCGTGCTGATCACCGACTGGGCCGAGCCCGAGGGTTTTGATCCGCTGTATCGGCGCGAAGTCGTCAAGCGCAGCTTCGGCGCGCGCGCCAGTGCGCCGAACGCACCGTGCACGCAGAATTTCTTCGGCGCGTTTCCGTTCCGCGTGCAGCTCGGGCTCACACCGTTCGCGGTCGGCTTCGCCGCGCCCGGTCTCGAAGGCGTGCACGATTCGATCGGGCTGTATCGCCTGTCCGCCGACCGCCAGACCTATGTGTCGATCTACGACCCGAAGGTCACCGTCGCCGCGAGTGCCGTGCCCGCGACGCCCGGCATGATCACGCCCGCGAAGGACGTGAAGGCGCCGCTGCAGCGCTCGCTGTGGGCGATCGACCCGCGCGATGGCACGAACTACCTCGACGGCGTGTTCATGATCGGCGCGCCGGCCCGCGGCCCCGGGCCGAACCCGCTCGCGTTCCCGAACGGCATCCGCGATGCCGATGAGTATTCCTACGCGGCCGGCATCACCGATTTCAGCGTGCTGCACGAGGACCTGACGCCGCGGCTGTCGCGCGCGACGGTCGACGTGGAGCACGCGACCGCGCAGACCTTGACCGCGCTGTTCGGCGATCGGGTCGACGTGCGCAGCGGCGCGTATGCGCCGACCGAAGGCCTGACGCGTTTCGAAGAAGACGTGGCGCTCGACTTCTACCGCGAGGGCTTCCGGCGCATGGTGCTGGTGCGCGAGACCACCGACAACAACAACTACGCGAACAACGTCATGACGCGCGGCTACATCGAGCGCGCGCTGTGCCTCGCCGGGCATGAAGGGCAGGTGCAGTTCCAGCAGTCGCGCCAGGTCGGCCGCACGC
>CAZPJE010000207.1:0-3786 GCA_964586725.1 uncultured Steroidobacteraceae bacterium | reverse complement strand
AAATCGCCCGCAAACCCGCGCCAATGCTGGTGCTTGGCAGGTTGACGGTAAAAGTGACGGTAAAAGTCCGAGTGGCAGTGGAAAGTGCTATGAAAATCAAATGGTTAAAACGCTCGTTGATGATCGAGTGGGAGTGATTCGGCGTCTGGCACTGGCTGGCACCTAGTGGCACGAATACACACCTAAGCGCGAAGGCGTCCGTTCGGACGCATCCGGGTGTGAACGCTGCCGGGCTGCGAGCAGCCGCGGGTCGCGTTCTTGGCCTCGTGAGGGTGTTCGAGACTCCTATCCGCCCGGGTGATGTAGCGGCACAACCGCTCCAGCCGCTTGCGCTCGTGTGCTTCGACCCGCACCGCGGCGTGCAGGTTGAAGCCGCCGGCTTTCGGATGGTATATACTTGTGGGGTATCCCACGCTGGGCGTGCAATGACCATCACCACCGTCTTCACCAACAACCGGTCCCAGGCCGTGCGCCTGCCCGCGGATGTGCGCCTGCCCGATGGGGTCAAGAAGGTGCGGGTTCGGGCTCGCGGTGTGGACCGCATCATCTCGCCGGTAGGCCACACTTGGGACGAGTTCTTCCTGAACGGGCCGCGGGGGACCGGCGACTTCATGGTCGAGCGTGCCGCGCAGGAGCAGGGCGAGCGCGAGCCCTTCTGAAGCCGGATCCGCGATGTTGAAGTATCTGCTCGACACCAACATCGCGATCTACGTCATCAAGCGGCGGCCGGTCGAGGTGATGGGCGTCTTCAACGAGAACGCCGGCCGCATGGCGATCTCGGCGATCACCCTGAGCGAGCTCTGTCACGGCGCCGAGAAGAGCGCCCGGGCATCGCAGAACCTCGCGGTGATCGAAGAGTTCTCGAGCCTGCTCGAGGTGCTGCCCTATCCCGCCAAGGCCTCGTCGCACTACGGCGCGATCCGCGCCCACCTCGAGAAGGCTGGGCGCCCGATCGGCGTCAACGATCTGCACATCGCCGCCCACGCGCGCAGCGAAGGGCTCGTGCTCGTCACCAACAACCACGCCGAGTTCGAACGGGTGCCGGGGTTGCTGACGGAGAACTGGGTCGGCGGTCTGGGCTGAAGGGCCCGCTGTGGGCCGGCCGCCTGATCGCGCAACCACCCGCGCGCCCCGAACCCGCCCGCGAGCAGGTTGGCGACGCGATGTGCGACGTCTGCCGCTGCGCGGCGTGCAGGCGCGGCACCCGCGGGTCAGGGATACAGGTGCCCGCCGAGGTACTTCAACCCGCTATCGAACCCCAGCGCGACCACCCGCTTCCTCGTCCCGAGCTCACGCGCCAGCGCGATCGCCGCCACCACATTGGTCTCGTCGAGCTCCCGCCGAACACGCCCTCCCCATGGACCGGCGCAAGCGGCAGGGCGGACATCCGCCGGTTGCCCGACACGAGGTCGGCCCTCCGGACGCCTCGGGCAGGGGATCGGAATTTCGACCGCCCTCCCAATGCCCGGCATGGGCAGCGAGCGCCATGCGAAGCGGGCCGCTCGACGCGAAGGCGCTCTCTCGGGCGCACCCTGGACGCATCCGGGCGTGAACGCAGCCGGGCTGCGAGTGGCCGTTGGTCGTGACGCGGATCGCGACACGTTCGACCTGGGCAAGATCACACTCGCCTGTGCACTCAGTTACCTGGATTTCCGCTTCGCGTCGCTCGACTGGCGCGGGCGCCTAAGGCCGCAGCCTCTTTCGCGCGGATCGACGCACGCGCCTCGCTGCCGAAGGCGTGAGCCGGCGGCGGCGCTGCATGTCCACCCGCTGAATCAGCCTTCGATTCAGCGGGCGGCACGCACGGCCGCCCGTCCCGCGTCAGAGCGGGCTCGGAATCAGCACCTTGTCGATCACGTGGATCACGCCGTTGCTGGCGCGGATGTCCACGGCAACGATGCGCGCCGGTGTGGCGGTGCTGTCGGCGATCGAGGCGATCGCGGGCGCCGGCCCGGCCGTGATGGTGAACTGCCGGGGTGCGGCGACGGTCGTCACCGGCGTGCCGAACGGGATGCCGGTGGACAGCACCTGACCCGCCAGCACGTGGTAGGTCAACACCGTGTCGAGTTGCGGACCGGTCAGCGAGGCGACCGTCGACGCGATCGCCGTGAAGGCGGCGTTGGTGGGCGCAAACACGGTGAACGGACCGGCAGCGGACAAGGTGGGGACCAGATTGCGGCTTGCCAGTGCGCCCGTCAGGGAAGTGAAATCCGGGTTGGCGAGCGCCATCTGGACCACGTTGAGCACGCCCGGGGGCACCAGAACCTTGTCGATCACGTGCACCACGCCGTTGGAGGCGGCGACGTCCGCCGTCACCACGTTGGCACGGGTCAGGACGGCATCGGTGAAGCCGACCCCGCCGGTCGTGGACACCGCCAAGGTGGCGGGTGCAGCGCCGAAGGTGTACAGCGTCGGGCGCGTTGCGGGGCCTGACTGGATCGCCGCCGCACCGACGCGGCCCGCGATGACGTGGTACTGCAGGATGCTCTGGAGGGCTGCCGCCGGGAGCGCGTTGACGAGGGCCGTGGCGTCCGTGAAGCCCAGCCTCGTGGCCAGGGTGTTGAAGGCGGCATTCGTCGGCGCCAGCACGGTCAGATTGGCATTGGCATCCGACAGCGTCGGCACCAGCCCGGCCTTGGTGGCTGCCGCGACCAGTGCGGTGAGGTTGGCGTCGGTTGCGGTCTGCGCGATCGAGACGGGCGCGGGGGCCGGGGCGGGGACCGGATCGTTGTTGCTGCCGCAAGCGGCGACGAAGGCAACGGCACCGAGTGCCAGGGCGCGGTGGAACCAGCGGATCATGGATTCGACTCCTGAGGGAAGCACCGCAGCAGGCGGGGTGGAGCGCCACCGAATGAACTATACGGTCACCAAGAGACTAGTCGGTTAACGCTAGACCGTCAAGTCACTTCGTGTCCCAGGAGTTACCGTGACGAAGCGGTCGGAAAGTGCCGCGATCCGACCGCGAAGGCGCCCATTCGGACGCATCCGGGCGTGAACGCTGCCGGGCTGCGAGCAGCCGCGGGTCGAGTTCTTGGCCTCGACCCACGGCCCGGCGGCGAACGCCTCGAGCAGCTCGGCCGCCGCCTCGGCGCTGGGCGCGGTGCAGATCGGCCGCAGCGCCTGCGCCAACGGCTTGCGGTCCTTGCAGTTCGCGTAGTCGAGGCTGTTGCGGATCAGGTGCACGATGCAGGTCTGCACCGTCGTCTTCGGGAACACGGCCGAGGTCGCTTCCGTCAGCCCTTTCGAGCCGTCGACCACGGCGATCAGGTGTCGGTGAGACCCCGCGTCTTGAGCTCGTTGAACACCTTGTGCCGGAACTTGGCACCCTCGGTCTGCTCGACCCACAGCCCCAGCACGTCGCGCGTACCGTCGGGCAGGATGGCGAGCGCCAGGTAGACGGCCTTGTTGCTGACCACGCCGTCGCCCCGGATCTTGACCCGCAGCGCATCGAAGAACACCACCGGGTACATCGGATTGCTGCGCCGCTTCGTGCTAGACCTGTGCGGCGCGAAGGCCGACTGGACGATGCCGAATTTCGTCGACGAGTCGGTCGAGCGCATCCGCGAGCAGGTCGGCGCCGAGCAGGTGATCCTCGGCCTGTCGGGCGGCGTCGACTCGTCGGTGGCGGCCGCGCTGATCCAGCTGGGGCTCGGTTCAGGCAAGAGGCGGCGTCCGGCGTCACCCGGATCGACTGCTCCACAAAGGACGCGGCAACTTCACCGATCCCGACGACGCTCATGATAGCGACGTCATCGCTCGCCTTCGGCCTGCCGCCGGCCCGAGCAA
>CAZPJE010000206.1:0-2048 GCA_964586725.1 uncultured Steroidobacteraceae bacterium | reverse complement strand
CGAGGCGGTCACTATGAGCTGGTACATCGTCGTCGCGCGCAAGCGCCGCGGGCCGCTGAGCACCGCGCAGCTCTCCGAGGAGCTGCAAGCCGGCAAGGTGCCACTCGACGCCTGGGCCTGGACCGAAGGCATGGACGAATGGGTGCCGGCGGGGGAGATCCGCGAGTTGCGGCCGCGACCGGTCGTGCAGCGTGTGGTGCCGCAGCCGGAGCCGGAGCGCGCGCCGCGTGCGGCGGTGAACGCGCCGCAACCTGTATCGCGTGGCGCTGCAAAGACAGCGCCCTCGAAGACCGACGAGACATCTGCACAGACGTGGCAGCAGAAGTTAGGCGTATTGCTGCTGCGCCACTGGCGTGGCGAGCTGTCGCTGCCCGTCAGCTTCTGGGTCATGGTCCTCGCATCGACACTGGTGGTGGCATTTATCGGCGCCATCGTCGACGCTCTGAGCCTCGCCGACGCGCCGGAGTCCGTGGCATTCGTCACGCTCGCGTTTCTGGCGTTTGCCTCGGCGATCATCGTCTGGCAGCTGGTGGGTGTATGGCGCTCGGCACAGAACTATCGCGCCCGCGGCGGCCAGAAGCTCTGGGCGCAACTGGCGATGGGCGTGACGGCGATCGCGGCGGCCCGATTCGTCGTCGACGTTTTCCTCGTGCAGGCGCCGATCGCACTCGAGATGCTGCGCATCATCGATGGCGACAAGGAGTATTCGAACCACTCCGTGCTGGTGTTGAAGGGCGGCGAAGAACTCAACATCGAAGGTCCGATCGGCTTCGGGCTCACTGCCAAGGTCGATGACGCGCTGGCGTCCTTTGAAAACGTGCGGGTAGTTCGCCTGAACAGCGAAGGCGGCAGGCTGGCCGAGGCTTATCGGTTGGGCGACCGCATTCGTGATCGTGGCTTCTCCACCTATGTTTCGGGCGAGTGTTCGAGCGCCTGCGTGATCGCCTTCGCGTCCGGCGCCGAGCGGCTGCTCGGACCGAAGGCGCGCGTCGGGCTCCATGAAGTGGGCTACCGCGGCCTGGTATCCGGTTGGGCCGAACCAGACCGACGCAAATACATTGAGTTTCTGAAAGGGCAGGGGGTCAGCGCTGGCTTCGTCAGCACCGCGATGCGGCGTGGCGGCGAGGGCATGTGGTACCCATCCCATGGGCAACTGATCGACTCGGGTATTGCCTCGGCGATGGCCGAGCCGGGAGAGTTCGACGACTCGCTGCAAGACGTCTCCGTCACTGAGGTTCCCGAGGAATCGACGTGACTTGGCTGGAGCACAAGATCCCACCGCCGGTGGTCGGTGTGATTGTCGGCCTCGTGATGTGGGGTCTGTCGAAGCTGGGGTCGCCGCTGCCGATCAGTGACCCGCTGCGCTACGCGGCAACGGCTGTGCTGGTCGCGGTCGGGCTAGGCTTCGATGTGCTCGGTCTGGTCGCCTTCCGCGCGAAGCGCACGACCGTGAACCCGCTGCGACCGGAGAAGGCCAGCGCGCTCGTCGACGGTGGCGTGTACCGCCTCACGCGCAACCCGATGTACGTGGGCATGCTGTGCCTGTTGCTCGCCTGGGCGGCGTTCCTCGCGTCGCCGCTCGCGCTGATCGGGCCGCTGTTGTTCGTGCTGTACATCACGCGCTTCCAGATCATTCCGGAGGAGCGGATACTGCGCGAGCGCTTTGGTGAGCCGTATGCTGCCTACGCGCAGCGTGTGCGGCGCTGGCTGTGAGCACGCGGCAAGCAGGGGGGCGCTGATGTCCGACGTGACCTACAACTCGAAGATCGATACCTGGCTGATCATGCTGCTGGGCCTGGCCCTGAGCGCGATGCTGTTCCGCGGCTTGATGTCGCTGCGCTTCGCCACGCCGTATGCGCTGCTGGTGCTGGGCGTATTCGCGCTCGTCGTGCTGATCCTGCTGTTGTTCTGCTATCCCTGCCGCTATACCTTCAAGGCGGATCATCTGCTCGTGCAATCAGGCGCGCTGCGACTGCGGATCGACTACGCCGACGTCACGTGCGTGACGCCGAGCCGCTCGCTGTGGCTGGCCCCGGCGCTGTCGCTGC